>JASGGG010000016.1:0-42643 GCA_047605165.1 Nocardioidaceae bacterium
CGAGACGCCGGCCGGACGCGAGGCGCCGAAGTCGAGGACTTCTCTCACAGATCCCAAGCGGCAGCTGTCTACTCGGCCACCGGGGCAGGGACGGGCGCCGGCGCCGAGACAGGCCGGCGCATCGCGGCGAAGCCGAGCGAGGCCAGGATCCCCAGGACGAGTACGCCGGCGGGAAGCAGCATCGCATCGGACATCGCGCCCGCGAACGGCGCCTGCACCTGAGCCGGTAACTGGCTGACCTTTCCCTCGCTGGAGGCCGAGAACGTCAGGCCGTGCGCGGCGATCCGGGAGTCGATCAGAACCGCGATCGCCGCGGATCCAAGGACGGCCCCGACCTGGCGCGTCGTGTTGTAGACGCCCGCTCCCGCTCCCGCGAGTCTGGGCGGGAGGTTGCGGGTGGCGGTAGCCGCCAGCGGCGCCCAGACCATCGAGCTGCCGATGCCGAGCAGGCCCATCGGTAGACACAACGCGAACGTGGACGTGTCGGGCTCCATCACGCGCGACATCCAGACCAGGGCGATCGTGACCAGGGTGAAGCCGGTGCCGGTGATGAGCCGGGGATGGACGCGGTCGGTCAGCCGGCCGACCGGTGGCGCGAGCAGGATCGAGAAGACCGCCATCGGCACCATGAGCAGCGCCGCCTTCGTCGGGGACAGGCCGCGTACCAACTGGGCGTAGAGCATGAACGGGAACGACATCGAGGTGACGGAGAAGGCCATCGCGGAGATGCCGAGACTGCTCAGGGAGAAGTTGCGGTCACCGAACATGCCCAGCGGCACGAGCGGCTCGCGCTTGTTGACCGCCTGCCATCCGACGAACAAACCCATCAGCACCACGCCGCCGGCGATCATCAGCCAGATCGCGGTGTCCCAGTCGTGCTGGTGTCCTTCCTGGATGCCGAAGACCAGGAGGAACATGCCCACGCCGCTGAGCGCCACGCCGAGCCAGTCGAACTGGTGGTTGTGGGTCGGCAGCTGGGGCACCAGCCGGGCCGCCACGAGGAAACCGACGATCCCGACCGGGATGTTGACGAAGAAGATCCACTCCCAGCCGAGGCTGTCGACCAGAACACCGCCCAGGATCGGGCCGACCAGGACCGCGACGCCGGCGGTGGCGCCCCAGAGCGCCATCGCCTGGCCGCGACGGTCGGGCGGGAAAATGCGGGTAATGATCGCCATCGTCTGCGGAGTGATCAGCGATGCACCGAAGCCCTGGAACACCCGCGCGATGATCAGGCCCTCGACGGTGTTGGTCAGGCCGCAGGCCAGCGACGACGCTGTGAACAGCGCAAGCCCGATCAGGTAGACGTTCTTGGGGCCGAACCGGTCGCCGAGCCGTCCGGTGATCAGCAGCGGCACGGCGTATGCCAGCAGGTAGGCGCTGGTCACCCAGATCACGTCGTTGGTCGTGGTCTGGAGATCCTCGATGATCGCGGGGGTCGCGACACTGACGATGGTGGTGTCGACCAGGATCATGAAGAAGCCGATGACGAGCGCGATCAGCGCCGGCCACGGGTCCTTGTCCTGGCCCTCGACGGCAGCCGAGCTGCTCGATGGTTGGGTCATGCTATCCAGACAACACCAGGGCAGGGACAATTCCCGACATGAGCTTTCCCGATCTGATGGCGGGTCCACCGCCGACCCAGCTACCGACAGACCCGGCCGAGGCCGAACTCGCGGCGGGCACCCCGGCCGAGACCGTCGTACGCGCGCATCCCGAGTCGCCGCTGGCCTGGGCGACGCTTGCCGAGCAGGCGGCCGAACGCGGCGCTGACGAGCTGACGGTCTACGCGTACGCCCGGGTCGGCTACCACCGCAGCCTGGACCTGTTACGGCGCAACGGGTGGAAGGGGCACGGGCCGGTGCCGTGGGAGCACGAGCCCAACCGAGGCTTCCTGCGCGCGCTGGCCCGGTTGAGTCGCTCGGCGGATGCGATCGGCGAGACGGCTGAGGCGCAGCGGACCGCGGAGTTCCTGCGGATGAGCAGCGCGACGGCGTACACCGAGTTGCTGGGCTGAGGCGAGGAGCACCGGAACTGTCCCCCGCGACAGTTCCGGCGCTCCCGGATCGCTCCGCTCTCCCGAGATGAGTGGAGTGGTGCTGGCACGCTCACGAGCGATCACTGCGCAATCACTGGGTCGATCACGGGGCGATCATCGGGCGTCGTTTCGTTTCGAGCATTCCGGGCGAATGCCACTCACGCTGTGCCACTAAGTGCCAATGGCACTAAGGTGACAGCTATGCCGGATCCCCTCGCGGTGCTTGGCTTCGACTCACTCCAGCGACGCGTGTACGACGTGCTCCTGCGTGCTCCGCGCACCTCTGCCGATGCGCTCGCGCTGCACGCCGACTGCTCCGCCGGCGAGTTGGTCCGGGCGCTCTCCGGCCTCGAAGACGCCCGGTTGGTCAGCCACGACGACGACGGCTGGATCGTGGCCCGGCCGCCGGCCCAGGCACTCGGCGAGATCCTCGACCGCCAGGCGGCGCTGCTGGCCGCCGACGCCGCGCGCCTGGACGAGGTCAGGCAGGGGTTGCCGGCGTTCTTGATGCGGGCGGCCGAGATGCGACCGCAGGCTGACATCACCCAGGTCCAGATCGACATGGTCCCCGAAGATCAGCTGCCGCAGGAGTTCGAGCGACTGATCCGGGTCACGCCTGGCGAGCTGCTGTGGATGCGGCCTGACCAATGGCACCCCGAGGAACTGACCGCGGTCGATCACGCCGTGCTCACGGCCCTGGCGGCCGGGCGTACGTCGCGGGCCGTCTACCCGGCGCGAGTCCTCGAGCACCGGGTTCCCGGCATTCACCGTCGCGCCGAGGCCGGCGAGGCGGCCCGCGTGCTCGCCCGGGTGCCCATGCGGCTCGCGGTGCTCGGCAACTCGGTAGCGGTGCTCCCGGAGCGCCTCGGCTCCGAGGTGGGCCGGGTGCTGATCGTCCGGCAGGTGGCCCTGGTGGAGTCGCTGAAGCTGCTGTTCGAGGCCGCGTGGGCCCAGGCGATCTCGGTGCCGGGTCTGGGTGCTCACGGCGAGACGGCGGCCGACGAGAGCCGCTCGCTGCTGCTCAACCAGCTGGCGCGTGGCGCCAAGGACGAACAAATCGCGCGGACGCTGGGGGTCAGCCTGCGGACGGTACGCCGGCGGGCCAGCGACCTGCTCGGTGAGCTCGGCGCCACCTCGCGCTTCCAGGCCGGGGTCGAGGCCGTCCGTCGTGGCTGGCTCTGATTGCTCGCGATTCGTCCGCGACCTTGCGTCTATTCCCAGCGGAGCGTTCGCAGACGAATCGGGGTTGGTAGCGTCAGGCCCGAACGGAAGGGGACCGCATGCCTGCGATCGTCGTACTCGGTGCCCAGTGGGGTGACGAAGGCAAGGGGAAGGCGACCGACCTGCTCGGCTCGTCGATCGATTATTGCGTACGTTACTCAGGTGGCAACAATGCTGGTCACACGATCGTGGTCGGCGGGGAGAAGTTCGCCACCCATCTGTTGCCCAGTGGCGTACTCACCCCGGGCTGCACCCCGGTGATCGGCAACGGCGTTGTGGTCGACCCGACCGCGCTCTTCGAGGAGTACGACGGGCTCACCGAGCGCGGGGTCGACCTGTCCCGGCTGGTCGTGTCGGCCAACGCGCACCTGATCACCAGCTATCACACGACGATCGACAAGACCACCGAGCGGTTCCTGGGCCGCAACCAGATCGGCACGACCGGACGCGGCATCGGGCCGGCGTACGCCGACAAGATCGGCCGGGTCGGCGTCCGCGTCGCCGATATCCTCGACGAGAAGATCCTGGCGCAGAAGGTCGAGGCGGCGCTGGAGATCAAGAACCATCTGCTGGTCAAGGTCTACAACCGCCGTGCGATCACCGTCGGCGAGATCGTCGAGGAGATCTCCTCCTACACCGAGCGCCTGCGGCCGATGATCCGCGACACCTCGCTGCTGCTGAACCAGGCGCTCGACCGCGACGAGGTCGTGCTCTTCGAGGGCGCCCAGGCCACGATGCTCGACGTCGACTTCGGGACGTACCCGTTCGTCACCTCCAGCAACCCGACCGCCGGCGGTGTCTGCACCGGCGGCGGCATCGGCCCGAACCGGATCGACCGGATCATCGGCGTGATCAAGGCCTACACGACCCGCGTCGGCTCCGGTCCGTTCCCCACCGAGTTGCTCGACGAGGACGGCGACAAACTGCGCACGATCGGCGCGGAGTACGGCGTCACCACCGGTCGCAACCGGCGCTGCGGCTGGTACGACGCGGTCATCGCCCGCTACGCCGCGCGGATCAACGGACTGACCGAGTTCTTCCTGACCAAGCTCGACGTGCTCGGTGACTGGGACCGCATTCCCGTGTGCGTGGCCTACGACGTCGAGGGGGTCCGCCACGACGAGATGCCGATGACGCAGACCGAGTTCCACCACGCCACTCCGGTCTACGAGTTCTTCGACGGTTGGGGTGAGGACATCTCCGGCTGTCGCACGTTCGGCGAGCTGCCCAAGAACGCCCAGGCCTATGTGCGGGCACTGGAGGAGATCTCCGGTGCGCCGTTCTGGGGCGTCGGCGTCGGCCCCGGCCGCGAGGAGACCATCGTCCTGCGCTGACCACCCGACGCATTAGGCTTACCTAACTAGTCGGTCGGGTGCGAGGAGTGAGATGGCGAAGTCAGCGGTGCCGATGCGGGTCCATCGTGCCGAGGTGGTGCGGGTCGAGGAGCTGTCTCCCGCGATGCGGCGCGTGGTCTTCGGCGGGGAAGACCTGGCCTCGTACGCCTCGACCGGGGTCGGCGACGAGTACATCCGCCTGCTGCTCCCCGGCCCTGGCCAGGTCGAACCGCCGCTGCCTGCCGTCGTCGACGGCGACCTCGACTGGAGCAGCATCGACCTCGACCTCTGCCGCACCTACACCGTCCGTGCCTTCGACGCCGGCCGCGGGGAGATCACCGTCGACTTCGTCGTGCACGACGG
Organism: Nocardioidaceae bacterium; assembly: GCA_047605165.1. GTDB lineage: Bacteria > Actinomycetota > Actinomycetes > Propionibacteriales > Nocardioidaceae > SSC3. Next base: position 4,957 of record JASGGG010000016.1, read on the forward strand.
CGGTGTCGCGGCGGCGTGGGCGCTCCGCGCACAGCCCGGCGACCGGATCGTGCTGAACACGCCGAGCTCGCTCTACGACCCGCCCGCCGACCTCGCCTGGCAGATCCTGGTCGCCGACTACGCGGGCCTGCCCGCGCTCGCGCGGCTGCTCGAGCAGACGCCCGAGCACGTCGGCACCCGGGTCGTCGTCGAGATCGCCGACGACGCCCACCGCATCCAACTGCCTGCACACCCGCGCGCCGAGGTCACCTGGATGCTGGGCGGCAACGGGCACGGACCGAGCCGGCTCGAGGACGTCGTGCGCACGCTGCCTCGACCCGGTGGCGTCGGGTACGTCTGGGTCGCCGGCGAGGCCAAGGCGTTGCGGGCAGTGCGCAAGCACCTACGACACGGCCTCGGACTGCCCGCGACCGCGTACAAGACCGTCGGCTACTGGATCGAGAACGCCGAAGCGCACCGGGCCAAGTACGACGCGCTCGATCCCGCGGTCAAGGACGAACTCGAGAGCATGTGGACCTCGGACCGCGACGAGGAAGAGATCGAGGACGAGTACGACGCCAGGCTGGCGCAGCTCGGGCTCTGACGTCGGCCGGTCATCCCCAAGGCCCTCCTGGGTTGCTGGGGTCCTGGGTTGCTGGGGTCCTGGGTTGGTGGGGCCCTGGGTTGGTGGAGCTGGATTGTGGCCGATGCCGGCACTGCCGGCTGGATTGTGGCCGATGGCGACAGCGAAGCGCCCGGCGGGAGTGTCACCATCGGCCACAAGCTCAGCGAGCCGCGTACTGCCCGGAGACCCGCCCGGCCAGACGAAACCGTAGACTCGGGTCACGTGAAAGCCCTCGTGATCGGCTCTGGTGGCCGCGAGCACGCATTGGCCCTGGCGCTCTCCCGCGACCCGTCCGTCACCGAGGTGCATGCCGCCCCGGGCAACCCCGGGATCGCATCGTTCGCCGCGCTCCACGAGGTCGATCCGCTCGACGGTGCTGGGCTCGGCAAGCTGGCCGGTGAGATCGGAGCCGATCTGGTCGTCGTCGGACCCGAGGCCCCGCTGGTGGCTGGCGTCGCCGACGTGCTCCGCGATGCCGGGTTCGCGGTCTTCGGGCCCTCTGCGGCGGCCGCGCAACTCGAGGGCTCGAAGGCGTTCGCCAAGGACGTGATGGCCGCGGCCGAGGTGCCCACCGCGATGGCACGGGTCTGTACGAGCGCCACCGAGTCCGCGGAGGCACTCGACACGTTCGGCGCTCCCTACGTCGTCAAGGACGACGGCCTGGCCGCGGGCAAGGGCGTGGTCGTCACCCATGACCGCGACGTGGCGCTGGCGCACGCGATCGCCTGCGGCCGGGTCGTGATCGAGGAGTACCTCGACGGCCCGGAGGTCTCACTGTTCGCGATCACCGACGGCGAGACGGTCTACCCGCTCCAGCCGGCGCAGGATTTCAAGCGTGCCTACGACCACGACCAAGGCCCCAACACCGGCGGCATGGGTGCGTACACGCCGCTGCCGTGGGCTCCCGACGGCCTGGTCGCCGAGGTGTACGACCGGGTGCTGGTCCCCACCGTGCGGGAGATGGCCCGGCGAGGCGCTCCGTTCAGCGGACTGCTCTACGCCGGGCTCGCGCTCACTAAGCGCGGGGTCAAGGTGGTCGAGTTCAACGCCCGTTTCGGCGATCCCGAGACGCAAGCGCTGCTGGCCCAGCTCGACTCGCCTCTCGGCGCGCTCCTGCTGGCCGCCGCCGAAGGCCGGTTGCACGAGGTCGCGCCACCCCAGTGGAAGCCCGGCGCCGCGGTGACGGTCGTCGTCGCGGCCGAGGGATACCCCGAGTCCCCGCGCAAGGGCGACCCGATCGGCGGCGTCGCCGACGCGGACGCACTCGCCGGCGTCGACGTCATCCATGCCGGTACCGGGCAGGACGGTGGGGGGCTCGCTACCGCCGGTGGGCGCGTACTCGCCGTCACCGCCTCGGGCGACTCGCTCGCCCAGGCCCGCGAGCGGGCGTACGAAGCGGTGGGGTTGATCACGATCCCCGGTGCCCACTACCGCACCGACATCGCGGCCGCCGCCGCGGCTGGAGCCGACCGATGACGATTCCCAGCAGGCTGGCGGATAATGGTCACAGACGACAGCTCCCAGGCCGGCGATCGTGTCGTCTGTGACCACTTTCCCGGACCGGCCGCATCTCGGAGGGCCGATGCCGATTCCCAACGTGCTGGCCAACCGGTATGCCGGCCGGGACCTCGCCGAGATCTGGTCGCCCGAGCACAAGATCATGCTTGAGCGACAGCTGTGGATCGCGGTGCTCAAGGCGCAGAAGGATCTCGGCATCGACGTGCCCGACGGCGTGATCGAGGCGTACGAGAAGGTCGTCGGCCAGGTCGACCTCGCGTCCATCGCCGCGCGTGAGCGGGTCACTCGCCACGATGTGAAGGCCCGGATCGAGGAGTTCTGCGCGCTCGCCGGACACGAGCACATCCACAAGGGCATGACCTCACGCGACCTCACCGAGAACGTCGAGCAACTGCAGATCCGGGCGTCCCTGCTGCTGATCCGCGACCGGGTGGTCGCGGCGCTTGCCCGGCTTGCCCGGCTGGCCGGTGAGCACGAGGCCCTGGTGATGGCCGGCCGCTCGCACAACGTCGCCGCCCAGGCGACCACCCTGGGCAAGCGCTTCGCGACAGCCGCCGACGAGCAACTGGTCGCGTTGGCTCGGCTGGAGGATCTCATCGCGCGCTACCCGCTGCGCGGCATCAAGGGGCCGGTAGGCACCGCCCAGGACATGCTCGACCTGCTCGACGGGGACGCCGACAAGCTCGGCTTGCTCGAAGAGCGGGTCGCGACGCATCTCGGGTTCGACCGCGTACTGACCAGCGTTGGCCAGGTGTACCCGCGCTCGCTCGACTTCGACGTCGTGTCCGCGCTCGTCCAGGCGGTCGCCGCCCCGTCCAACCTGGCTACCACGATCCGGCTGATGGCCGGCATCGAGCTGGTGACCGAAGGGTTCAAGGAGGGGCAGGTCGGCTCGTCGGCGATGCCGCACAAGATGAACACCCGCTCCTGCGAGCGGGTCAACGGGCTGGCCGTGATCCTGCGCGGGTACCTCTCCATGGTCGGCGAGCTGGCCGGCGACCAGTGGAACGAGGGCGACGTCTCCTGCTCCGTGGTGCGCCGGGTTGCGTTGCCCGACGCGTTTTTCGCTGCCGACGGTCTCTTCCAGACCTTCCTCACCGTGCTCGACGAGTTCGGCGCCTTCCCCGCGGTGATCCAGCGGGAGCTCGACCGCTACCTGCCGTTCCTGGCCACCACCAAGGTGTTGATGGCTGCCGTGCGCAACGGGGTCGGCCGCGAGCAGGCCCACGAGGCGATCAAGGAGGCGGCCGTCGGCGTCGCGCTCGACATGCGCCGAGGTCAAACGGAGAACGACGTCTTCGCCCGCCTCGCCGCCGACCCGCGCCTCGGCCTGACCGCGGCGCAGCTCGGCTCGCTCGTCGCCGAGCCGATCGCCTTCACCGGTGCCGCGCTCGCGCAGGTCCAAGCCGTCGTACGCGCCGTGGACGATGTCGTCGCCCGCTACCCCGAAGCCGCCACCTACTCCCCCGGCGCGATCTTGTAGACCGCGAGCGTTCGTGGCGGGATGGTGGCCGGACCCGGCCCCTTAGGCCGGATTGTGGCCGATGGCGACAAGCCCGCTCGGCGTGTCGCCGTCGTCATCGGCCACAATCCGGCAACGACAGTCGCGATCGGCCACAATCCGGCGCAGTCCAACGAGACACACGAGGCGGGTCGGCGGCGAGCCTCGCCCCGCAGGGCGCCGGAGACACCTCCACCCAAGAGATCGGGCTCAGCGGTTCGGGCCCAGTGGATCGGGCCCAAGCGATCGGACTCAGTGGATGGCGATGGGCGGGCGGCCCTGGTCGTCGAGGAGGTGGGACTCCTCGTGCTTCTTGGGCAGGAACAACGAGACGACGAACGTCAGCACGCACAGGCATGCGGCGACGACGAAGCTGGTGCCGAACGCGCTGGCCATGTCGGTGAGGACCTTGGCCTGGAACGCGTCGCCGAGCTGCTGCGCCAGCTGCGCTGCCCAGTTCGCGGGCTCGCGGCCCTCGAGCTGTGCCTGCTGGAGCTCCTGAGCCGCGCCGACGGCGGTGGAGTCCTTGAAGCCGTTGGTCAGCACGACCGAGATCACCGCGACGCCCACCGAGGATGCGATCTGCTGGGTGATGTTGAGCAACGTCGAGCCGCGGGCGACTTCGTGGCTCTGCAGCGTACGCAGTGCGGAGGTCATGATCGGCATCATCGTGCCGCCCATACCGAGACCCAGCAGGAACAGGATGAAGATCAGCTCGCCGTAGGACGTGTCTGCCTCGATCGTGCTGAGCCAGAACATCGCCCCGACGATCAGGGCGAGCCCGATCGGCGCGATCCGACCGACGGGGAACTTGTCCGAGAGCGCGCCGGCGATCGGCATGGTCAGCATCGCGCCGAGACCCTGGGGCGCGACCAGCAGGCCGGCCTTGAGCGCGCTCTCGGCGCGGACCTCCTGGAAGTAGGTCGGCACGAGCAGCAGACCGCCGAAGAAGGCTGCCGCGAACAGGAACATCGTCAGCGTCGAGATCGACAGGTTGTAGTTCTTGAACAGGCGGAAGTCCAGGAGCGGGTGCTTCGGCTTGAACGAGTAGAAGACGAAGCAGATCACCAGCGCCGCACCGGCCAGGGCGGGCAGCCACACCTTGGTCGCGGTGACCGTGCCCTCCGACGGGATCGACGAGATGCCGTACAACAGTGCGGCCAGACCCGGCGACAGCATCGCCATGCCGAGGAAGTCGAAGGTCTCGCTGGGCTGCGGGTCGTCGCTGGGAAGCGCGAGGAAGGCGTAGACGAGGGTGATGAGGCCGATCGGCAGGTTGATCAGGAAGATCCAGTGCCAGGAGGCGTGGTCGATCAGGTAGCCGCCGATGATCGGGCCGAGGATCGGGCCGAGCAGCATCGGCACGCCGAGGATCGCCATCAGGCGCCCCATCCGCGCGGGACCGGCGGCCTTGGTCATGATCGTCATGCCCAGGGGCATCAGCATGCCGCCGCCGAGGCCCTGGAGGACGCGGAAGCCGATCAGTGCCTCGATGCTCCAGGCCGAGGCGCACAGCACCGATCCGATCGTGAACAGGCCGACCGCGATCATGAAGAGCCGCTTGGTGCCGAAGCGGTCGGCGGCCCAGCCGGTCATCGGGATGACGGCGGCGAGCGCCAGGGTGTACGCCGTCACGGTCCAGGCGACGGTCGAGTAGTTCTCGACGTCGAGCTCCTTCTGGAACGTCGGCAGTGCGACGTTGACCACGGTGATGTCGAGGATCGACATGATGGCGCCGAGCACGACGACACCCGCCACTTTCAGGACGGCGCCGTCGATCTTGTCGGGATACTCGATGTTCGAGGGTGCGGTGCCGGACATGCGTTGCCTTCCCACGAGGACATTCAAAACAAGAGGATATTCAAAACGGAACGGAATCGTTTCAATCGCCTTGAGCCTACGCCGTGCCAGGTGGGTGCGCCAAACGATTCCTGTGTGATCTGTTCTACTCGCGACCACCGACAGTTCTGATCTGTTGGATCTGCACCCGGGACCGGGACGGTGGCACCGCGCAGCGGGTAGGGACATAGGCCGTGCTGGCAGATCCGCGCGGCTGCGCGTCCCTGCGCGGAGCGCCGGCGGCGTTCTTCCTCGGTCGCCGGGACCCGGTGCTTCTTGCCGCCGCTCTCCCATCTGGCCTGGCCGTCGCACACGCGCAGTGCCGCTCGCGTTCGCCCGTCTCTACCAACACCGCCTAGCCTCTGTGTCATGACCGCACCCGGCACCAACATTCCGCCAGCACCCGCGATCGCCGGAGCCGAGCACGTCCACTCGGGCAAGGTGCGCGACCTCTACCGGCTCACCGAGGGGCCACATGCCGGCGATCTGCTGATGGTGGCCAGCGACCGGATCTCCGCCTACGACTGGGTGCTGTCCTCGACCATCCCGGACAAGGGCGCGATCCTGACCCGGATGTCGCTGTGGTGGTTCGACCAGCTTCGCGATCTGGTTCCCCATCATGTCGTCTCCACCGACGTACCTGCGGTCGTCGCCGGACGGGCCGTGATCTGCCGGGCACTCGAGATGTTCCCGGTCGAGTGTGTCGCTCGCGGCTACCTGACCGGCAGCGGCCTGGTCGACTACCAGTCGACCGGAGAAGTATGCGGGGTGCCGCTCCCCCCCGGGCTGGTCGAGGCCAGTCGACTCGAGCAGCCGATCTTCACCCCCGCCACGAAGGCCGCGATCGGTGACCACGACGAGAACGTGGACTTCGATGCCGTGGTGGCCACGGTCGGTGCCCAGGACGCTGCCGCGCTGCGCGAGCTGACCTTGGCTGTGTACGCCCGCGCCGAGGCCGTCGCGCGGGAGCGCGGCATCATCTTGGCCGACACCAAGTTCGAGTTCGGCCGTGCATCCGGGGAGAACACCATCGTGCTCGCCGACGAGGTGCTCACCCCGGACTCGTCGCGCTACTGGCCCGCCGACGAGTACGAGCCGGGCCGGGTCCAGCAGTCCTACGACAAGCAGATCGTGCGCAACTGGCTGACGTCACCTGCCAGCGGCTGGGACCGGTCCTCCGGCGAGGCCCCGCCACCGCTGCCCGCAGAGATCGCCGAGCGTACGCGCGACCGCTATGTCGAGGCGTACGAACTCCTCACCGGCGAAAGATTCTGACGAGTACGCCTGGCTGGTCGAGTGCGCCGACGGAGGAGGCGCGTATCGAGACCGCGTCCCGGGATCTCGATACGCCGGCTCGTTCCTCGCCAGGCACTCGATCACCTCGGCCGCCCAGGATAGGTTGTGCAGTGTTCCCCATCACTAGGAGGCAATGGTGCTCAACCTGGCGACGCTGCTGGAAGACAGTGCCCGTAACCATCCCGACCGCGACGCGGTCGTCCTGGGTGACACGCGACTGGACTACAAGTCCGTCGACGCGCTGGCCAACCAGGTGGCCAACCTGCTGGTGAGCCGGGGCATCGGTCCGGGAGACAAGGTCGCGCTGAGCTGTCCCAACCTGCCCTACTTCCCGATCGTGTACTTCGGCATCCTCAAGACCGGCGCCGTGGTGGTCCCGCTCAATGTCCTGCTCAAGGGACGTGAGATCGCCTACCACCTCGCCGACAGTGACGCGAAGGCGTACTTCTGCTTCGAAGGCACCCCGGAGCTCGCTATGGCCGACGAGGGCTGGGCCGGGTTCAACCAGACCGATACCTGCACCGAGTTCTTCCTGATCACCGCAACGCTAGGTGCCGAGTCGCCGATCGACGGCGCGGAGACGTTCACCTCGGCGATCGGATCCCAGCCGACGGTGTTCGACTCCGCCCTCACCGGCCCCGACGACGGCGCGGTCATCCTCTACACCTCCGGCACCACCGGCCAGCCGAAGGGCGCACTGCTCTCGCACGCCAACCTGATGATGAACGCCCTCACCAGCAACCGGCTCTTCGGCACCACCTCCACCGAGCACGTTCGGCACCTGGTCACGCTGCCGCTGTTCCACTCGTTCGGGTCGACCGTGCAGTTGAACGCCGGGTTCTCCGTTGCCGCGACCCTGGTGCTGCTGCCGCGGTTCGATGCCGACGCTGCCGTACGGCTGCTGGAGAAGGAGGAGATCACCTTCTTCGCGGGTGTCCCGACGATGTACTGGGGCCTGCTCAACGCACTGACCGACGATGTCGACGTCGACAAGATCGCCCGCAACCTGAAGACCGCCGTCTCCGGCGGCGCGTCGCTGCCGGTCGAGATCCTCAAGCAGTTCCAGGACCGCTTCCACGTCCAGTTGCTCGAAGGCTACGGGCTGTCCGAGACGTCGCCGGTCGCGACCTTCAGCGATGTCGCCCGTGAGCCACGCCCGGGTTCCATCGGCGTCCCGATCTGGGGCGTCGAGGTCAAGCTCATCGACGACGACTGGAACACCATCGAGGGCTACGGCGAGGACGTCATCGGCGAGATCGCGATCAAGGGCCACAACATCATGAAGGGCTACTACAACCGCCCCGAGGCGACAGCCGAAGTGATCAAGGACGGGTGGTTCCGCAGCGGAGACCTGGCCCGGCGCGACGAGGACGGCTTCTACTACATCGTCGACCGGGCCAAGGACATGATCATCCGCGGCGGCTTCAACGTGTACCCCCGGGAGATCGAAGAAGTGCTGATGAGCCACGGCGACGTGTCGTTGGCGGCTGTCGTCGGCGTACCTCACGAGAGCCACGGCGAGGAGATCAAGGCGTACGTGATCCTCAACGAAGGCGCTCAGATCACGCCCGACGAGCTGGTGGCCTGGAGCAAGGAGCAGATGGCGAGCTACAAGTACCCGCGCATCGTCGAGTTCGTCAGCACCTTGCCGATGACCGCCACGGGGAAGATCCTCAAACGCGAGCTGAGCTAGTCCGAGCCGAGCGCGCGAGATCTCGATACACCGCCGCTCGTTCCTCGCGTCGGCACTCGATCACCGACAGGGACACCGGCGCTCGTTCCTCGCGTCGGCACTCGATCAGCGGAGGCCGGTCGAGTAGCTGGCGAGGAACGAGCCAGCGTATCGAGACCCGTTCGGTCGTCGAGGGGGCCGGGATCTCGATGCGTCGGCACTTGGTCAGCGGCCAGGGTCGTCGAGTGCGCCGAGCTTGCGAGGCGAGTATCGAGTCGTCGCCCGGACGCAAGCCGCTGAACTCGCACACTCGATCATCGTGTGCTGATCGGTTGCTCCTAGACTGGGTCCATGCCTCGCGTTGTCGTGTCCGTCATGCCCAAACCCGAGATCCTCGACCCACAGGGCAAGGCGGTGCACGGTGCGTTGCCCCGGCTCGGCTTCGACGGGATCAGTGACGTACGCCAGGGCAAACGGTTCGAGCTCGAGGTCGACGGCGAGCTCACCGACGACCGGCTCGCGCAGATCCACGACCTCGCCGAGCGGCTCCTGTCCAACCCCGTCATCGAGGACTTCACCGTGACCGTCGAGTCGGGCGAGATCGCCGAAGGAGCCGGGGCGTGAAGATCGGCGTCGTCACGTTCCCGGGATCCCTGGACGACGCCGACGCGCGGCGCGCGGTCACCATCGGCGGGGCCGACGCGGTCGCGCTGTGGCACGCCGACCACGACCTCGCCGGCGTCGACGGGGTGATCCTGCCGGGCGGCTTCTCCTACGGCGACTACCTACGGTGTGGCGCGATCTCGCGTTTTGCCCCGATCATGGCCGAGATCGTGGCGGCCGCGGGCCACGGCCTGCCCGTGCTGGGCATCTGCAACGGCTTCCAGATCCTGTGCGAGTCGCACCTGCTTCCAGGCGCCCTCATCCGCAACGACCACCGCAAGTTCGTCTGCCGTGACCAGCGGCTGCGGATCGAGAACAACGTGACCGCCTGGACCAAGGGGTACGAGGCCGGCGCCGAGATCACCATCCCGCTCAAGAACGGTGAGGGCGGGTTCGTCGCCGACGCCACCACCCTCGACCGGCTGGAGGGCGAAGGCCGCGTCGTCGCCCGCTATCTCGACGACAATCCCAACGGTTCCATGCGCGACATCGCCGGCATCACCAACGAGCGCGGCAACGTCGTCGGCCTGATGCCGCACCCCGAGCATGCCGTCGAAGAGTTGTGCGGCCCGGGCACAGACGGCCTGCCGTTCTTCACGAGCCTGCTCATGGCGTCCGTAGGCTGAGGTGGCCTGAGCCATCGCTTACTGATTCCAAACGGTTGCTCAGACGCAGGATTCACAGCCATTTGGAATCAGTTGGCCTGTGGATAGGACCTGGACGCTCACCCGACTGTGACCGTGGGCGGTCGGCTGGAGCGGTCGGCTGGGGCGGTCGGCTGGGGCGGGAGAGGGCGCGTTGTTCAGGGGAACCGCACCCGAATCACGCGGTCATCGGTGGCGACCGGAGTGACGCGACCGTCGCGGTTACTGGTGGTCAGCCACAGCGATCCGTCGGGCGCAAGTGCCACCGAGCGGATACGGCCGAACTTGCCGTGCAGGTGCCGCGCCTTCTTCTTGCGGTGCGGGCCGTCGAGCACGACCGACCAGAGCGCCTGGCCGCGCAGTGCGCCGACCCAGGCACGACCGCGGGTGATGGCCAAGCCGCTCGGGGAACACTCGGAGGGATGCCAGGTCACGAACGGGTCGTGGACCGGCCCGGACCCGTCGCCGCCCTCGTACTTCGGCCAGCCGTAGTCGTCACCCTTGACGATACGGTTGAGCTCGTCGCGCTTGTTGAGGCCGAACTCGCAGCCCCACAGCCGGCCTTTGCGGTCGTACGCGAGGCCCTGGGGGTTGCGATGACCGTAGGTCCAGACGTACTTGCCCTTGAACGGGTTGTCGTCGGGCACCTCCCCGTCGGGGGTGAGTCGCAGGATCTTGCCGGCCAGGCTCTTCAGGTTGCGCGCCTTGGAGTGCGCGCGGTCCATGGTCGCGTCACCGGCAGTGGCCAGCAGGGTCCCGTCGGGCGCGAAGAGCAGCCGGCCGCCGTCGTGGTGCGCGCCGTCGGGGATGCCCGCCAGCAGCACGTGCTTGCGGCCGAGCTTGCCGTCGGCGTACCTCATCCGCACGATCCGGTTGTCGGAATTCGTCGAGATGTAGGCGTACACCCAGCGGTCCTTCTTGAACCTGGGGGACAGGGCGAGGCCGAGCAACCCGCCCTCGCTTTCACCGGACACGAGTCCGGTGACCTCGCCGATTCGCCGGCGCCCGCCTCGGGCGAAGATCCGGAACACGCTGCCGGTGTTGCGCTCTCCGGTCAGCGCGTCGCCGTTGGGCAGGAACGCGAGGCCCCACGGCACTTTGAGCCCGGTGGCCAGCACCTTCGTACGCAGTGCGGCGTCGGCCGGGGAGGGCAGGAGGGCGGCGGTGCCTCCGATGGCGGCGGCGGTCAGCCCGGTAGTCAGCAGCGAACGGCGATCGAGATCCATGCGGCCAGTCTGGCACTTCGGTGCCCGCGTCCGGGCGGCGTCTCGATACACCCGGCTAGCGCCTCGGACCACTCGACGACCGGCGGCGTCTCGATACACCCGGCTCGTTCCTCGCCGGGCACTCGACGAGCGGCGGCGAATCGAGATCTCGCGAGTTCGGCGTACTCGACGACCGAGGCCACCATGCGAAGGCCGGCGGCTGGGGGATCAGGCCTGACGTTCGAACGTGAGGGACTCGATCAGGGCCACCAGCATCTGGAGAGCCTGGTCGGCGTCTGTTCCCTCGGGATCGGCCAGCCAGGCCAGCACCAGCCCGTCGAACGACGACGCGAGGAGCGTCGACAAGGGTCCTAGCTGGGAGAGCGGGAGGTCGACATGCTCGGCCCATCGCTCGAGCGTGCCGTGCGCGACGGTGCGATAGAGCGCGTACTGTCGCTCGGCCAGCGTGCGCATACCGGGGGTACGTACCGCCATGCAGGTGAGCTCGTAGAGAGCCAGTTGGGCATCGGGTTCCTCGGTGACCGTGCGCCAGGCGGCTCGCAAGGTGTCGAGCAGGCTGGCCGCGTTCGAGCGCGCGGTGGCCTCGACCGCGTCGGACATACGCCGCATGGTGACCAGCAGGACCTCTTCGAGCAGCTGCTCCTTGCCGGTGAACCAGTAGTGGACGGTGCCCAGAGGCAGTCCCGACTCGTCGGCGATCTTGCGAGTGGTTGTGGAGGCAAGGCCCTCCCGGGCCACGACGCGGATGGCAGCGTCGACGAGCTCGTCCCGCCGACCCGTGTTCGCCCGGCCGGCGAGCTCACGTTTGGTGGTCACCCCGCAAGCGTGCCACATGCACCGGACGAATGACCTGGACAATCGAACTGGACGCTTGACCAGTCACCTGCCGCGGGTCTAGATTCCCGGTCAGATCCCTGATCGCTCGGCCCGAGGAGGACCGCGTGTCCCACAAGCCCTCTCGCCTGTTGACCACGCGGAAGGTCGTCTTCCTGGTCATCGCGGCAGCCGCCCCGCTGGCGGCCATGGCCGGCAACGTCCCCCTCGCGCTGGCCCGCGGTGGTGTCACCCTCCCTGCCGCGTTCGTGCTCGCCGCCGCCGTGCTGCTCTGCTTCTCCGTGGCGTACGCGGCCATGAGCCGGCGGGTGGTCAACTCGGGCGCCTTCTACACCTACGTCGCGCGGGGCCTCGGCAAGCCGGCCGGAGTCGCGGCCGGGTACGTCTCACTTGCGGGCTACGCGGCGCTGGCGTTCGGGCTCGCCGCGGCCTTCGGCTACTTCACGGCGCTCGTGTTCGACGAGCTGGGCGTCAGCTGCCCCTGGTGGGTGCTGTCCGCCTTCAGCACGGCCGTCGTCGCCTTCCTCGGATATCGCAGCGCCGACCTGTCGGCGAAGGTGCTGGGCGTGCTGATGTCGCTCGAGTTCGTCGTGCTGTTCGTCTTCGACCTGCTGGTGGTCGGTAAGAGCGGCGCGGACGCGTTCCCGAGCGTCGCGTTCGACCCGAGTGAGATGTTCCACGGGGGCTTGGCGATCGCCGCCATGTTCGCCTTCACCAGCTTCGTCGGCTTCGAGTCGGCCGCGCTCTACGGCGAGGAGTCCCGCGACCCTGGCCGCACCATCCCGCGGTCGATGTTCATCGCGGTGAGCAGCGTCGCGGTGTTCTACATCTTCACGTCGTGGATCATCATCGGCGCAGCCGGTGGAGCGGACGCTCAGGCGATGGCCGAGCGGGACCTCGGCGACCTCGTCTTCAACCTGATGAACAGCTTCGGCGGGGAAGTGCTCTACGACCTCGCCGCGGTGTTGCTGTGCACCAGCATCCTGGCCTCGCAGGTCGCGTTGCACAACGCCGCGAGCCGCTACCTCTTCGCGCTGAGCCGGGAGCGGGTGCTGCCGGCCCGGTTCGGCGACTATCACCCGCAATACCTCAGCCCCCACGTGGCGAGCGTTGCCGTCAGTCTCGCCACGGCGGTGGTCGTCGCCGGGATGGGCGCGCTCGGCGCGGACCCGTACACCGTCATCGCGGCGAGCCTGGTGGGCCTCGGCACGCTCGCGATCGTCCTGACCCAGGCTGTGACGGCACTAGCCACGTTGAGCTTCTTCGGCCGGCGGGACGACGGCTCGATCTGGCAGACCAAGGTGGCACCCGTGGTCGCAGCAGTCGGGCTCGGCGCCGCCTTCGTCGCGGCCGCGGCGAACTACGGCACGCTGACCGGTGCGACGGCCAAGGCGGTCAACCTGGTGCCGCTGCTGCTGATCGTCCTCGCCGCCGCCGGCGTCGCCGTGGCGATCCGCATCCGCCGAACCAACCCGCGGGCGTACTCGACACTGGCGGAGTCGCAGCTGCGCCGCCAGGAGACCGAGCGGCTTCCGCGGCCGGCCGACCTGACCTATCAGCGGCGCTACTGCATCGTCGGAGGCGGGCCTTCCGGGATGGTGATGGCCCGGGCATTGCTCGCCGAAGGCGTGCCCTTCGACTGGTACGAGCGCAACGGTGACTTCGGTGGCATCTGGGACATCGACGCCCCCGGATCGCCGATGTACGCCAGCGCCCACTTCATCAGCTCGAGGTACACCAGCGGTTTCTTCGGCTACCCGATGCCCGACGACCTGCCCGACTACCCGTCCTGGCGGCAGATCCGTGACTACCTGCGGGACTTCGCGCGCAAGTTCGACCTCTACCGCCACGTCACCTTCGACACCGAGGTCTCCGGCACCCGGCTGCTGCCCGGCGACCGGTGGGCCGTCGAGCTTTCCGACGGACGAACCCTGGAGTACGACGGCCTCATCTGCTGCCCCGGGGTCACCTGGCACCCCAACCGGGCGGCGATCCCCGGCGCCGAGCAGTTCACCGGCACCCTGCGTCACAGCGTGGACTTCCGCGACGGCATGGAGCTGCGCGGCAAGCGGGTGCTGATCGTGGGCGGCGGCAACTCCGGTGTCGATATCGCCTGCGACGCGGCGCGCTTCGCCGACCAGGCGTACCTCTCGCTGCGCCGGGGCTACCGGTTCCTGCCCAAGCATCTCGGCGGCATCCCCACCGACGCGGTCGTCAACGGGTACGTCGAAGTGCCCAAGGGCGTCGTCTTGTCGACCGATCTCAACAAGTCGATCGACAACATCGTCGGCGACCTGACCCGGTTCGGCCTGCAGAAGCCCGACCACGACGCCTTGGCCAGTCACCCGATCATGAACACCCAGGTGCTGCACTACCTCGCGCACGGTGACCTGGTGGCCAAGCCCGACGTCGACCACCTCACGCCGACCGGTGCGGTCTTCACCGACGGCTCCAGCGTCGAGGTGGACGAGGTGCTCCTGGCGACCGGCTACGACTACCAGGTGCCCTTCGTCGACCGAGATCTCTTCGAGTGGAAGTCCGGGCATCCGCAGCTGTACCTGAACGTCTTCTCCCGCCAAGTGGACAGCCTCTACGTGATTGGCTTCATCGAGTTCGCCGATGCCGCCTACAAGAGGTTCGACGAGATGGCCCAACTCGTGGTGATGGACATCCGGGCGCGGGAGACCGGCGTCCACCGCGACGAGATCCTCGCGCTCAAGCACAGCGACGTGCCCGACCTCCGCGGCGGGATGAAGTACATCGACAGTCCGCGGCACGCCAACTACGTCGAGAGCCACACCTACCAGGCCTACCTCGCCGAACTGCGCGATCGCTTCGGCTGGCCCGACCCGGGTGAGCACACCTACGACGAGCTGTTGCCGCCGCACGAATCGGCGGCAGCGGCGTCGGCCGTCACGGGAGCAACGTCCTGACTGCCGCCCAATCCGGGGGAATGGCCGGGCCGCCGTCCTCCGCGATCAGACGCAGACGGCCTTCTTGGCGGCCTTCGCCACGACCTCGGTCGGCTTGAGGTCGCAGCGCTGCCCGCCGGAGCTCTGGTAGCCGTAGGTCGTGAACTTCGAGTCGGTCCAGGTCTTGACGCCGTATCCCTCCGGCATTCCGGAGTAGTGGTGGCACCAGGAGTATTGGAAGGTGCCCCCGACGTAGCGCCAGCCACGGAACCAGGCCACGGAGGTGCCGCCGGGGATCTTCATCTTGACGCTGGAACTCACCGTCTTGGACTCGGTCTTGGTGCTGGTGACCGCAGTATTGAGCGTCACGCCGCCGGTCACCTTGGCGTACGCCTTGACCACCTTCTTCAGCAGCGCGCTTGCTCCGATGGTGGCCGTGGAGTGGTAGCCGAGGCTGACCTTGAGCACCTTGTTGCGCTTGACGGTGACCTTCTGGCTCTTGCTGATCGTCGTGTCGCCCGGGTAGGTCTTGGCCTCGATCCGGGAGAACTGGATCGACTGCTTGCCCGTGACGTGACGGATCTTGGTCTTGAAGTCGCTGGTCTTGCAAGTCTTGGAGGTCTGGTGGTCGCCCGCGACCGCGTGTGGCGCAATGGCGACGGGCAGGCTCGTGCCGATGACGACAGCAGCCAGAGCAGTCGCAGTTCTTCTCATGTTTCTCACCCCGAGGTTGAGTGGTTTGCTGGTCGACTGCCTGCTGACACTACCGCAACCCGGTGTCGGTGCCACCGAAAGCAGCCCGGGTAGCCTTTGCTGACGTGAGCCTCGACACCGTCCAGCAAGCCGTCGCCACTCCCGATCACGAGCAGCCCTGGCAGGACTTGGGGCTGAAGGAGGACGAGTACGCCCGCATCCGCGAGATCCTGGGTCGGCGGCCCACCAGCAGCGAGCTGGCGATGTACTCGGTGATGTGGAGCGAGCACTGCTCCTACAAGTCCAGTAAGGTGCACCTGCGCCAGTTCGGCGACAAGGTCACCGACGAGATGCGCGAGCACCTGATGGTCGGCATCGGCGAGAACGCGGGCGTGGTCGACATCGGCGACGGGTACGCGGTGACCTTCAAGGTCGAGTCGCACAACCACCCGTCCTACGTCGAGCCTTACCAGGGGGCCGCGACCGGCGTCGGCGGCATCGTCCGCGACATCCTCGCGATGGGCGCCCGTCCGGTCGCGGTGATGGACCCGCTGCGCTTCGGGCCGCTGGACGCGGACGACACCCATCGCGTACTCCCCGGAATCGTCGCCGGAGTCGGGGGCTACGGCAATTGCCTGGGCCTGCCCAACATCGGCGGCGAAGCCGTGTTCGACCAGACCTACCTGGGCAACCCGCTCGTCAATGCCCTGTGCGTGGGTGTCATGCGGCACGAGGAGCTGCACCTGGCCAAGGCCAGTGGCGCCGGCAACCAGGTGATCCTCTACGGCGCGCGCACCGGTGGCGACGGGATCGGCGGGGTCTCGGTGCTCGCCAGCGAGACCTTCGACGCCGGGGACGACGGCACCAGCGGTCCGGCGAAGCGGCCGAGTGTGCAGGTCGGCGACCCGTTCATGGAGAAGCTGCTCATCGAGTGCACGCTGGAGATCTTCGCCGAGCAACTGGTGGACGGCATCCAGGATCTCGGCGGTGCCGGGCTCTCGTGTGCGACCTCCGAGCTGGCCAGCGCCGGCGACGGTGGCATGCGGGTCTGGCTCGACCGGGTGCCGCTGCGCGACTCCACGCTGGTGCCCGAGGAGATCCTGATGAGCGAGTCCCAGGAGCGGATGATGGCGGTGGTCGAGCCGGCCAACGTCGAGCGGTTCTTGAAGATCTGCCAGAAGTGGGACGTCGAGGCCAGTGTGATCGGCGAGGTCACGTCCTCTGGTCGCCTGGAGATCCTCTGGCGCGACGAGCTCGTCGTGGATGTGCCACCGCGCACGGTGGCGCATGACGGACCGGTGTACGAACGCCCGTACGCTCGCCCGGCCTGGCAGGACACGCTCCAGGCCGACACCGCTTCTGCGCTGCCTCGTCCCAGCGACCTGCGCGCCACGGTGCTCCAGCTCGCGGCCAGCCCGAACCTTTGCGACAAGTCCTGGATCACCGACCAGTACGACCGCTACGTGCAGGGCAACACCGTGCTCGCGCAGCCGGAGAACTCCGGCATGATCCGCGTGGACGAGGAATCCGGCCTCGGCGTTGCCGTGTCCACCGACTGCAACGGCCGCTTCGCCAAGCTCGACCCGTACACCGGTGCCCAGCTCGCGCTGGCCGAGAGCTTCCGCAACGTCGCCACCACCGGTGCCCGGCCGCTCGCGGTCAGCGACTGCCTCAACTTCGGCTCGCCGGAGGACCCGGATGTGATGTGGCAGTTCGCCGAGGCCGTACGCGGACTCGCCGACGGCTGCCAGGCCCTCGGCATCCCGGTCACCGGCGGCAACGTCAGCCTCTACAACCAGACCGGCAACACCGCGATCCTGCCGACCCCCGTGGTCGCCGTACTCGGCGTGATCGACGACGTCACCCGGCGTACGCCTACCGGTTTCGTCGCCGAGGGCCAGCAGATCTACCTGCTCGGCACCACCCGCGACGAGCTGTCCGGGTCGGAATGGGCGCATGTCGTGCACAGCCACCTTGGGGGCCTGCCCCCGGTCGTCGACTTCGCGGCCGAGAAGCAACTCGCCGACATCTTGATCAACTCATCCCGTGACGGCCTGGTCGATGCCGCCCACGACCTCGCCGACGGCGGCCTGGCGCAAGCGCTGGTGGAGGCCTGCCTGAAGGGAGCCAGGGGCGAGGGGATCGGCGCCCGCGTCTGGCTGCCCGACGACCTCGACCCGTTCGTCGCGCTGTTCAGCGAGTCCGCGGCCCGGGCGATCGTCGCGGTGCCCCGCTCGGAGGAGGTCCGTTTCACCGACATGTGCACTGCCCGGGGCTACCCGCACCTGCGTATCGGTGTCACCGACGGCGTCGGCGATGACGCGACCCTCGATGTGCAGGGGCTTTTCACGATCCCTCTCGCCGAGCTCCGCCAAGCCTGGACCGCTACCCTCCCCGCCGCCCTCGGCTGACTCACCCTGGGAACGGCCGAGCTCTGCTACCACGCGGCGAGGATTCGTGCCAACTCGGCGAAGATTCGTGCCAACTCGGCAGAGCTACCTCTTGCCGGCCTTGAGCATCTTCCAGAGCTTGTCGGTGACGACGCCGGTGCTGTTCAGCTTGTGGGCCTGCTGGTAGAGCTTGACCGAGCGAGTCGTCTCGGACCCGAAGTAGCCGGTGATCGGCAGCTTCTCGCCGACCGTCACGTTGAGCGTGCGCTGCAGTCGGCGGACGGCCTCCCGCGCCGCGCCGTACTTGACCAGCGGCGCGCGGCCGGCTGAGAGCAGCCGCATCCAAACCGGCTTGCTGGCCACGGGATCGGCCGACATGCCCTGAGCCTTGCGGTAGGCGACCAGGGCCTTGGTCAGTTTCGCTCCCCACCTGCCGTCGTACGCGCCGAGCTGGTAGCCCTGCTCGGTCAGCAGGCACTTCAACGCGTCGGTGCGCTTCGCGTAGTACTTGTCCGGCGTCATCGCCGGGTACGTCCGGAAGTCCAGGCCGATGCCGGCCTGGTCGGCTCGCTTGCAGTGCACCTGGGCCTTGGGCGCGGTCGTGCCGTCGCCGAGATCGAGGAAGTTGGAGTCGATGTTGATCCGTACCTTGCCGTGCACCTCGTCGTGGCCGCCGCGGTACTGGTGCATCCGGCCACCGGGCACCCAGCCGTCGTCGGCCAGCCACTTCCCGGTGAATTTCATCGGCGTACCCGACCAGTCGGCGACCCAGATGCGGTCCGGTTCGGTGAACGTCGAGTTGTTGCGCCGCGCCGCGTCGATCGCCACGATTCCGCTGGCTCCCGAGGAGTACGCGCCCGAGACGTACTTGCTGCGGTGCAGTTGCTCGGTCCAGCCGGAGAGGAAGCGCATCGCCGACTTCCGGCAGCCGGCCTTCGAGATGTCGAACGCCTCCAGGTCGTACCAGAGCGTGCTGCCCGGCACGATGCCGATCAGGCCGGCCGCGGTGACCGCCTTCTTGGCCTCCGCGACACCCTGCTTCCTCGCGGCGGCATAGTTGCCGGTCGAGGACTTCGCGATCACCTTGTCGTCCTGGTAGCGGGGGAAGCGCGAGTTGCAGTGCGCTTGCGGCCCGAGGGTGATCGGGATGATCCGCCAACCCTTGGCGAGCTGCGTGCTGACCCAGGTCGCGGTGAGATTGGGCTGGTCCCGGCAAGCGCGGGAGTCGCCGGAGAGGTAGACACCCACGGCCCAGAAGGCCGAGTTCTTCAGCCATGCGTCCATCGCCTTCTGGCTGGGCGTGTGGCACTGGTCGAAGCCGTATCCGGTGAAGTTGCGAGGGGTCGGCCGATTCGACGAGAGGTCCTTCTCGGCCTCCAGCGCGAGCGCACCGGGAGCGGGCGCGTCACTATCGGGGATGACGAGTACGCCGGCAGTGACGGCGAGCGCGCAGGCAGCGGCGAGCAGCCAGACACGTCGGCGCGCAATGATGTTCCGGCGGGCAGTGGGGAGGGGCATGGGGGAAGAACTCCTGCTGTCGACCAGCATTCACTCTAACCCCATCAGTCACACTTGTCACAGAATGACCCAGGTGGTCGGGCCGGTTCAGAGGCGCCCAGGCCTGAAGATGCGTGCCACCCCGACGATGGCCAGGGCCACGACGACGATCACGATCGCGATGTAGCCGTTCCCGAAGACGGTGTCCAGGAACCACTCGCGCAGCGACTCCATAGTTCTCCTTCCGCTTGCGACGAGGTCAGTGCAACACAGATCCTGGCCGCGAGACGTAACGCTCGCGTGTCGGAGATGTGTCGATGAGCCGGAACGTGGTCGATGCCACAAAGAAACGTGGTCGGCGTCACAAGGATCAGGGACAGTGTTCACCTACGCGTAATCGACCGCGAACGCTCAAGCAACCTGACGACCGAAGGATGGCAACTGCAGCAGATCATGCACCCACGTACCTGGGAGAATTCTTGCGCAAGACTGTTCCCGTCATCCTGGTCACCCTTTTCACCTACGCCGCGCTTGCCTATCTACTCTTCAGCCACTGGCGTTACGCCCCCCTGATGACGAACTACGCCGTGTTGCATACCCTGCTGTTCGCTCACCTGGCACTCAAGGTCACCGCCTCGGTCGCCGCCAAGCCGCATGTGGCCGATCCGGACTTCGACTACGACTCGCTACGCGTCGACGTCGTCGTGCCGATCTACAACGAAGATCCCGCACTGCTTGCCGCCGGCGTCGACGCCTTGGCCGCCCAGCGACGGCGCCCCGATCACCTGTGGCTGATCGACGACGGGTCGCGGCTGGAAGCCGCTACCGAAGCCACGGAAGGCACCAGTGGGCCGATTCTCGACGCCCCGCTGGTGGCTGCCGCGATAGGCCGGGCCCGAAGCCGCGGCATCGTCGTGCACACGCATCGGCAGGAGAATCGCGGCAAGCGGTGGGCGCAGAGCTTCGCCTTCAAGCAGTCGGATGCCGACATCCTGGTCACCATCGACTCCGACACCTACCTCGACGAGCACGCGATCGAGAAATTGATCCTGCCGTTCTCTCGCGACGATGTCTACAGCGTCGCGGGTCTGGCCTGCGGCGCGAACTACCGCAAGAACCTGCTGACCCGCGCGGTCGACCTCGGCTTCACCATGTCGTTCCTCCAGGGCCGCCTGGCCGAAGGGTTCTTCGGCCAGGTTCGCGTCAACTGCGGCATCATTGCCGCTTACCGAGCTGTGGTTGTCAGGGAGAACCTCCCCCGTTACCTCAACCAGCGGTTCTTCGGCCGCCCGGTGAAGGCGGGCGACGACCGTGCGCTGACCTACTTCGCCAAGGAGCGGGGCCGTGCCGAATGCCAGGTCGAGGCGGTGGCCTACTCGGCGCTGCCCGAGCGACTGCCGCACCTGCTCCGCCAGCGGATGCGGTGGGCGCGCTCCTGGGCCTGGGGGACGCTGTTGCTCCTGCGCCGGCCGGTCACGACCGCGGACTTCTGGTTCACCTTCACCCAGCTGGTCGGGATCCTGGCCTTCGGCGCGGTGCTGCTGGTGAGTGTGACAGGCGTGGCGATCGGAGCCGTTGCCCCCGGGTTATTGGGGAACGCGTTGCTGCTGGTGTTCGTGCTCGGAGCCGTGATGCATCTGCGCTACGTGGTGGCAGCTCATCAACGCGATCCCTGGCATCAGCGGATCCTGACCTGGCTCTTCAGCCCGGCTGCCACGCTGCTTTACATCGGGATGACCCTGCCGATGTACTACCGAGCGATGTTCAGGCCGCGGCCGCAACGGACGTGGGGCACGCGCCGCAAGGTCGAGGTCCGGCTCGGGCGTCAAGACTCCCCAGACGAGATCGCCGCATGACCGTCGTCAACCACCAGCACGGTGTCCTTCCCGAGATCCCGGACGCACTCGCCGCCGGCCACAGGGCGAGTGCTCCGACCGTACGCACGTTCCGGCCCGACATCGAGGCATTGCGCGCCCTCGCGGTCGTGCTCGTGGTGCTGTACCACTCCAACGTCGCCTGGCTGCCCGGAGGCTACGTCGGCGTGGACGTGTTCTTCGTGGTGTCGGGCTTCTTGATCACCAACCTCCTCTTCCAGGAGCTCGGCCGCACCGGCCGGCTCCGCGTCGGCCGGTTCTACGCCCGCCGAGCCCGCCGCCTCCTGCCGGTCGCCACCTTGGTGATGTGCCTGACCGTGCTCGGTACCTGGGTGCTGGTCTCGGGCCTGCGGGCCAGCCGGGTCGGCATCGATGCGCTCTGGACGTCGGCCTTCGCTGCCAACATCCATTTCGCCAATGCCGGCGTCGACTACCAGGCGAACCAGGATCCCTCGCCGCTGCAGCACTACTGGTCCCTGGCCGCGGAGGAGCAGTTCTACCTGGTCTGGCCCTTCCTCATGATTCTCGCCACGATCCTCTGGCTGAAGGTGCTGCGCCGACGCTCCGGACTGCGTGTGGTCCTGTCCTTGCTGGCAGCGGCCATCGCGGTGACCTCCTTCGTCTACTCACTGGACCTGCTGGGACACGCGAGCTCGCAGGCGTACTTCCTGACCCCGTCGCGCGCCTGGGAGCTGGCGATCGGCGCGTTCATCGCGCTCGCCGCACCGTTCCTGGTGCGGCTGACCTGGCTCGCGAACTCGGCTGTGGTCTTCGTGGGGCTCGCGGCGATCGTGTACGCCGGCCACGTCTTCACCGACGCGACGCCCTTCCCGGGCACCGCCGCGCTGCTCCCGACGCTCGGCGCGGCGCTGGTCATCGTGGCGGGCCTGGGCCGCGGCACCATGCTGGAGCGGAAGGTGCTGGGCGTCGCGGCGATCCAAGGCGTCGGCAAGATGTCCTACGGCTGGTATCTCTGGCACTGGCCACTGCTGATCCTGGCGCCCCTGGTGCTGGACCGGACGCTCACCGTGGATCAGAACCTGGGCATCTCGGCGCTCGCGCTCATCCTCGCCGTGTGGAGCTACACCGCTCTCGAAGATCCGGTCCGTACCCACGTCCGGCTGGTCCGCAGCTCGCCGAGGAGTCTGCTTCTCGGCGCGGCGTTGCTCGCCGTCGGTGTTGCCGTCGCAGGCACGGCCGTGAGGATCGCGCCGCAGGCCTACCGGTCCGGCGCATCGGTCGCGGAGGTCACACCCAACGAGGTCGTCAACGCCGTTCGGGCCGCGGTCGACGTCCAGAAGGTGCCGGGCAACCTGGATCCGTCGCTGGACCAGGTGCCGAAGGACAAGCCGGATCTCGAGGCCAAGGACGGCATCTCCTGCATGGTGAGCCTCACGACCGCGGAGCTCAGCGAGGAACCTGGCGGTAGCTGCATCGCCGGCGGCACCGAAGGAGGCGACCACACCGTGGTCCTGGTCGGGGACTCGCACGCCTACCAGTGGGAGCCCGCGATGCGCGACATCGCGGTCCAGCGCAACTGGAAGCTCGTGGTGATGACGAAGGGCGGCTGCACGCTCAACGACGTCAAGCTGACCAACCTGATGCTCAAGCGCGACTACGTCGAGTGCTACGCCTGGCGGCAGAAGGTGATGGACCGGATCGCCGAGCTGAACCCGGAGATGATCGTGACCTCGGCGGCGATCTTCAACACCCGCGAAGGTGACTTCACCGACCGCTGGGTGGACGGCGTCTCCACGACGACCGCGCAACTGGTCGACTTCGGTGCCCCGGTCTACGTGATCGAGGACACCCCCTATCCCAAGCGGGACATCCCCGACTGCCTTGCCGAGAACCCGACCGACGTCGGCTCCTGCACCTTGTCGATCCAGGAGGCATACAGCGACAACGACCGGCGCGAGCGTTCAGCCCGGGCCGCCAAGGAGGCTGGCGCGAAACTCATCGACCCGGCTGCGTGGTTCTGCAACCCGCAGGACTGCCCGGTCATCGTCGGGAACACCGTCGTCTACAGCGACAACAGCCACGTCACACGGACCTACTCACGGCTGCTGTCGAACGTGCTGGGCGAGAAGCTGCCCAAGTTGTAAAGAGCGGAACGTGAAGGGGGAACGAGGCAATGACGATCTCAGTGGAGGCGACGCCGAGTCGCCAGCGTCAGGTCGGCTCGCACGTGCTTGCGGTGCTGGCGTTCGCATCGGCCGATGACCAGCTCGTGCCGCTGGAGCCTGCGGCGATGGCCGAGATGGTCGGTCAAGCCGGTGTGCGCCTGCGCACGATCCTCGAGGAGGGCGAGGCGGTCGCCGAGGACAGGGAGGGGCACCAACTGGTGGTGCGCATCCCGCGGGGCAGTCACCGTCGGATCGGCAAGCGGCTCAATGCGCTGAGCCAGGCCGTGACAAGTGACGCCTACGAGGTGAGCCCGGCCGGCCGGTACTGGCTCGACGTCGGCGTCGGCTGGGTTACCGTCAGTGGCCAGGAGACGCGGGACGAGCAGCTCACCCACCTCGCCACCGCGCGGAGTTCTGCGCACGACGCGCTGCGCCAGCGCGACCTCGTGGCCAAGCGGGCAGCCGGGTCGCGGGAAACTCGGGCCGCGACGCGATTCGGGTTGACACTCCAGATCGCGCTTTCCTTTCTGCTCTGCTGGGGAGTTCCCCTCCTCGCGATCCTCGGGTTGTCGGCGTTCGGGATCGACGTGGACCGTTACCTCTACTGGACTGTTGTCGCCGGTCTGACCTTCACCGCCGTGTTGATCTGGCTCGAGGGATTGCATGCGATGGCGCCGGAGCACCCACCCGCGATCGACGAGGACGAACCGCTTCCGCCCGCATCCGCGATCATCGCCGCCTACCTACCCAACGAGGCCGAGACGCTCATGGAGACCTTGGAGCACTTTCGAGCCCAGGACTACGCGGGCGGCCTCCAGGTGATCGTGGCGTACAACTCGCCGGTCGCGCTCCCGGTCGAAGCGAAGCTGTGGGATCTGGCCTACCGCGACCCACGCGTGACCGTGCTCAAGGTGCCGGACAGCACCAGTAAGGCCCAGAACATCAACGCGGCCCTGTCTCACGTCACCGGCGAGTTCGTCGGAGTCTTCGACGCCGACCACCACCCGATGCCGTCCTCGTTCACCCGCGCCCATCGCTGGATCGCAGGTGGCTGGGATGTCGTACAGGGCCACTGCGTCGTCCGCAACGGTGACAGCTCCGCGGTCGCACGCACGGTGGCGGCGGAGTTCGAGCAGATCTACGGTGTGAGTCACCCGGGCCGCAGCACGCTGCACGGGTTCGGCATCTTCGGCGGCTCCAACGGCTTCTGGCGTACGTCGACGCTGCGCGCCATCCGGATGCGGACCGACCGGCTCACCGAGGATATCGACGCGTCGCTGCGCGCTGTGCTTGCCGGCCATCGGATCGCGTGCGACCCCGGGCTGTTCTCCTACGAGCTCGCTCCCGTGACGCCGCGGGCTCTGTGGCGTCAGCGGATGCGCTGGTCCCAGGGCTGGATGCAGGTCAGCAGCACCTACCTGGCCGAGTCGACCACGTCGCCGAGACTGAGCGGACGGCAACGCTTCGGTATGGCCGTCCTGCTGGGCTGGCGCGAGGTGGTGCCCTGGGTGACTCCTCTCGTGGTGCCGTTGCTGGTCGCGCGCCTGGTGACTGACGGATCGCTGCACTTCAAGGGTGGAGCCCTGCTGCTTCTGGCGTTGTTCTCCGTGGTCAGTGGTCCATTCCAGGCGATGGTTTCCTACCTGCGCTCGGCGCCTGAGATAAGGCGCCATCGCTGGTGGTTCGTGCGCTACGCGCTGATCTCGCTGCTCTTCTACAGCGAGATCAAGAACCTCATGGTGCGCGTCGCCCAGCTCAAGCACCTGTGGCGGGAGCACGAGTGGAGCGTGACGCCGCGGCCGGTAGTCGCGCGCCCGGTCGTCCCCTTGTTCCCCGAGCAGCGTCGTCCCCGAACAGAGAGAGCGCCTGAGGGTCGGGTCCTGACCGGGCCGACTGGCACGAATCGTCGGGGGAGCGCAGCGACCCTCCGACGATTCGTGCCAACTCGGCGTAGTTTCGTGCCAACTCGGCGGGTGTTCGGGTTCAGCGCCGTCCGAGGGCGCGGTAGGACCAGTCCGCGAAGCGCCAGCGGTCCGGGTCCAGGGCGTTACGGCCGTCCACGATCTTGCGCTGTGCCACGACCTTGCCGAACGCGAGCGGGTCGAGCTGGACGTACTGCTTCCACTCGGTCAGCAGGAGAACCAGGTCGGCGTCGCGGGCAGCCTGCTCCGGGGTGTCGGCATACCGCAGTTGGGGGAAGGCTCGCTCGGCGAGCGGGATCGCCTGTGGGTCGGTGACGGTGACGTCGGCTCCTTGGAGATGCATCTGCAACGCGACGTTCAAGGCGGGTGAGTCACGGATGTCGTCGCTGTCGGGCTTGAAGGCGGCGCCGAGCACGGCAATCCGGCAGCCGACGATCGAGCCGCCGCACTCCTCCCGGGCCAGGTCGACCATCCGGACCCGGCGTCGCATGTTGATGGCGTCGACCTCCCGGAGGAAGCTCAGCGCCTGATCGACACCCAGTTCCCCGGCCCGGGCCATGAAGGCGCGGATGTCCTTGGGCAGGCAGCCTCCGCCGAATCCCAAGCCCGCGTTGAGAAATCGGCGGCCGATGCGGTCGTCGTGTCCGATGGCGTCGGCGAGGAGCCGTACGTCCGCGCCGGTCGCCTCGCACATCTCCGCCATCGCGTTGATGAACGAGATCTTCGTTGCCAGGAAGGCGTTCGCGGCGACCTTGACCATTTGCGCGGTGGCGAGGTCGCTGACGATCCGTGGCGTTCCCTCTGCCAGCGGGATGGCGTATACCTGGTCGAGAATCTCCCGGGGACGGTCGCCGTAGGCGCTGTCGTAGCCGTAGACAAGCCGGTCCGGGTGCAGGGTGTCTTGGACCGCGAAGCCTTCACGCAGGAATTCCGGGTTCCACACCAACAGTGCTTCCGGCTGGAGGGCGGCGAGGTCGCTTGCGAGCCGCTCCGCTGTGCCGATCGGCACCGTCGACTTGCCCACCACCAATTCGCCGGGGCCGACGTAGGGCGCCAGGCCCAGGAATGCCGCGTCGACATAGCTCATGTCGGCGGCGAACTCGCCTCTCTTCTGTGGAGTGCCGACGCAGATGAAGTGCACGTCGGCACCGGCCGCGGCGGCGAGGTCGGTGGTGAAGCTCAGCCGCCCTGTGGTCAGCTCCTGTCCGAGGAGCTCGGGCAGCCCGGGCTCGAAGAACGGAGCTTCCCCGCGTGCGAGCGCTGCTACTTTCGTCGCGTCCACGTCGATGCCGACGACGTCGTGCCCCATCGACGCCATGCACGTCGCGTGGACAGCTCCGAGATAGCCACAGCCGATGACAGAGATCCTCATGTGTCAGGAGCTTAGATTTCGGCGATTACGGTTCGATGTCCGTCGGATGAATCGGGAGTGAGCCGGGATCGACATGCCGGCCTCGCTGGGTAGATGGGACGCAGATCAGTAAGGCGAACCTGGACCGACCGCGCAATCGCGTGGTGTTCGAGGGCTGGTCAACGCCCTCGCGCTGGGCACCGGAATCGCCACCGGGCCTCACTCGATCGTGCTGGACTTCTGGGCGCTCGCCAATACGACGCTGCTCCTCGGGCTCTACGCCTTCGGGGAGAAGGTCCAGGCCTGGTCCAAGGGCGAGCGCCTCGACACCCGCCCCGGTCCGGCAGTTCACCCCCTCGCCGTCTAACCGTGTCGAGGTGCCAACGAACGTGCAGCATCGCCAAATCGGAGCCGAATTCGGCTCCTCAGGCCGATACTGCATGTCCCATGGCACGTTCGGGTGGTAGAAGAGCCACATGCCTCGCCTACGGATCGAGCCACCGGACGTGGTGGCGGCCGCTCTCGAGCGGGTACGCCGGCCCGACCCGGATGCCGGGCCGGACCCGGATGCCGGGCCGGACCCTGGGCTGGATCCTGGGCCGGGTGTCGGGGACCTGCGGTTGCTGGTCAAGCACTTCCTGGCTGTGCTGTCGGTGCGGGCTCCGGGGCGGGCGGTCGAGGTGCGGGTGCCGCCCTATGCCGCCGCGCAGGTCATCGGCGGCACCACTCACACCCGGGGCACGCCACCGGCCGTCGTCGAGACCGACGCCGCGACCTGGATCGCGCTGGCCAGCGGCACGCTCACCTGGGCCGAGGCGGACGCCGCGGGACGGGTGGTGGCGAGCGGTGAGCGCTCCGACCTGAGCGGCTATCTGCCCCTGACCTGATCAGCACACGTAGGTTGTGGCCATGCCCAAATCCGTTGCCGAGCTGCGTGAAGCCGTCCGCCAGGTACTCCCGTCCGTCCGCGCCGATCTCGAGGCGCTCGTACGCATTCCCAGCGTCTCGGCGCTGCCCGAGCACGCGGCCGACGTGCAGCGCTCGGCCGAGGCGACCGCTGAGCTGTTCCGGGCCGAGGGGTTCCAGGTGCAGGTCCACAGCGTCGATGGTGGCGCTCCGGCGGTGATCGCGCACAAGCCCGCTCCCGAAGGGGCACCGACGGTGCTGCTCTACGCGCACCACGACGTGCAGCCGGTCGGCGATCCGGCGATCTGGGAGAGCGAGCCGTTCGAGCCGACCGAACGCGGCGTCAGACTGTACGGCCGAGGAGCGGCCGACGACAAGGCCGGCATCGCCGCGCATCTGGCCGCGGTGCGGGCGCACGGAGACGACCTGCCGGTCGGCCTGACCGTCTTCGTCGAGGGGGAGGAGGAGATCGGATCGCCCACGCTGATCCCGTTCCTCCAAGCGCACCAGGAGGATCTGCGCGCCGACGTCATCGTGATCGCCGACTCCGCTAACTGGGACATCGGCGTACCCGCGCTCACCACCAGCCTGCGCGGGCTGGTCGACGCGACCGTCGAGCTCCGGACCCTTGAGCACGCGGTGCACTCGGGCATGTGGGGCGGCGTCGTGCCTGACGCACTGGTCGCGTTCTCTCGCCTGGTGGCGACCTTCCACGACGAGGACGGCGCGGTGGCCGTCGAAGGCCTGGTACGCCGGCCCGCCGCGGACGTCGAGTACCCCGAGGAGCGGTTGCGCGCCGAGAGCGGCATCGCCGACGGTGTCTCGCTGGTCGGGTCGGGCTCGGTGGTCAGCCGGCTCTGGACCCAGCCCGCGCTCTCGGTGATCGGTCTCGACATGACGCCGACGGCCTCCGCGAGCAACACCCTGATCGCGGCGGTCACGGCCAAGCTGTCGCTGCGGATCGCGCCGGGGCAGGACCCGGCCGCGGCGCTTGACGCGCTGCGTACCCATGTCGAGAGGCACACCCCCTGGGGCGCCCAGGTCACCTTCACCCCCGGCGGTCTCGGCCCCGCAACGGCGATCGATGCGACCGGACCCGCCTACGACGCGGCCCGGGCCGCTTTCCGAGAGGCCTGGGACGGCACCGAGCCGATTGACATGGGCGTCGGTGGCTCGATCCCGTTCATCTCCTACTTCCAGGAGGCGTTCCCCGAGGCGGCGGTGCTCGTCACCGGAGTCGAGGACCCTGATACCCGCGCCCACAGCGCCAACGAGGGCCTGCACCTCGGTGAGTTCGAGCGGGTCTGCCTAGCCGAAGCCCTCCTCCTCGCCGAGTTGGCACGAATCTCCGCCGAGTTGGCATGAATCCTCACCGAGTTGGCATGAATCCTCGAAAGGCTCGCTGTGCTCCTCCGACGATTCGCGCCAACCTGGCTTCGCCTAGACTGGGGCCGTGCTTCGCCCCAGTAGCAGCCGTGCCCCGCGCGGGGACGGCCGGCTGACCCACGAGCTCGACCCCCAGGAGTCCGGACCGCAGGACGCGTGCGGCGTCTTCGGGGTGTGGGCTCGCGGCGAGGACGTCGCCAAGCTCACCTACTTCGGTCTCTACTCGCTCCAGCACCGCGGCCAGGAGTCCGCCGGCATCGCCGTCAGCAACGGACGGCAGATCCTGGTCTACAAGGACATGGGGCTGGTCTCACAGGTCTTCGACGAGTCCACACTGTCGTCGCTGACCGGTCACATCGCGATCGGGCACACCCGCTACTCGACAACGGGCGCGAGTACCTGGCACAACGCCCAGCCCACGTTCAAGCCGACGGCGACCGGTTCCGTGGCGCTGGCGCACAACGGCAACCTCACCAACACCCGGGAGCTCGCCGACCGCGTCGCCGCGCTTCCGCCGCCGGAGGGCGAGCTCGACATCCGGCCGTCGCGCCAGTCCGGCAACGCGCAGTCGACCAACGACACCAGCCTGGTCACGACCCTGCTCGCGGCCGATCCCGATCGGACGCTGGAGGAGAACGCGATCGAGGTGCTGCCCACTGTGCGCGGCGCGTTCTCGTTCGTGTTCATGGACGAGAACACCCTGTACGCCGCCCGCGATCCGCAGGGGATCCGGCCGCTGGTGCTGGGCAGGCTGGAGAGCGGCTGGGTGGTGGCCTCGGAGTCGGCCGCGCTGGCCACGATCGGTGCGGTCACCGTACGTGAGATCGAGCCGGGCGAGCTGGTCGTCATCGACGAGTCGGGGCTGCGCTCGCATCGGTTCGCCGAGGCCAAGCCCAAGGGGTGTGTGTTCGAGTACGTCTATCTCGCCCGCCCCGACGCCACGATCGCCGGCCGCGGCGTCCACCAGGCCCGCGTCGAGATGGGCCGACTGCTTGCGAAGGCGTACCCGGTCGATGCCGATCTGGTCATCCCCGTCCCCGAGTCCGGCACCCCGGCGGCCATCGGGTACGCCGAAGCCAGCGGGATTCCTTACGGTCAAGGCTTCGTGAAGAACGCGTACGTCGGCCGCACGTTCATCCAGCCGTCGCAGACCCTGCGCCAGCTCGGCATCCGGCTCAAGCTCAACGCGCTCGAGCACGTGATCCGCGGCAAGCGCCTGGTAGTCGTCGACGACTCGATCGTGCGCGGCAACACCCAGCGTGCACAGGTGCGGATGCTCCGCGAGGCCGGCGCACTCGAGGTGCACGTGCGCATCTCGTCACCGCCGGTCAAGTGGCCGTGCTTCTACGGGATCGACTTCGCCACCCGCGCCGAGCTGATCGCGACCGGGCTGGGGGTCGAGGAGATCCGTGCTTCGATCGGCGCCGACAGCCTGGGCTACATCTCCGAGGACGACATGATCTTGGCCACCGGTCGGCCCCGCGATCAGCTGTGCGCCGCCTGTTTCACCGGCGAATACCCCGTCGAACTACCCGAGGACGAGGTTCTCGGCAAGCACCTGCTCGAGCGGGCGGCGTTGCCGCTCGTCGAGGCTGCACCGGTCGAGCGTGCGGTCGAGCGCTCGCTCGATGCCGAGGGGGTCCCGACAGGAGTCGCCGCCGGCGGCCTGGGCGCCCTGCAACACCCCTGACCAGAACCGCTTGAGAAGGTTTCCCCATGACCGACGCGTACGCCGCTGCCGGAGTCTCGATCGAGGCCGGAGACAAGGCCGTTGAGTTGATGAAGGAATGGGTCGAGAAGGCCCGCCGCCCCGAGATGCTCGGGGGGATCGGCGGCTTTGCCGGCCTCTTCGACGCCTCCGCGCTCAAGGCGTACGAGCGTCCCCTGCTCGCCACCTCCGCCGACGGCGTGGGCACCAAGGTCGCGATCGCCCAGGAGATCGACAAGCACGACACCATCGGGTTCGACCTGGTCGGGATGCTCGTCGACGACCTCGTCGTCTGCGGCGCGGAGCCGTTGTTCCTCACCGACTACATCGCGACCGGGAAGGTCGTCCCCGAGCGCATCGCGGCGATCGTCAAGGGCATCGCGGAGGCGTGTCTGGTCG
Organism: Nocardioidaceae bacterium; assembly: GCA_047605165.1. Lineage (GTDB taxonomy): Bacteria > Actinomycetota > Actinomycetes > Propionibacteriales > Nocardioidaceae > SSC3. The sequence goes on from JASGGG010000016.1 coordinate 35,918, forward strand.
CGGGCTGCGCGCTGATCGGCGGCGAGACCGCAGAGCATCCCGGGCTGCTCGACCCCGACGAGTACGACGTCGCCGGGTCGACCACGGGCGTCGTGGAGGCCGAGAGGCTGCTCGGCGCGCACCGTGTGCAGCCCGGTGACGCGGTGATCGCGATGGCCAGCAGTGGGCTGCACTCCAACGGGTACTCGCTGGTGCGGCACGTGCTGCTCGACCAGGCCGGCTGGTCGCTGGGCCGGCACGTGGAGGAACTGGGCCGGACGGTCGGCGAGGAACTGCTCGAGCCGACGCGCATCTACGCCAAGGCGTGCCTCGCGCTGGTCGACCAGACGCGTACCCACGCGATGTCGCACATCACCGGCGGCGGACTCGCCGCCAACCTCGCCCGGGTGCTCCCCGACACCGTCGCGGTCACCATCGACCGAGGCACCTGGCGGCCCCAGCCGATCTTCCACGTCGTGGCAGAAGTGGGTGGGCTCAAGCGCGCCGACCTGGAGCGTACGCTCAACTGCGGAGTCGGCATGGTCGCGATCGTGGACGCCGACGACGCCAAGAAGGCGATCAAGGTGCTCGCCAAACACGATGTCTCCGCCTGGGTCGCCGGTGTCGTGCACGAGCCCGGCGTGGCTGCGCCCGGCTCCGTCACGCTCGTCGGCGACCACGGCGAGTAGAAACTGGCCGAGGGCGGCTCGACCCGGCGCCTCCCTCGTCGGCGCCACTCGACCAGCCAGCGGCGGGACACGCTCGGCCAATGTGGGATCGATGTGCATATGCAGCCACCTGCCAGGTAACGTTGTCCTCACGAGAAACCAAAGGAGAGACCGGACGCACGTGTGAACTCGACTGCGGCGCCCGATGTCGGTGCTCGTAGTCCAGGTAAGCGCGTGACTCCGGCCAAGTGTGCGAGGGGGTCGACCCGATGGGGCGCGGCCGAGCTAAGGCGAAGCAGACCAAGGTGGCCCGCGAGCTGAAGTACCAGTCGTTCGAGACTGACTTCGGTGCGCTGGCCCGAGAGCTGCACGGCGACACGGAGTCCGAGACGCCCGACGCCGAGGAGTACGACGAGGCCTACGAGAAGTGGGCCGACATCGCCGAGCAACGCGACTGAGCGGGTCCGCTCGCTCCCTCGTCACCTCTCCGGGGCACCTCGCTTGCCCATGAATCTGTTTCGACACGCCTCCTGGCAGTCCGGTAGGGATTGCCACACTTGTCCGATCTGACCTATCATGGGCTATGGGCGCGTCCGTCGGGGGTAATGACAGACGATGCCCGGTCAAAAGGGGACAAGCGAAACTGGAGGCTCGCTATGAACACGCGACCGCCTGAGTCTGAATCACTGCTCACACCTGCCGAAGTTGCAGCCATGTTCCGGGTCGACCCGAAGACGGTCACCCGCTGGGCGAAGGCCGGCAAGTTGAGTTCGATCCGGACGCTGGGGGGACACCGCCGCTACCGTGAATCGGAAGTTCGCGAACTGTTGAGCGGGATGGTTCCCGAACAGCGCCGCGGCGAAGACTGACCCATTACGTCGCGAGGGCCTGGTGCGTAGCGCCAGGCCCTCGCGCATTTCGGCCTCAGGCCGCCCTCCACCGGGCTGACGGGCGGGATTGTGGCCGATGCCGACCATGACACGCCGGGTGGACTTGCCACCGTCGGCCACAAACCGCAGCGGGCTGCCACCATCGGCCACAAGCCGGCTCAGTTCAGCGCAGACCGCCGACGTACGCGCCGATCGCGCGGGCCTGGCGTACTCGCGCCTCCCAGGTAACTCCGAGGGCGACCAGCAGCACGCCCGCGGTACCGATCACTGCCCACCGCGGCACGGCCTGACCGTAGGGCGCGATCTCGACCAGCAGCACGAGGGCTCCGGCGAGCGCCCCGAGCATCAGCGGGGCCGCGAGCTTCGCCTGTGCGCCGACCAGCACCAGGGCCAGGCAGGCCAGGCCGAGCAGAAGTGCGCGAGGCGTGATCGGGTCGGCCAGCACCCAGAGCAACGACGGTGCGAGCGCCAGGCTCAGGCCCGGGCTCAGGGTCACGAAGGTCGATGCGGACGGATCCCGACGCAGCCGCAACCACCCCACAGCGAGCAACACCGCTGCGGACGGCAACGTGTACGGCTCGGGCGCGGTGACGCCGAGATCGGCGAGCCGGACCCAGGTCGCGGCGGCGAACAAGAGGCCACCGACCCGGCCCAGTCCGCGGCGGTCGGGCCGGAGCAACGCGGTGATGCCGAGGACCACGCCGGCGAGGGTGAGGTAGACCGCCACCCAGGTCCACGGACGTTCGGGTTCCTCCGAGCCGATCGTGAACAGCGCGATCGCCGTCATGGCGCCGCCCAGCTCGAGGCCGAGCGTGTCTCCGAGCCGGCGCGAGGGGCGCGCGACCGCCAGATGCACCGCGAGCGGCAGCCCCAGCACGAGCACGATCCCGACCGCCGCCGCCCAGGTTGCCGACGCGCCCGAGAGCGCGCCGGCAACCAGCACCAGCCAGCCGAGGAGCGGCTGGGCGATCGCGCCGGCGAGGTCCCCGAGGATCCGCTGGCGGTGCCTGACCATCACCGCGGCACAGGCGAGCAGCGCGACGATCAACGTGAGCGCGAGCATCCGGTCGTCGGCGGAGGCCGAGAAAAGCGCGACGGCCGCCGCGGCGGCAGCTTCCGGCAGCCAGTCCAGCGCCAACGCCGCCACGACGAGTACGAGCAGCAACAGCACCCAGAGCCACACCGGCCCGCCGTACGCGGGAACCAGCAGCACCCCCGCGGCTGCTAGTCCCGCGCACGCCCCCCGTGCCGGTACGCCCTCGCGCACCGGAACCGCGAACGCACGCAAGCCGCCGGCGGCCAACACGGCGAGCGTCAGCATCGCTGCCGGGATCAGCCACCCGGTCTCGGCGATCCGGTCGAACGACCCGACCCCGATATCCCGGGCGCGAGCGTCGGAGACCGCATCCACTGCTTGACCGCCGACGTGGCAGAGGGCACCGACCCCGGCCACACCACCCAGGAACGCAAGCGGGGTGGCCGATGCCGCCCAGCGGCGCGGCAGGTAGCCGAGGAGCGCAGCCGCTACCAGTCCGACGGCCAGGCCGTTCAGGGTGACCACGGTGGAGGACGCGTCGAACGACGGGGCAGTCACCGCACAGGCCAGGGCGGTCAGCGCCCCCGCCGCTCCGAGGACGCGGATCCACTGCGGGACCCGGAGAGCTGCGAGGGCACCGGCGGTCGCAGCGGCCGCCAGGAGCGGCCAGGCGTCGAGGTTGTCCCAGGCAGGGCTGACCTCGGACGGATCGACCCGGACCCAACCGGCCAGGGCGAGCAGCAGCCAGGCGAGACCGGTGACCACCGCTGAGCAGACCACGGTGACCTCCAGACGCAACCGATGTGCCGCAAACGTGGCGGCAGCGGCGATCAGAGTCGCTGTCAGTGCCTTGACCGCGCCGTCCGCGTCCAGGCCCATCACACCGGCGACGACGAAGGCCACACCGAGGGCACCGCCGAGCTCGCCGGCCACGAACGCGCCGATCGGTACGCGGCGGGCCAGGATCGCCGTCCCACTCGCGAGGACCGCCAGCACGGTTCCGACCAGGATTGTGGTGGTCGCCGCCGACACGTCGCCGAACCAGCCGGCGTGTGCGGCACCGAGGACGTCGAGACACACCAGGCCGAGCGTCACGGCTCCAAGAGCTTCGGCGGCCCCGCGGAGGTCACGCCGCGCGACCCAGCTTGCGAGCCTGCCGGCAACGACGGTGAAGCCGAGCAGCGTCGCGGTGCGCCCGCCGACACCCATCACCGACCAGGCGACGGCCAGGAACACGATCGCCGCGACCAGCAGGCAGGCCGCACCGAGACCGAGCAGGATCTTGGGCACCGAGGCCGTTCGCATCGCCGGCACCGGCAGCAGGGGTACGCCCGGCGCCGGTGGTGCGGGAGACATCGGCTGCACGGTCGGCCGTGGGGCGATGACAGGCGTAACGACCGCGGTCGTCGAACCAGCGCTGGCGCGCAACTCTCCGAGCAGCTGATCGGCCCGCATCAGCGTGACGTAGAGGTCCTGGGCTCTCTGGCCGCGGAGCGGAAGTGCGCACGCGGCGCAGGTGTCGGCGTTCGGGAAGATCGGCTGACCGCAGTCGGGGCAGTGGTTGGGGTCGGCGTACTTTCGCATGACTCCATGACAGTCCCGCGGCGGCGTACGCCGATACCGGCGAGTGACTCAATCGCGCTAGGTATGCGTACTCAACCGGGCTCAACGGCCCCCGAGGACCTCTCCGGGGAAATCCTGATGCGAAGTGTCGGCGGTCTGTGGGCACAATGTCCTCGCCTGACTTTGTGAACCATTTCTCGTGGAGCTAGGAGCATGTTGTGAGCAGTGAGCGAATGGCCAAGGTCGGCAGGCTGGCGTGGTTGCCCAGCAGCAAGGTCACCAAGTGGGTGTTTGCCGGCGGCTGGATCGTGGTGCTCCTGGTGGCGGGTGGCTTCGCCGGGAAGCTGTCAGGTGCCCAGCAGAACGACGCGGTCGCGTGGCTGCCGCCCGACGCGGAGTCGACCCAGGTGCTGCACCGTACCCAGCCGTTCTTCGACCAGAACGAGATCCCCACGGTGGTCGTCTACACCCGTGACAGCGGCATCCAGCCGAGCGACGTCGAGGCGGTCGCCGATCAGGTCAAGCAGATCAACGAGATCAAGTATCTCGAGCGCAAGCTGGTGCCCTCCGTGGTCAGCGCAACCGACCAGAGCGGCTCGATCATCCCGAGCGAGGACGGGAAGGCGCTGCTGGTCACGGCGCCGATCAACGGTGGGTCCGGTGGCTGGGAGACGCTGGGGACCGCCGTCGATCAGATCAAGGAGATCGCGGACGACGGCCCGGAGGGGCTCACCCCACGGATCACCGGCCCGGGCGGGTACGCGGCGGAGAATGCCGAGGCCTTCGAGGGCATCGACGGCAAGCTGCTCTACACCGCGGCCGCCGTGGTGATCGTGATCCTGCTGCTCACCTACCGCAGCCCGATCCTCTGGATGCTGCCGGTGTTCTCGGCGGCGGTGGCCCTGACGGTCGCGCAGGGGGTCATCTACGGATGCGTCCAGTGGTTCGGACTGACGGTCAACGGCCAGTCGTACGGCATCCTCACCGTGCTCGTGTTCGGCGCGGGCACCGACTACGCGCTCCTGCTGGTCGCCCGGTATCGAGAAGAGCTGCGCAGACACGAGGACCGCCACGAGGCGATGGCATTCGCCCTCCACCGCGCCGGCCCGGCGATCTTCGCCAGCGGTAGCACCGTGATCGCCGGCATGCTGTGCCTGCTGCTCGCGACGATGGCCTCCACCCAGGGCCTCGGCCCGGTCGCCGCGATCGGGATCGTGGTTGCGCTGGCCGTCATGCTCACACTGCTACCGGCGCTGCTGGTGATCTTCGGGCGCTGGGTGTTCTGGCCGAGGCGGCCGGTCTTCGGTGCTCCCGACCCGACCGACACCACGTTCTGGGCACGCGTCGGCGCGCGGATCGCGAAGGCGCCCCGGCGCACCTGGATCGTGACGTCCGTGGTGCTGCTCGCACTGTGCGGCGGCTTGGCCACGCTCGATGCCACCGGGCTGAAGAACAGCGAGCAGTTCTACGGCAAGCCCGAGCCGGTCCTCGGCGAGGAGGCTCTCGACCAGCACTTCCCGGCCGGTGCCGGCTCCCCGCTCGACGTGGTGGCCAACGCGGCCCAGGCCGATGCGGTGGCGAAGGCGGCGCAAGGTGTCGCCGGCGTGGCGGCGGTCGCGCCGCCGGTCGTGAAGGGAGACACCGCCTATCTCGCCGTGACGCTGCAGCAGGCCCCCGATACGGGCGCGGCCCAGGACACCATGCGCGACGTGCGCACCGCCGTGCACGGGGTGTCGGGCGCCGACGCACAGGTCGGCGGGTCGACCGCGATCAACGCCGACATCCTCGACGCGTCCGATCGAGATACCCGGGTGCTGATCCCGATCATCTTGCTGGTGGTGTTCCTGATCCTGGTGTTCCTGCTGCGCGCGCTGGTCGCGCCGCTCATCCTGATCGCCACGGTCGTACTCTCCTTCGGTGCCGCCCTTGGTCTGTGTGCGCTGTTGTTCAAGTACGTGTTCGGATTCGCCGGGGCCGATCCGGGGCTGCCGCTGTTCGTGTTCGTGTTCCTGGTGGCGCTCGGCATCGACTACAACATCTTCCTGATGACCCGCGTCCACGAGGAGGCCAAGGAGGTCGGCACCAAGCGTGGGGCCCTGATCGGGCTCTCCGCGACCGGCGGCGTGATCACGTCGGCGGGCTTGGTGCTCGCCGGAACGTTCGCCGCGCTCGGCACGCTGCCGGTGGTCTCGTTCGCCGAGATCGGCATCGCGGTCGCGATCGGCGTGCTGCTCGACACGATCGTGGTGCGGGCGGTGCTCGTCACCGCGCTCAACCTCGACGTAGGCCGCGTGATGTGGTGGCCCAGCAGCCTCTGGCTGAAACGCGCCGGCGAGTTGATCGGTTAGGTCTGTACGAGAGGTCCGCGTCTCGGCGTCTCACGTCCGGTCGGCGTCTCGATACACCCGGCTCGTTCCTCGCCGGGCACTCGACGACCGGAAGCGGCTCGATCCGCCCGGCTCGTTCCTCGGCGCTACCCGACCAACCGATCGTTGGTCGAGTAGGTCGCGAGGTACGAGCGGCCGTATCGAGACCGCGGCTCAGGCGTGGGCGGGAGTGTCCCAGTCGTCCTTGTGCGCGGCGGGCTCGC
>JASGGG010000017.1:0-42608 GCA_047605165.1 Nocardioidaceae bacterium
TCGCCCTTGAGGATGAGGTTGAGCTCCTGGCTCTCGCCCTTCTCCATCGAGGCCATGAAGTCCTCGAGCGTACGCCGGACCCGGCGCTGCGCCTGGAGTGCGGCCCGCTCCCGAGCTTCGCGCTTCTCGGCGATCTGGCGGGCCACCCGGTCGTCTTCGACGACCAGGAAGTTCTGGCCCGCTCCCGGCACCGCGGAGAGACCCAGCACCATCGCGGGACGCGACGGGTCGGCTTCCTCGATGCTGTCACCGTGCTCGTCGAGCATCGCCCGAACGCGGCCGTAGGCCGGACCAGCGACGATCGCGTCGCCGACGCGAAGGGTGCCGCGCTGCACCAGGATCGTGGCCACCGGACCGCGACCGCGGTCGAGGTGGGCCTCGACGACCAGGCCCTGAGCGTCCTGAGTCGGGTTGGCACGCAGGTCGAGCGCGGCGTCGGCAGTCAGTACGATCGCCTCGAGCAGACCTTCGATGTTGAGCTCGGACTTGGCCGACACGTCCACGAACATGGTGTCGCCGCCGTACTCCTCGGGCACCAGACCGTACTCGGTCAGCTGGCCACGCACCTTGGCCGGGTCGGCGTCAGGCTTGTCGATCTTGTTGACCGCGACCACGATCGGAACCTCGGCGGCCTTGGCGTGGTTGAGCGCCTCGACCGTCTGCGGCATCACGCCGTCGTCGGCGGCAACCACGAGGACCGCGATGTCGGAGGACTGCGAGCCACGGGCACGCATAGCGGTGAAGGCCTCGTGACCCGGCGTGTCGATGAAGGTGATACGACGCTCGGTGCCGTCGACCTCCGTCGCGACCTGGTAGGCGCCGATGTGCTGGGTGATGCCTCCGGCCTCGCCCGAGACCACGTTGGCGTTGCGGATCGCGTCCAGCAGCTTGGTCTTACCGTGGTCGACGTGTCCCATGACGGTGACGACCGGGGGCCGCACCTGGAGGTCGCCCTCGGCTCCTTCGTCCAGGCCGAACTCCAGGTCGAAGGACTCGAGCAACTCACGGTCCTCGTCCTCGGGCGAGACGACCTGCACGACGTAGTTGAGCTCCTCGCCGAGCAGCTCCAGCACCTCGTCATTGACCGACTCGGTGGCCGTGACCATCTCGCCCAGGCTGAACAGCATCTGCACCAGCGACGCGGCGTCGACACCGATCTTCTCGGCGAAGTCGGTCAGCGACGCACCACGAGCCAGCCGGACGGTCTCGCCGTTGCCCTTGCGGACGCGTACGCCACCGATCGTCGGTGCCTGCATGTTGTCGAACTCTTGACGACGCTGGCGCTTGCTCTTGCGACCACGACGCGACGGACCGCCGGGACGCCCGAAGGCGCCCTGGGTCGTGCCCCGTCCACCGGCGCCACCCGGACGACCACCGCCACCGGGACGGCCCGCGCCTGACGGCGCGCCGCCACCCGGGCCACCACCGAAGCCACCACGACCCGGAGCTCCGGCCCCGCCGCGAGCCGGAGCACCTGCTCCTGCGCCACCACGACCGGGCGTACCGCCGCGGCCAGGGCCACCCGCGCCACCACGACCCGAGGCAGCGGAACGGCCGGCGCCGAAGGCACCGGGCGACTTGGGCATCATCGCCGGGTTGGGCCGCGGCATACCGGGGCGGCCGGCTCCGCCGTCACGTGCGGCCGGCGGCCGGGGTAGGCCGCCGGTGCCGCCGGGGCGCGGCGCCGCCGGACGGCGGCCCATGCCTTGGGTCGAACTGAACGGGTTGTTGCCCGGACGAGGTGCACCGGGACGCGGCGCCGCCGGGCGGGCCGGTGCCTCGGGCTCTGCCGAGGCCGCCGCGGCGGGAGCCGCGGGCTCCTCGTGGACGGGGGATTCCTCGGCTGGGGACTCCTGCGCTGGGGATTCCTGGACTGGGGATTCCTGGGCTGCGGGCGGCTCCTCCACCGGAGCCGGCTTGGGCCTCCGCGGACCCGGCACCGGGGCCTTCGGCTGCTCCGCGGCCGGTGCTGCCGGGACATCCGCCGCGGCCGGAGTCTGCTCCGCCGCCGGCTCCGGCTCGGGCGCCGCCTTCTTGGCGGGTGCCTTCGCGGTCTTCTTGGCAGCCTTCGCGGCGGCGCTCGCCTTGAGCTCCTCGCCGAACTGGTCGGTGAACCGCTTCACCACCGGGGGTTCGATCGTCGACGACGCCGACTTGACGAACTCCCCCATCTCTTGGAGCTTGGTCAAGACGACCTTGCTCGGGACATCGAACTCCTTGGCGAGTTCGTGTACTCGGACCTTAGCCACGCTTCTCCTCCTGGTCCGAGCCCCTGCTGGTCGGACCGTTAGCTGTTGTGCATGCTCATCGGGAAGTACTCATCGAGTGCTCATGAGCTGCTGCTCCATCTCTCGTACGAACGGTCGGCTTCCGCGGTGATCGTCTCACGCAGCGCAGCGGCGTCCAACTCGGCCGAGACCCTCAAGGCTCGCCCGAACGCACGCCTGCGGAGTGCCAGCTCCAAGCACACGAGATCGGGATGCACGGAGCAGCCCCGACCCGGGGCCCGACGCTGCGGATCGGGGATCAAGATCCCGTCTCCGGCGACGACACGCAGAAGTTCCTGCTGCGGCGCTCGCTTCCGACAGCCCACGCAGGTGCGGATCGGTCCTGACTGGCGGTCGGCCCGCTGTCGGGAACAGCGGCCGGGCCGGGCAGCAAGCATCGAGGAACGCACTCTCGGTGGGTCGGTCTGAACGAGAACCGTCGGTCAGTCTATACGTACGAAGGGTGGCGCCACGAAACCCGCGACGGCGCTACGCCCGTACCGCTCCTGGGCTACTCCCCGCGCGCAGGTGCCTCGTCGGAGCGGATGTCGATGCGCCAGCCGGTGAGCCGGGCGGCCAGCCGGGCGTTCTGGCCCTCCTTGCCGATGGCCAGCGAAAGCTGGTAGTCGGGCACGATCACCCGGGCGGCACGTGCCTCGGCGTCGACAATCTCCACGCTGTTGACCCGTGCCGGCGAGAGCGCGTGCGCGACCAGCTCGGCCGGGTCCTCCGACCAGTCGACGATGTCGATCTTCTCGCCGTGCAGCTCGTGCATCACATTGCGCACCCGCTGGCCCATCGGCCCGATGCACGAACCTTTCGCGTTCACGCCGGCGACGGTCGAGTGCACCGCGATCTTGGTGCGGTGGCCGGCCTCTCGGGCGATCGCCGCGATCTCGACGGTGCCGTCGGCGATCTCGGGCACCTCCAACGCGAAGAGCTTCTTGACCAGGTTGGGGTGGCTCCGGCTCAGGTGCACCTGCGGGCCTCGCATGCCTCGCCGCACCGACACCACCAGGCACTTGATCCGGGTGCCGTGCTCGTAGTGCTCCCCCGGCACGCGCTCGGCCAGCGGGAGCAGCGCCTCGAGCCGGCCGAGGTCGACCATCACGTCGTTGGGGTCACGGCCTTGCTGGATGATGCCGGAGACGATGTCGCCCTCCTTGCCGGAGAACTCGCCGAACTTCACGTCGTCCTCGGCGTCGCGTAGCCGCTGCAACATGATCTGCTTGGCCGTCGTCGCGGCGATACGGCCGAACCCGTCCGGTGTGTCGTCGTACTCCCCGAGGGCCTCGCCGTCCTCGTTCAGCTCCCGCGCCAGCACGCTCACGTGGCCGCTCTTGCGGTCCAGCACGACCCGAGCGTCGGGGTTGGCCTCGGGCGTCTTCTGGTAGGCGACCAGCAGCGCCTGCTCGATCGCCTCGACGAGGATCTCGAAGCTGATGTCCTTCTCGCGCTCCAACGTGCGCAGCAGTGACAGGTCGATGTCCATCAGGGCTCGTCGCCTTCCGTGCGGTTGAACTCGATCTGGATCTTGGCCTTGGCGATGTCGGCGTACGGGATCGTGCGCGACTTGCCCTTCACGTCCACCTCGGCCGCGGTGTCGTCACTGGAGGCGATCCGGCCGGTGAACGACTCGTTGCCGCTGGTGGTGAGCTTGACCAGCCGTCCCTGGTTGCGCCGCCAATGCCGCGGCAGCGTGAGCGGCCGGTCGACGCCGCGCGAACTGACCTCGAGCGTGTACGGCCCGTTCCCCATCAGGTCGCTCTCGTCCAGCACCCGGGAGACCTCTTTGGTGGCCTCGGCGATGTCGTCGAGGGTGACGCCGCCGTCCTTGTCGACCGCCACGCGCAACAGTCGCCGCTTGCCGGCGGGAGTGATCTCGACCGCCTCGACATCGAGGCCGACTGCGGTCAGCGGGGCCTCGAGCGCGCCCGCGATGCGGTCCCGGGCCTGGTCGCCTGCCATCTGGAGAGGTCGCCTCCTGCTCTGCTGTTGTGGTGAGGCCAACGCTACAGTGCCGGGCCGACCAGTGAGAGTCTTGGGCAGTGACCCGTCAGCCCGCTCTCTCCCGCCGGAGCCTGCTCGGTGTCCTGGGACTGGCGGGAACCGCCGCGCTGGTGACAGCGTGCAGACCCGACGCCACCGAGACCCCGTCGCGGATCGATCCGGATGTCGGCATCACCGCCCGCGCGCTCGCCCGAGAGTCCGCGACGCTCACGCTCATCGACGCGACGATCGCCGCCCACCCGAAGCTGGAGCCCGACCTCACCACCGCCCGGTCGGCACACGCAGCCCACGTCGCGCTGCTGCGCACCGCCCAACTCCCTGCCTCCCCCAGCCCGTCGGCAGCCCCTCCGGCCGTCGCCGCCTCGCGACGGGACTCGCTGCAGGCGGTCGCGGCCGCGGAGAGCGCCTTGCGCAACACCCACCTCGCCGCCGCGGTCAACGCGGGCAGCGGATCGCTGGCCCGGCTGCTCGCCTCGATGTCGGCCGCCTCGGCGCAAGTATCCACCCAGCTGTCGGCCGCCCTGGGGACTTCTCGATGACGGCACTGGACGCTCTGCAGCACACCCTGGCCGGGGAGCACGCGGCGGTGTACGTCTACGGCGTGCTCGGCGGCCGGGTCTCCCGGGAGGACTCGCCCGACCTGGCCCGGCTGATCGCCGAAGCGTACGACGTCCACCGGGCCCGGCGCGGCCAGCTCCAGACGACGATCACGAAGCTGGGCGGCACGCCCGTCGCCGCCGACGTCGCCTACGAGCTGACCACACCCGCGGAAACCGGCCCCCAGCTGCGTCGCGAGGCACTGGGCATCGAGCAACGCTGTGCCACCACCTATGCGGCCGCCGTCGCCTCGACCACCGGGGACAACCGCCGCTGGGCTGTGCTTGCCCTCGACGATGCCGCTGTCCGCGGGCTCGGCTTCGGCGGTAAGCCCGAGCCGTTCCCCGGTGCCGGCGACCTCGCCGATCTTGCCGTGGAACAGACCCCGGCGACCCCCGCGGCGGAGTGATCGGTGCCGCCGCCGAACGAGACCTTCGCGGCACAGCGATCATTCCGGAGAGTTTCAGCCACGTGGTGACCGAAACTCTCCGGGCAAGCGCAGGACCGCACCGCGATGCTGAAGCCGGCCCAGGCCGTACTCGCCGCGCCTCCTTGCTCGGCGCCCCGGCGCCGCCGACCTCGCCGTCCAGCAGACCCCGGCTACCCCCGCGGCGGAGTAGGTCGGCGGTCGCGCGAGGTCTCGATACGCTGGCTCGTCCCTCGCCAGCACTCGACCAACCTCAAGGTGATCGAGTGCCGCCGTGAGGAACGAACGGCGGCGTATCGAGATCCCGCCGGTCCACCTCGCGAGGGCGTCATCCGACCAGCTGCTCCAGCGCCTCGTCCGGGCTCAGCTCGACCCGCTCGCCGGTGGCGCGGTCCTTGATCTCGACGACTCCCTGTTCGAGCCCCTTGCCGACCACCAGGATCCGCGGCACTCCGAGCAGCTCGGCGTCCTTGAACTTCACGCCCGGGCTGACCTTGCCGGTCCGGTCGTCGTAGATCACGTCCAATCCGCGCGCCGACAACTCGGTGGCGAGCCGGTCGGCCTCGGCGAGGACGGCCTCGTCCTTGCCGGCGGCGACGACGTGTACGTCGGCCGGCGCGATCTCGGTGGGCCAGCACAGGCCGAGCTCGTCGTGGGTGTTCTCCGCGATCGCCGCGACCGCCCGGGAGACGCCGACTCCGTAGGACCCCATCGTCACGGTGACGAGCTTGCCGTTCTCGTCCAGCACCTTCAGATCGAGGGCCTCGGCATACTTCTTGCCGAGTTGGAAGATATGGCCCATCTCGATGCCGCGGGCCGAGACGAGCGTGCCGTCACAGTTGGGGCAGGGGTCGCCGTCGCGCACTTCGGCGGCCTCGATCGTGCCGTCGGGGGTGAAGTCGCGGCCGGCCACCAAGTGCAGCACGTGCTGGCCCGCCACGTTGGCGCCGGTCACCCACACGGTGCCCTCGACGACGCGGGGGTCGACCAGGTAGCGAATGCCCGAGGCGCTCTCCTCGCCCAGCGCCGCAGGCCCGATGTAGCCCTTGACCAGAGCGGGATGCCTCCTGAGCTCGGCCTCGTCCATCGGCTCGACCGTGATCGGCTCGAGCTGGCCCTCCAGTCGCTTGGCGTCGACCTCGCGGTCGCCGGGCACACCGATCGCCACCGGCTCGCGGGTGCCGTCGGGGTGGGTGAGCACGACCAGCACGTTCTTCAAGGTGTCTCCCGCGGACCAGGGGCGGTCGTCGCGGGGGAACGTCTTGTTGAGGTGGTCGACCAGCGTCTCGATCGTGGGAGTGTCAGGGGTGTCCTCCGCGTGCGCCGCTGGGACCCCGTCGTACGCCTGGGGCTCGGGCGGGCGTACCTGCACCGCCTCCACGTTGGCGGCATAGTCGCACGACGTACACCGCACGTAGGTGTCCTCGCCGACCTCGGCGTTGGCGAGGAACTCCTCGCTCTTGGAGCCGCCCATCGCGCCCGCGGTCGCCTGGACGATCACGTAGTCGAAGCCGAGCCGGTCGAAGATCCTGACGTACGCCTCGCGGTGCGCCTGGTAGCTCGCCTCCAGGCCCTCGTCGGCGACGTCGAAGGAGTAGCTGTCCTTCATCACGAACTCGCGGCCGCGCAGCAGGCCGGCCCGGGGACGTGCCTCGTCGCGGTACTTGGTCTGGATCTGGTAGAGCCAGACGGGCAGGTCCTTGTAGGAGGAGTAGAGGTCCTTCACGACGAGGGTGAACATCTCCTCGTGCGTCGGCCCGAGCAGGTAGTCGGCGTCCTTGCGGTCCTTGAGCCGGAACACGCCGTCGCCGTAGTCGGTCCACCGGTTGGACAGCTCGTAGGGCTCGCGGGGCAGCAGCGCGGGGAACTGCAGCTCCTGGGCCCCGATCGCGTCCATCTCCTCGCGGACGATCCGCTCGACGTTGCGCAGCACACGCAGGCCCAGCGGCAGCCAGGTGTAAATGCCGGGCGCGGCGCGGCGGATGTAGCCCGCCCGCACCAGCAGCTTGTGGCTGGGCACTTCGGCGTCGGCCGGGTCCTCGCGCAGGGTGCGTACGAACAACGACGACATCCGCATGATCATGGCCGAAGGTTACCGAGCGGGAGCCGTCCGACTGAAACCGATATCCGTGGTCTGTAAGAGAAGTCCCCGACTTCGGCGCCTCGCGTCCGGTCGGCGTCTCGATACGGCCCTCGGCTAGCGCCTCGGACCACTCGACGACCGGGAGCGGCTCGATACACGCCTCGCAAGCTCGGCGCACTCGACGACCGGAAGGTGATCGAGTGCCGTCGCGAGGAACGAGCGGCGGCGTATCGAGATCCCGCTCACGCGGTCAGAGCGGCTTCTGGTCGTGTCGGCGCAGCCCGAACGTCACCGCGTCCAGCAGCGCCCCCCACGAGGCCTCGATCACGTTGTGACCGACGCCGACCGTGACCCACGACGACGCCCCGTCGGTGGTCTCGATCAGCACGCGGGTAACGGCGTCGGTGCCGTGGCCCTGGTCCACGATGCGCACCTTGTAGTCGATCAGCTCGAACTTCGCGACTTCCGGGTACGCCTGCCCGATCGCCTGCCGCAGCGCGTGGTCCATCGCGTTGACCGGGCCGTTGCCCTCACCGGTCATCACGATCCGGGCGTCGCCCGCGCGCAGCTTGATGGTGGCCTCGGAGAGCGCCTCGTCGCCGGGGCGTGAGTCGGTGATCACTCGCCACGACTCGACCTCGAAGTAGCTCGGCCGCTCCCCGCTGACCTCTTCGACCAGCATCAGCTCGAAGGAGGCATCTGCTGCCTCGAACGTGAAGCCCTTCGCCTCCAACTCCTTGACCCGCTGGGTGATCCGCGCGACCAGCTCCTTGTCGCCAGTGAGGTCGAACCCGAGCTCGGCGCCCTTCAGCTCGATCGACGCGCGCCCGGCCATGTCGGAGACCAGCAACCGCATGTCGTTGCCGATCAGGGCAGGATCCATGTGCTGGTAGAGGTCCGGGTCGACCTTGATCGCCGAGGCGTGCAGGCCGGCCTTGTGTGCGAAGGCGCTCACGCCGACGTACGGCTGCCGCGACGCCGGCGGGACGTTGGTCACCTCGGCGACCGCGTGGGCGATCCGAGTGGCCTCCCGCAGCCGGCCGTGCGGAAGCATCGGCCGGCCGAGTTTGAGCTCGAGGTTGGCCACGACGGAGACGAGGTCGGCGTTGCCGGTGCGCTCGCCGTACCCGTTGAGCGTGCCCTGCACGTGGGTCGCGCCCGCCTCGACCGCCGCGAGGGTGTTGGCGACCGCGCAGCCGGTGTCGTTGTGGCAGTGGATGCCCACGCGTACGCCGGTCGTGTCCAAGACGTCGCCCACGACGTCACCGACCCAGCCCGGGAGCATCCCGCCGTTGGTGTCGCACAGCGCGATCACCTCGGCGCCGGCCTCGTACGCCGTGCGCAGCACCTCGAGTGCGTACGACCGGTTGTCGCGGTAGCCGTCGAAGAAGTGCTCGGCGTCCAGGAACACCCGCTGACCCTCGGCGGTCAGGTGCGAGACCGTGTCCGCGATCATCGCGAGGTTCTCCTCCAGCGTCGTACGCAGCGCGAGCTCGACGTGGCGGTCGTGCGACTTCGCGACCAGGGTGACCACCGAGGCACCGCTGTCGCGCAGCGCCGCGGTCAGCGGGTCGTCGGCGGCCTTCATCCCAGCCCGCCGGGTGGAGCCGAACGCCGCCAGCTTGGCGTGCTTGAGGTCGAGCTCGTCACGGGCACGCGCGAAGAACTCGGTGTCCTTGGGGTTGGCGCCCGGCCAGCCGCCCTCGATGTATCCGACACCCAGCGCGTCGATCTGCCGTGCGATGGCGAGCTTGTCGGCGACCGACAGGTTCAGGCCCTCCTGCTGGGCGCCGTCACGCAGGGTGGTGTCGTACACATGGAAGCTGTCGAGCTCGCTCACTGGGGGTTTCCGTCTCTTCTAGGTCGGACGTCGCTCAGACGACCCGGTGCATCCAGCCGAAGGTGTCCTCGGCGCGGCCGTACTGGATGTCGACCAGCGCCTGGCGGATGGCGTGGGTGACCGGGCCGGTCTGGTCGCCGTTGCCGACCTTGCCGTCGGCCCACGCGAGGGTGCCGACGGGCGTGACGACGGCGGCGGTGCCGCACGCGAACACCTCGGTGATCCGGCCCGAGCCGACCCCGTCGCGCCATTCGTCGATCGAGACGCGCCGCTCCTCGACCTTGTGGCCCAGGGTGCCGGCGAGCTCGATGATCGAGCTGCGGGTAATGCCTTCCAGGATCGTGCCGGTCAGCTCGGGAGTGACGATCGTGCCGTCGTCGTGGACGAAGTAGAGGTTCATCCCACCGAGCTCTTCGACGTAGGTGTGCTCGATCGCGTCGAGGAACACCACCTGGTCGTACCCCTTGTCGATCGCCTCCTGCTGGGGTGCGAGCGAGGCCGCGTAGTTGCCGCCGGTCTTGGCCGCGCCCATGCCGCCGACCGCGGCGCGCGTGTAGTTCTCGCTGACCAGGATGGACACGGGCTTGAGACCCTTGGCGAAGTACGCGCCGGCGGGCGAGGCGATCACCATGAACGTGACCCGCTTGGCCGGGCGCACGCCGAGGAAGGCCTCGGAGGCGAACATGAAGGGTCGCAGGTACAGGCTCTTCTCGCCCTCGGTGCCGGGCACCCATCGCTGGTCGACCCGCACGAGCGCATCCATGCTGGCCACGAAGTCCTCGACCGGCAGCTCGGGCAGAGCCAGTCGCCGGCTGGAGCGGGCCAGCCGGGCTCCGTTGGCCTCGGGGCGGAACAGCCACACCGAGCCGTCGGCGTGCCGGTAGGCCTTGAGGCCCTCGAAGATCTCCTGCGCGTAGTGGAGAACAGCGGTGGCCGGGTCCATCGAGATCGGTCCATAGGCGCCGATGCGGGCGTCGTGCCAGCCCTGCTCGGGCGTCCACTCGACCGACAGCATGTGGTCGGTGAAGTTGCTGCCGAAACCGGGGTTGGCGAGCACCTCCGCGAGGCGCTCCTCGGAGGTCGGGTCGGGGCGGAGCGAGACTGCGATGTCCATGCTGTTCACGTTACCTATCTGCGACTCGTGCCGCGATCGCGTCGCCGATCTCGGTGGTGCTGCGGTGGCTGCCGTCGCGTGCGGCAAGGTCGGCGAGTACGGCGGCCTCGATGCGCCGGGCGGCCTCGTCGAGCCCGAGGTGCTCCAGCATCAGGGCAGCCGAGAGGATCGCCGCGGTAGGGTCGGCCTTCTGCTGGCCGGCGATGTCGGGCGCGGATCCGTGCACGGGCTCGAACATGCTGGGCGCGGTGCGGTCGGGGTTGACGTTGCCGCTGGCCGCCAGGCCGATGCCTCCGGTGATGGCGGCGGCGAGGTCGGTGATGATGTCGCCGAAGAGGTTGTCGGTGACGATCACGTCGAAGCGGGACGGGTCGGTGGTCATGAAGATCGTGGCCGCGTCGATGTGCAGGTAGTCGACGGTGACGTCGGGGTGCTCCTTGGCGACCTCGCCGACCAGGCGTGACCAGACCGCGCCCGCGTTCACCAGAACGTTGGTCTTGTGGACCAGTGTCAGCTTCTGGCGCGGTCGCTTGGCGGCCCGGGCGAACGCGTCCCGCACGACCCGCTCCACCCCGAACGCGGTATTGACGCTGACCTCGGTGGCGATCTCGTGGGGGGTGCCGACCCGAAGCGCGCCGCCGTTGCCGGTGTAAGGGCCCTCGGTGCCTTCCCGCACGACTACGAAGTCGACATCGCCCGGGTCGGCCAGCGGGGAGCTGACGCCCGGGAAGATCCGAGACGGCCGCAGGTTCACGTAGTGGTCGAGCTCGAAACGCAGCCGCAAGAGCAGGCCACGCTCGAGGATGCCGGGCGGCAGGTTGGGGTCGCCGGGCTTGCCACCCACGGCACCGAGCAGGATCGCGTCGTGCTCCCGGATTTCGGCGAGCACGGAGTCGGGCAGCACCTCGCCGGTCGCGAGGTAGCGCTCGGCGCCGAGATCGTAGCGGGTCGGCTCGAACTTGGCTCCGCCTGCCGACGAGTCGGTGGCGGCCTGCTCGAGCACCTTGAGCGCCTCGGCGGTGACTTCGGGTCCGATGCCGTCGCCGGGGATCACGGCGAGCTGGAAAGTCTGGGTCACAGTCTGGGTCATGGGGTGGATCTTAGTTGTCGTCGGGCCGCTCGCCCGTCGCCTCCCGCGGGTCGAACGCGTCCTGCAGCAGGCGGCGCAGCTGGTCGGGCGCGGGCTCGGCGGTCAGGGTGTCCACCGGCTCGCGGTGCTGGGCGGGGCCCCAGTCGGGGTACAGGTCGTACATGGTCGTGCTCCTCAAGTGAAGGTCGTGCGGTTGATCTGACGGAAGAGATGAGGGCCCGCGCGATGCACGCGATACGCATGCGATGTGGAAAGAAGAGCGATGGAACCGGTGCCGCTGCGGAATCTAGGCCTGGAAACGCAGGAACTCCGCAGCGAGGGGGCCTAGAGAATGGCCTCGCTACGGCAGTCAATGGATACGACGCAAAGGTTCCGCATGATGCGTCTACGGTAGCGCCCTCGGTGTAGGTCCGCACGACCACCCCAGAACTTCTCACGAGATGAGACGTGATCTCATCACTCGGACGTCAGGTTCCTGCCCTCGGAGATGGCGGCGAGACTCTGACCATGAGCGCTCCCCCCGAGCTCCCCACGATCGTGGCCCGTGCCTTCGACGTGTCCCGCCGGCACGGCTACGCCTCGTTCTGCCGCAACGAGACCGGTCGGTTGCTGGCCACGCTGGCCGCGACCCGCGACGGAACGCTCGCGGAATTCGGAACAGGTACGGGAGTAGGCACGGCCTGGCTGCGCAGCGGCGCCCGCGACGGGGCCACGATCCTGACCGCCGAGCTCGACAGTTTGCTGGCCGACGCCGCCGCGGAGATCTTCGCCGACGACCAGCAGGTCGAGGTGGCCTCTGCCGACTCCGCGACCCTGCTGGACCGCGGTCCGTTCTCGTTGTTGTTCCTCGACTCCCGCGACCCGTCCCAAAGCAGCCCCGAGGCCGTCGTCGACCTGGTCGAGCCCGGCGGCATGGTCGTACTCGACGACTTCACCCCGTGTGCGTCCTGGCCGCCCGTCCAGGACGGCCGCGTCGACGTGCTCCGCGAGGACTGGCTGACCGACAAGCGGTTCACCACCGTCGAGGTCATGGTCGCCCCCGACACCAGCGTCCTCATCGCCACGCGCCGCTGACGCTTCGACACGGCCCTCCCCCTGATGGGGCCGGATTGTGGCCGATGGTGGCAACCGACGCGGGCTTGTGGCCGATGGCGACAGGATTATGGCCAAAATGACGTCGTCATCGGCCACAACCATCCACACACAACGGGCTTAGGGCGCGCAACTCTGGGGATACGAAGTCGGCCAGATGGTGAAGATCCAACCACGCGGCCAACTCACCCGCGTCGGCAAGGTCAGGGCGATCAAACGTGACGCACAAGGCCTCGCCATCGGTGTATATCTTGCATTCACAACGCTGCCTGGACTCTGGGATCTACCTGACGACCTGCGCCTTCTCGCTGGCTCTGGATAGGGGCATCGATGAACTGGTGTGGAGGGGCTTCGAGGATCGGCCAGTCGTTGCTCACATCTGGAAAGGGCGCCTAATCCCGAGCGCCGATTCTGAACGGCTCACTAAGAAAGAATGGCTGCTGTGATCGCCGCAGTCGCGGACTTCTCTTACTGAGAACCCCTGTTGGGCGTCCGCGGCGGCAACTTATCCGGCGAGATGAGGGCACGGTCGGTGATGGTGTCGAACCCGACGACCGCGGGAACCTGGATGTCCTTCAGATCAGCCTGGGGTTTGAGCAGGATGGTCTCTTGACCGGCGAAGTAGCCGGTTTCCCGATCGAAAAGCAAGATGTACTGGCTGATCTCGTCTGGGTCATCGACGGCGAACACATCGACCGAGCGGCCCAAGCGGTCGTGCCCGGCGCCGGCGTAGACGATGTCGCTGTTGTCGATCAGTGTGCGGATCAGGGCTGCCTCCAGTTCGGGCCGGAGGACGAAGCTCAGGTTGAGCGTGCCGAGACCGCCCATCAGGCAGTAGGCCTCGATCGCCTTGCAGTCGCTGCCAGGGCCGAGCAATATTTCGCGCAGGCGTTGCGTATCGGTGGGGAGACGCTCCGGATAGTCAAGTGCGTTGTGTGGGTCCCGCTTGAACGTCTCGTCGCTGGTGATGGGTCCGTCAGCGGGAACCTCGGGTTCGCTGCCGTCGACGAGAGGTTCGCCACGGCGGACCACGATCCGCGTGCTCTCTGTTGGTTGAAACCGCTGTGTGCGGACGGGAACGACTCGTCGCTGGGTTGCGTCAGCTTCGTCGATATCGAGCCACCAGCCCAGACTGGTCACTTCCTGGATAGGGCCGCTTCCGCTCAGCGGCTCCTGCTCGGCGGCGAGTTGGGCGAGACGCTCCAACCTCAGGTCAGCGTTGGCTCCCTGAAGCGGATACTCCGTGTTGCTTGCTCCGTCGATCCTGAGCAGCGGGGGTGTGGTCGCATAGGCCGTGGCGCGCTGGGTTCCGGGCAAGCCCAGGACCAGCGCAAAGATCACGATCACCGCGACGGCAGCCGCAGTCAGGGCCAGCGGCAGGCTTCGCCGCCGAAACCTGCCAGGCCCGCGAACGGACCCCACCTGCCTGGCCTCCGGCCATTCCGCTAGCAAGCGCCTCAGTCCCTCGGCCGTGTTTCGATCCGAGACAGCCTGCTCTGCGGGTGAGAGGTCCAAGTTTCGTCGGGTCACTCCGAACCCGTCGCGCAGGAGGGCTTCGAGCTCAGCCTCGATGCGCTCGGCCCGCTCGAGATCATCGTCGTATCCGTCCTGTTCAGGCATTGTCGATCACCCCCTTTTCGGTGAGCAGCTCTCGTAGCCGGCGTCTCGCCCGGCTCAGACGCATCGATGCCGTCTTGAAGGGGATTGCCAGGATGTCCGCGATCTCGCCCGTCTTGAGGCCAGCCGCCATCAGGCTCACTGCCTGCCGATCGACTTCGGGCAACTCGGCGACTGCATCGGCAAGCATCTGAGGGAGAACGGCCTCGAACGTAGGGTCTTGGGTGTCACACTGGATACGCAGAGTTACATCCGCGACGACGGTCGGGCCGAGCTTCTCTTCGGTCACCAGCCGCCGCTCCGCGTTGAGGATATGGCCGAGGGCGGCCTGGTACGCGAACGAGCGCAGTTGACGAAGCTCCACCTCATCGGTGGGGGTGGGGGGGTCGTGCCGTAACAGCGTCACCATCGTGTCGTTCGCGAGGTCTTCGGCCATCTCGAAGGGGAACCTTGCTCTAATGAAGCGAGTGATCTTCGGGCGCATGTCCTCGTAGAACTCGGTGAAGAACTCCTTGTCCACAATATCCCCCGGCCGAGTTCGACCCGGTTGGACGGCTTGCTGGAGCTACCCGGGTTGCCTAGCATGCGCCAGCTAGAAGCCTGACCTTCTCGGCGCTTTGATACGAGGCGGCGAGCGACGCTGACTTGTCGCCCGCATCGTAGCAAGTCGAGGAGGCGCCCGAGTTGGAGAACAACCGAGCCCCATTGCTCCGGTTGTTGTAGACCGAGTGAACCGTTCCAGACAGCGCATAGGTCACACCCGACCCGGTTCGGTAGGAGAAGGACCCTTGGTAGCTGGCCTGCTCCCACATGCACCAACGGCCGCTGGTGCACTGACTGAGTGAGAGGGTCCCTGCATCCACAGCAACGAAGACCGTGCCGTCAGGTCGATAGATCTCGTTGCCGACCACAACCCCGACAGGGTCGCGCTCCAGCTCCAGAGCCAACAGCTCCGCGACGCTGCCGCTCGACACGGGAGCCGGGTCGACGGCTGGGTTCGCCGAGTCGCGCGCGCTAGCACGAGCCGGAGCGATCGGCAGAGCAGAGGCAACGAACGCCGCCGCGACGAGCATCGGGCAGCCAGTCAATTTCCAGTTCATACCTTGGTGATGTCGCGGCAGCCTGAAATTCAACAGCCTCGACGCAACTTTTTCAGGATGCCTGTGGAATTTTCGTCCGCCACGACATTAAGGAGGGTAAAGGCAAGCAATCCGGCTCGCCTGTCCGCCCAGCGAAGGTGAAGTAACTCATGATCAAGAAACTGCTCTCCAGCCTGCTGGCTGTCGGGTTCGCAGCGAGTTCGCTCGTGTTCGCCCAAGCCGTGACGCAATCGGCTTCGGCCGCGGGGTCCTGCCCGAACAACAACTGGACGAACCTAGACGACAACCGCGTGAACAACAACTTCGCCAACAACGGCGTGAACATCCGCACGGGCGACAGCGTCGACTGCACGTCGCTTGGGCAAGGCCAGAAGACCCACGACACCCGCCTCCACTGCTGGACCTTCAATGGCACGTGGGGCTGGAACCACCTCCGTGACATCAACACGACCGTCGTTGGCTGGGTGCGGGACGACCAGCTCAACGTCGTGGCAGTGAATTACTGCTGACCCGACTGCATGTCGACTAACGCCGGCCTGCGAGCCGGTCACCGGTACCCTGTGACGGTGCTGGCTCGCAGGCTTACCACGACAAGCATCCTGCTGATTCTGTCCATCCCGTTGTTGGCCGCTTGCACCGGTGCCGGTGACACGCCCGGTGTCGCAACGGCCCAGTCGGAGAAACCGGCTCCAGGTGGCACTAACTCCCCGTCGCCCGGAGCGGTTCTGGAGAAGTACATCAAGGACATGCAGCGGGTGGTGGACTGCTACCGCAAGAACGGTATCCCCGACATCCCCGATCCCGACGAGTTCGGCCAGGTCGTCCTCGACACGCGCAAGATCGACGACCCCAAGCTGCTGACGAAGGTGAGACTGGCGTGCATGGGCGTGACCGTTCCCATGCCGGCCGAAGTCCGCGAGCTGATCATGAGGAAGGAAGCCGCAGAACTGACCGAAGCGCAGAAGGAGACGTATCGCAAGTACGCCGAGTGCATGCAGGACAACGGCGCCCCCGACTTCCCCGACCCACTGCCGAACGGCCTACCGGGCGAGACGACGTGGGACCCTACCTCGACCGGCGCTCACCGTGCGACGGCAGCGTGCGCACCGATCATCGGCGATCCGGTGACCCACGGCCCGGGCGTCGGGTAGGTCGCGGTTCAGACAGTGGAGCGTACGCGGTCACGGACCCGATGGACCCTTGTCCTCGCGGCATCGGCTCTGGTCGCGTGTGCTCTGGCGGGTGGAGCCTTCCTCTTCTACGACCGGCACGACGGCCGCGACGGTGCCACGACGACGCCTGGCGACTACCAGGTCCTCGCCGTCCGCAAGCGGACCCTGACCGTGGGTTCGAGCATCAACGGCAAGATCGGCTACGGCCCGCCTCGGGCTCTCCCGATCCGCGCCTCGGGCACGGTGACGTGGCTTCCGGTCAGTGGCAGCGTCCTGAACCGAGACGGCGTCGTCATGCGGGTCGACAACCGGCCAGTCGTCTTGATGTACGGCACCACGCCCGCGTACCGAGCCCTCTACGACACCGGTGCGGAAACGTCGACGAAGCCCTCACATCCTGACGGCCAGAAGGCGTCCGACTCGTCGGCACCCACGCCGCTGTCCGGCCCCGATGTCGAGCAACTCGAGAACAACCTGGCTGCCCTGGGATACACCGGGTTCGACGTAGATCAGGAGTTCACCACCAACACAGCCGAGGCGGTGAAGGCCTGGCAGCGAGACCTCGAGGTTCCGGTCACCGGACGGGTAGAGCTCGGCGATGTGCTCTTCCTGCCGGGCCCGATCCGGGTCGTGGCCGACGCCAGCACCCTCGGCACGGACGCTCCCGCGGCGGCGGTCCAGCAGACCTCCACCCAGAAGGTCGTCACCGCCCAGGCGCCGGCGGACTCGCTGGGGTGGGCCGACAAGGGCGTGAAGGTCAAGGTCACCCTCCCCGACCAGCGGTCCACGAAGGCGATGGTGACCGATGTCGGCTCCACAGCCGATGCCGGGGGCAACGTCACCTTGCGGCTGGCCCTGGCCAGCCCTGCGCAGGCGCCGCGGTCAGGCACGGTGACCATTTCCTACGTCGCCCAGCGACGCCGCGATGTCCTGACTGTGCCCGTCACCGCACTGGTCGCACTGGCCGAGGGCGGATACGGCGTCCAACTCGATGACGCGGCCGGCACGTTCGTCCCCGTCGAGCCCGGTCTCTACGCGGACGGTGACGTCGAGATCAGCGGCGACATCAGCGCCGGCACCAAGATCCGGGTACCCCGATGACCTCACCGACGCATCCGCGGCCGGTGGTCGAGTGCATCGACGTCACCCGCACCTACCCGGGTGGCGTCCGAGCGATCAGAGGGGTATCGCTCGCCATCCATCCCGGTGACGTCACCGCCATCGTGGGGCCCTCGGGGTCCGGGAAGACCACCCTTCTCCAGCTGATGGGCACCCTGGACCGCCCTACCAGCGGCACCGTCCGGGTCGCGGGGAACGATGTCGCCACCCTGGGCGATCGGGCGCTGTCCACATTGCGGGCGAACACGATCGGGTTCGTCTTCCAGCAGTTCCACCTCTCCCCGCTGATGAGCCTGCGTGACAACGTCGCCGAAGGCCTGCTCTACACCGGGACCCGCCATCGCGAGCGACAGCGCCGCGCCATAGACGCGCTTCGGCGACTGGGTCTTGGCCATCGCCTCGACCATCGTCCCCAACTCCTGTCCGGAGGAGAGCGACAACGGGCAGCGATCGCACGAGCGATCATCGGCGATCCCGCCGTCGTCCTCGCCGACGAACCGACCGGAAACCTCGACACCGCCAACGGCCGGACGGTCGTCGAGATCCTGCACGGCCTCGCCAGCGAGGGAACCGCCGTCGTGATCATCACCCACGACCACGAGGTCGCGGCGGCCATGGACCGCAGGCTCGTCATCCGGGACGGCCGACTCCAGTCTGAGGCCGCCACACTCGCGTCGCCCCTGCCCCCAACCGATCCGCAGGACTGAACCGGATGGGTCACCTGTCGGTTGCCGACCACGCCCGTCTCGCCTCGCGCGGCCTGCGCGGCCACCCGCTGCGATTCGCGTTGTCGGCTCTCGGGATCGCCATCGGAGTGGCCTCCATCGTGGCCGTCACCGGGATCACCCAGTCCAGCCGCGTCGAGCTCAACAACCTGCTGTCTCGGCTCGGCACCAACCTCTTGCGGGTCTACCCCACCCCCGATCTCGAGGGGACCCCGACCCGGCTCCCGGGGACCGCTGCCGTGATGCTCGGGAACATCGGGCCTGTCACCGCGGCCAGCGGCGTCGGCGAACTCGACGGCGTCGGGGTCTACCGCTCCCCGTACGTTCCCACCGGCAACACCAACAGCCTGGTCGTCACGGCCGCCGATCCCACCGTCCTCGACACGCTTCACGGCACCGTCGCCGACGGTCACTGGTTCACCCGCGCGAACACTGCCTATCCGACAGTGGTCCTCGGCAGCTCGGCCGCGACACGACTCGACCTCCACACGCCCGGCACGCGGGTGTGGATCGACGGAGGCGGCGTGCGCGGCAGGTGGGCCGTCGTCGTCGGCATCCTGCGGCCGCTCCGGCTGGCGCCCGAGCTCAACGGTGCCGCGATCCTGCCCGCTGCCGCCGCGCGAACCTACCTGAACGACGACGGCACCCTGACCGGGGTCTACCTCCGCGCCGACGAACACCAAGTCGTCGCTGTCACCGAGGTCGCCGCTGCCACGGCATCGCCTCAGCATGCCGACGAGGTCGGGATCGACAGGCCCTCGGATGCGCTGACCGCGAAGCTCACCGCCGACCAGACCCTGACCCGGCTCCTCGTCGGTCTCGCTGCGATCGGACTGCTCGTCGGTGGCATCGGCGTCAGCAACACCATGATCATCGCCGTTCTCGAGCGGCGCTCCGAGATCGGGCTACGCCGCGCGCTGGGCGCCACCCGCGGCAATATCGCCATGCAATTCCTGTCCGAGTCCATGCTGATGTCGGTGGCCGGCGGGGTGCTCGGCACGCTCCTCGGATATCTGGCGACCGCGATCTACGCGCGAACCCAGGGCTGGGGCATAAGCCTGCCCTTGTGGGTCGGACTGGCGGCCGTCGGCCTTACCGCGCTCGTCGGCACAGTTGCCGGTCTCTACCCCGCGCTCAAGGCTGGCAGAGAGTCTCCGACGGCAGCCCTCGCATCCGGCTGACGATTCGCACCTCCGAGAAGGGGAGAAAGTCGTCGCGCTCCAAGTAACAATCTTGTGACGTGGCGGGCTTAGTCTGCGCACATGGAGGATGTGTTCGGTGGGTACGGCGGGGGCTCGGCCTACGACGAGATGTTCGATCGCGCGGGACAGGTCCGGCCTGTCTACGACTCTGTCTTCGAGGCGTTCGCCAAGATGCCGGCCGAGGAGATCCTCGCTCGGGCCGAGTCGCTGGCGGCGACCTACCTCGACCAGGGTGTGACCTTCGGGGTCGGTGGTGAGGAGCGGCCGTTCCCACTCGACATCGTGCCTCGCCTGATCACTGCGAGCCGCTGGCGCGTGGTCGAGGCAGGCGTACGCCAGCGGGTGCTGGCTCTGGAGCGGTTCCTGGACGACATCTACTCCCGCGGCACCGTGCTGGAGGATCGGGTGATTCCCCGGTCGGTCGTGGTCACCAGCCCGCACTACCACCGGGTGGTCGCCGGCTTCGCGCCGCCGAACGGCGTCCGCGTCCAGGTCGCGGGCATCGACCTGATCCGCGACGAGGACGGCGACTTCCGGGTGCTGGAGGACAACGTACGCGTCCCGTCCGGGGTGTCCTACGTGATCACTAACCGCCGGGCGATGACCAACGCGATGCCCGAGGCGTTCGGCGACTTCTCCGTCGAACCGGTCAGTGCCTACCCCGGCCGCCTGCTCGCGGCGCTACGGGCCGCCGCGCCCGCGGGCGTGGCCGACCCGACCGTCGTCGTGCTCACTCCCGGCGTCTACAACAGCGCCTACTTCGAGCACGCGCTGCTCGCCCGCTCGATGGGCATCGAGCTGGTCGAGGGCCGCGACCTGGTCTGCCGCGGGGGTCACGTCTCGATGCGCACCACCAAGGGCCTGCGCCCGGTGCACGTGATCTATCGGCGTGTGGACGACGAGTTCCTCGACCCGGTGCAGTTCCGCGCCGACTCGGTGCTCGGCGTACCCGGCCTGATCAACGCTGCCCGTGCCGGGCATGTCACCATCGCCAACGCGGTCGGCAACGGCGTCGCCGACGACAAGCTGCTCTACAGCTACGTGCCCGACCTGATCCGCTACTACCTGCGTGAGGAGCCGGTGTTGGCCAACGTCGACACCTGGCGGCTGGGCGACCCCGAGTCACGCGAGGAAGTGCTCGACCGCCTCGGCGAGCTGGTGCTCAAACCGGTGGACGGCTCCGGCGGGAAAGGCATCGTGATCGGGCCGCGCGCTACCAAGGACGAGCTCGACGAGCTGCGCAGCAAGATCCTGGAGAACCCGCGCGCATGGGTCGCGCAGCCGGTGATCTCGCTGTCGACCTGCCCGACGCTGATCGACGGTCAGGTCCGCCCGCGGCACGTCGACCTGCGCCCGTTCGCGGTCAACGACGGCGAGGACGTGTGGGTGCTGCCCGGCGGGCTGACCCGGGTAGCACTGCCCGAAGGCGAGCTGATCGTCAACAGCAGCAGGGGCGGCGGCTCCAAGGACACCTGGATCGTGACCGACCGGCACGCCGAGGAGGAGCGCCTGCCCCCCTTCGAGCCGGAGCCATTCGAACCGGGTCAACAGCAGAGCCAGCAGGACGGGAGGTCGTGACGTGCTGAGCCGGATCGCCGAGTCCCTTTTCTGGATCGGACGCTACGTCGAGCGCGCCGACGTGACCGCACGCATCCTGGAGGTGCAGACCCAGCTACTGGTCGAGGACCCCTTCGTCGAAGAGGAGGCCTCGTGCCGGCTGCTGCTGGGCATCATGGGTGTCGAGTACGACGGCCCGCTCGACGAGCGCGAGCTGATGCGGCTGATGGTCTACGACGCGGCCTCGAATGCCTCGATCGTCGCAGCTCTCAACGCCGCCCGCGAAGGTGCCCGCGGTGCCCGCGAGACGCTCTCCACCGAGATGTGGTCGGCGATCAACCGCACCTGGCGCGCGATCCCGAGTGGCCGCGTACGCTCCATGCGCTCCGACGCGGCCTTCCTCTGGGTACGGGAGAGGTCCGCGGTGATCGCCGGCATCGCCGACTCCACGATGAGCCGCGACGAGGGCTGGCACTTCCTGGTGCTCGGTCGCAGCCTCGAGCGGGTCGACATGACCGCCCGGCTGCTCACCACCACCACCCTGGCCGGCGGCCCGGCCTCCGGCTGGCAGACCGCGCTACGGGCATGCAGCGCCCACGAGGCGTTCCTGCGCACCTATCGCGGCGTACACGAGGACGCCGAGGCGGCAGAGTTCCTGCTGCTCGACCGGCTGTTCCCACGCTCGATCGTCGCGGCGTTGCGCGCAGCCGAGGACTCACTGGAATACCTGGAGTCCGGTGGCCAGCGAGTCGGCTTCGGCGACGAGGCCCAGCGACTGCTCGGCAAGGCCCGGGCAAACCTGGAGTACCGCCCGCTCGACGAGATCCTGACCAAGCTGGCCGAGGAGATGGAGGACCTCCAGGTGACGTGTTCGGAGGCCACCGACGCCATCGCGTCGCGCTACTTCGCCACCGGTGAGGCGCTGAGCTGGGTGGGAGGTGCACGTTGAGCGAGCGAAGCGAGCCGACGAGAATCGCAGAGTTCCCCGGCGCCTACCGCACCGCGGCGCCGCCGAGCCCTGCGTACCGCAACCGAAGTCGCGTGCTCGACCAGGGGCTCATCGGCCCCGAAGGCATGGCGGGTGATGCACGATGACCTTGCAGCTGCAGATCAGCCACACGACCGGATTCATGTACGAGGGTGGCGCCGTCGCGTCCTACAACGAGGCCCGGATGACACCGGTCACCGCGCCCGGACAGTTCGTGCTGAGCAGCCGCCTCGACGTCACACCCTCACCGCACTCCTTCAAGTACCTGGACTACTGGGGCGCGATGGTCACCGCCTTCGAGGTTGCCGAGGCCCACGACGAACTGCTGGTCCATGCGACCTCGGTCGTCCAGGTCAACCGGATGCCGCCGCGACCGGCCGGCCTGTCCTGGGAGCAGCTGGCCGACCCGGACACCGCGGACCGGTGGTGTGAATACCTCGCCGTCGGCGACCGGGTGCGCCCCAGCGACGACCTGGTCACCTTGGTCGCGGAGCTGCGTGAGAGCGCCGCGACCCCGTCGGACCTCGCACCGATGGTGTGCGAGTTCGTACGCAACGAGGTGGAGTACGAGGTCGGCAGCACCGAGGTGAATGGCACCGCCGAGCAAGCCTGGGAGAATCGCCGCGGTGTCTGCCAAGACCTGGTGCACCTGGCGATCGGCGCGCTGCGCACCTCGGGCGTACCCGCCCGGTACGTGTCCGGCTACCTGCATCCAGTGGCCGACCCGGTGATCGGCGAGACCGTCACCGGTGAGTCGCACGCCTGGCTGGAGTGGTGGGACGGGCAGTGGATCGGCTTCGACCCGACCAACCTGCGCACCCCCGACGACCACTACGTCGTGGTCGCGGCCGGCCGTGACTACGCCGACGTCGCCCCACTGACCGGGATCTTCTCCGGCGTGGACACCTCGTCGATGTTCGTGGAGGTCTCGGTCACCCGCCTGGCGTAAGCCATGTTGGCAAATCCGCGCGGCTGCGCGTCCCCGCCCGGAGCGCCGGCGGCGTTCTCCTCGGTCACCGGGGCCCGTCCCGCCTCCCGCGTCGGCCTGGCCGTCGCACACGCGCAATGCCGCTCGCGTTCGTCCGTCTTCACCAACACGGCCTAACGGTTACATCACCTGGTCCAGGACGTACTCCGCGATCGCCAGGCTCGAGGTGGCGGCCGGCGAGGGGGCGTTGCGCATCATGGTGATCGGGCCGCTTCGGACGATACGGAAGTCGTCGACCAGGGTGCCGTCGCGGTCGACGGCCTGGGCGCGGACGCCGCTGCCGGCTCGGGCGACGTCGCTGACCGCGACGTCGGGGACGTACTGCCGTGCCGACCGCATGAATGCCTGGATCGAGAGCGACCCGTAGACCTCCCTGACGCCCGTACGCCAGTGCCGAGCCGCCATCCGCCAGAACCCGGGCCAGGCAAGGGTGGACCCGAGGTCGGCAGCACGGAAGGACGTACGCCGGTAGCCGTCCCGGCGAGCCGCGAGCACGGCATTGGGCCCGACCTCGAGGGAGCCGTCGACGCGGCGGGTGAAGTGCACGCCGAGGAACGGGTACCGGGGGTCCGGAACGGGGTAGATCATGCCGCGCACGAAGTCCTGCTTGGCTGCACGGACCCGGAGGTACTCGCCGCGGAACGGGATGATGCGCGGCTCCGGATCACCCCCGGCAAGGCCCGCGACCCGATCGCTCTGGAGCCCGGCGCACATGATCAGCTCATCGACGCGGTGGGCTCGCCCTGCTGCCACCACGTCGACCCCGGACGCCGCCTCGCGTACGCCGGTGACCGGGGAGGCGAGCGCGATCCGGCCACCGCCCCCCTCGATCTCGCGAGCGAGTGCCTCGCAGATGGCCACGTAGTCGGTGATCGCCGTACGCGGGGAATGCAACGCCGCGAGCCCGGTCGCGTGCGGCTCGATCTCCCGCAGTCCCCCGGCATCGACGCGTCGAAGCCCCGGTACGCCGTTGGCGGCGGCGGTCCGCGCCAGCGCCTCGAAGCGGCCGAGCTCGGATTCGCCGACGGCGACGACGATCTTGCCGCACTCGATATAGGGCAGTCGGTGCTCGCCGCAGAATTCCGCGAGCTGACTGCGCCCGCGCGTACACAGCTGTGCTTTCAGGCTGCCCGGCCGGTAGTAGATGCCGGCATGGACCACGCCGGAGTTGTGCCCGGTCTGGTGTGCGGCGAGCCGGTCCTCGGCCTCGAACACGGTCAGCTCGGTCCCGGGGCGACGCTGTAGGAGCGTCCGCGCGACGGCAAGGCCCAGGATCCCTCCGCCTACGATGCCGATCCGCGTCACCGACAGGAGGCTACTACCCGGCGACAGAGGTGGAGCGGCGGTGACAACCTCGCCCCGGGCGCGACGCGGGCTACGTACGGACGGGTGATCCTCGCGCACGGTACGTATGGGATCGCCAGGCCATGCACACC
The DNA here is from genome assembly GCA_047605165.1 of Nocardioidaceae bacterium. Lineage (GTDB taxonomy): Bacteria > Actinomycetota > Actinomycetes > Propionibacteriales > Nocardioidaceae > SSC3. Next base: position 24,425 of record JASGGG010000017.1, read on the forward strand.
CAAACTGGCAGCGAGCCACCAGACGTCGGTGGCCCGTCGAAAGGCCTGCCGCATGACCGTCACCCGCACCCACTCCCGACACGTCCCGCCGGACGTGACCAACGTCCAGGTCGCGCCCTGGACGTCTCGGGCCGGCGCGACGCCGGTGCCCGAGACCCCCTACCTGCGGCTCGACGTGGGCGTTGCTCTGCGCCGGTACCGCGAGCTCGCGACGGCGCTGCCGGGCACGCGGGTCCACTATGCCGTCAAGGCCAACCCTCACCCCGCGCTGCTCGCGGCGCTCAGGTCCGCCGGGGCGGCGTTCGACGTGGCCAGCCCCGGCGAGACCCGCCAAACGCTGTCCGCGGGGGCCATCGCCTCCGAGTTGCTCTACTCCAATCCCGTGAAGCGGCGTTCCGACATCGCGGCCGCGGCCGCGATGGGCGTTCGGCTGTTCGCCGTCGACTCCCCCGAGGAGGTCGCCAAGGTGGCCGAGGCGGCCCCTGGCCGGTCTGTCTTCTGCCGGATCGTCACCTCCGGCCTGGGTGCCGACTGGCCGCTTTCCCGCAAGTACGGCTGCACCCCCGACGAGGCCGTCGAAGCTCTCCGCCTGGCCGCACGGCTCGGGCTCGAGCCCGCGGGCGTGAGCTTCCACGTGGGCTCCCAGCAGCGCGACCCGGCGGCCTGGCGTGCCCCGATCACCGCCGCCGCGGGGATCTTCGAGTCGCTGCGCGGCAGCGGGCTACGTCCGTGGCTGCTCGACATGGGAGGCGGCTTCCCTGCCGATCACGAGGGAGATGCGCCATCCCTTGCCGACTATGGCCGGGCGATCACCGGCTACCTCGGCGAGTCGTTCGGCCAGGACCACTCGGACTGGCCTGCCAGGGCCATCGAGCCGGGACGGGGTGTCGTCGGCGATGCAGGCACTCTGGTTGCCTCGGTGGTCGGGGTTCTGCGCCGGGGCACGACCCGATGGGTCTATCTGGACGCCGGGATCTTCACGGGCCTGGTCGAAACACTCGACGAGGCGATCCGCTACCGCATCGTCACTGCTCGAGACGAAGGACCGACGGGGCCGTGTGTCCTGGCCGGCCCCACCTGCGACAGCGCCGACGTTCTCTACCAGCGCATCCCGGTGCAGCTTCCCCTCGACCTCCGAGAGGGCGACGTCGTCGAGCTCCGGTCCGCGGGTGCGTACACAGCGTCGTACTCGACCGTGGGCTTCAACGGCTTCGCGCCCCTGCGGACGATCCTCGCCGACATCGAGCCCGCGGGCACATGAGCCGGGTCATCCGGGTGCTGGGCGCCCACGCCTTGTCGTCGGTCGGTATGTCGCTGCCGTGGCCGCTGCTGTTGGTGCTGGTCTGGGACGCGACTGGAAGCAGCCTGTGGTTGGGCGTCGCGGCGGCCACCCGGATGCTCCCCTATGTGTTGTTCTCCTGGTGGCTGCCGCGGGTCGCCGACAGATTCGAGCGCGACCGGGTCGTTCGCCGCTCGATCGCGGCACGGCTCGTGCTGCTGTCCGGAGTCGCCGCGATGGTGCACGCCGGGCAGGTCGGATGGGCGGTCGCGTTTGCCGCACTCGCCGTGGTGGCCGCCACCCCGGCCTACCCCGCGCTCGCCGCGGGAATGCCGGCCCTGGCCGGACCGAGCTCCGGGCGCGCCACCGAGCTGCTCGTGACGATCGAGGTCTCCTCGTTCGTCGTCGGACCCGCACTCGGCGGCCTGCTTCTGCACCACCGGCCGACGATGCTCTTGCTGCCCGTCGTGCTCACCGGCGCCGCAGCGGTGATGTACAGCGGGGTTCGCCAGCCACGTCCCTCCCTGCGATCCGGCGCCCCTCGGGTGCCTGTCTTGGGCCTCCTCGTGGCCCTTGGGCCGTTGCGTCGTGGCGTGGTCGCCGTGATCCTGGTCAACCTCGTGATCGCAGGCGTCCAGGTCGCGCTGCTGCCGTTCGCAGACCAGCGCTGGGACGGCGAGACGTCGTTCGGGATCGCGACCGGGATCCTCGGCCTCGGGTCGCTGGCCGGGCCGCTGCTGACCCGGGTAGGTCGCGGGGCCCCCACCCGCATCTGGTCCGGCACGGCGCTGGTCGCAGCCGGGATCGGTGCTCTCGCGCTGACGCCCACGGTCTGGTGGGCAGCGGGACCGCTCGCGCTCGCCGGGGCAGCCGCCGTTCACGTCGAGACGGCGGCAACGGAAACCATCCAAGAAGGCGTCCCTGATCAGCAGCGCGCCGAGCTGCTCGGGGTCACCGACACCGCCATGGTGGCGGCCGCCCTGGTCGGCTCACTGGTGGCGCCCGTGCTCGCCACCGCTCTGGGAGGAGCCACGCTGCTGGCGGCCACCACGCTGGTCACCGCCGGGATCGCCTGGCGCTGGGCCGCCACACCGCCCGATCGTCCCGCACACCGAGGCAAACGCACGCCGCTGGCGGTCGGCTCACTCCAGGGCCGCCCTTGACTACGTAGCCGAGCCGAACCTCATCGATGAGTACGTATGGACCGAGCGCGGCGTCCCCCGCAAGTCTTGCCACCAGACCGCCGACACCGCCGAACACCGACCGGAGGAACTCCGATGATGTCCGTACGACGTTCGCGAGGGCTCACCGTGGCCACCGCTATGGCACTCCTCGCCCTCGTGGTGAGCTGTGGCTCGGATGACCAGCACAGCGGTCAGGACGCGGACCTCACGGATGCCGGCGGCACCTCGAAGAGTGCCGCCGATGTGGACATCCCGGCCGACCACTTCAATGTCGGAAGCGTGAGCGGCGTTGCCGGCGATCCGTGCACCCTCGCCCTCGGCGGGGGTCTCACGTCCTGCACTCCAGGCACGGCCGACGGCGTGGTGGGGCCGTGGGAGTTGACGTGCGACGTGGGGATCGGTCGCGACGCCTGGGACTCCCAGATCGAGGACATCAAGGCGAGCTGGGACGGGAAACCCGGCACCGTCCGCGCCGACGTGGCCGGGCCGTGGGACTCGGGGTACTTCTTTCCCCAGGCGTTGGTCGTCAACGCCTGGCGTGGCAACATCGCATGCAACGTCGAGGCCGTTCCCGACAGCGAAGCGTTCGAAGGCAACGCCCCGAAGACGGTGGCGGAGGCACAAAGCCTGATCGCGGCGGCACTGGCCGTCGCCTTCGATGCTCTCCCCGAACAGGTCGAGGCACGCAAAGAGGCACCGCCCGGCACGGCGGCGCCCAGCGCAGCGCCCAGCCGCACCTCGTAGCCACAGCCTGAGCCATCGCGGCTGACGGCGATGTACTCTCTCCGTGGCAGGCGAAACCCAAGCTGCGGGATCCCGGGTCGAAAACTCTCGACCGCCGCGTCGTATCACGGTCATCGACTTTCGCCTCCTCCCGGTAACCGAAGGAGCCGTCCGCCGAGAGCAGCGAGGTGAGCATGACCATCTCCCCCGCGCGAGAAACCGCGCCCGAGACCGGGCCAACCGAGCCGCTTGGGTTGGCAAGCCGCTTCGATCTGCTCGACCGGCTCCGTCAAGCAGGTGCGGAAGGCCGCTGTGCCCTCCTTGTCGGCCCACCAGGCGTCGGCAAGACGCACCTGCTGACGAGGCACACCCGCACAGCATCCGACAGTGGCGCCGTGGTCGTGCTCCTCGCGGCCACCGCGGCCACTCGCACGATCCCCTTCGGCGTCTTCCTGCCGCTGCTCACCCCCCGCGAACCCGCGCCGGCCGAGATCCTGACCGATGACCCCGCGCAGGTCGCAGCCGTCGTACGCGCCCGCATCGACGAGCTCGGACCGGAATTCATCGGCGTCGACGACCTCCACCTGGTCGACCCGGCGTCGGCTCAGCTCCTGCTTGAGCTCGTGACGGCCGGCCATTCGGTCGTGGCCAGTGTTCGGCCAAACGCGCCGACCGACGCGGCCCTGGGCCGCTTGGTCAACGCAGTAGCGACTGTCCGGCTGCCCGTGAGCAACCTGGATGCCGCCGAAACCCACCGACTCGCTTCCGCGACTCTAGGCGGCCCTGTCGACGGCGCCCTCGCGCAGACGCTCTACGAGCGCTCCGGGGGGAACCCACTGACGTTAGGGGAGCTGGTTCGCGCGGCCGTCTCGAACGGCGCGATCGCTCAGCCGCGAGGGGTCTGGCGGCTGGAGGGACCGCTCCCCCCGGTTACGTCGATGGTGGTGCTGCTGTCAGCGCGCCTGGACAGTGTCTCGCGCCCCGTCCGCAGGCTGGTGGAGCTCCTCGCCCTCGGGGAGCCGCTCAGCGGCGAGCTCGCCCGCGACCTCGTCGGTGAGGACACGCTGCAGTTGGCGGCGGAATCGGGGATGGTGGCGCTCACCACGGGCGACGGAGCGGTCCGGCTGCGCCATCTGCTGTGGCGAGACGCCGCGCTGCTCGCTCTTCCTGCGCTGCGGCGGCGCCGGCTGCTGGGTGATCTGGCCGACGGATTGGAGCGGCGCGGCGCAGTGTCCGCGCCGGAGCTGCTCCGGGTGGGACGCTGGCGCCTCGACCGCGGTGAGACCCGGCCAGCCGAAGAGCTCGTCGGCTTGTCCCGGCTCGCACGCTCGGCCGCTCCCGCTCTCGCGGAGGAGTTCGCCCGCGCCGCGGTAGAGGCCGACGGCGGAGTTCCCGCGCTCCTTGCCCTGCTGGCGATCCTGGTGCGCGAAGAGAAGACCGCCGAAGCACTCGACGTGAGCGATCGGATCGACGCCGCTGACGCCACGCCCGACCAGGCAGCGGCTGCACTGCTCCTCCGTGCCCGGCTGCTGGCGGCATCGGCCCACCGTCCCCGCCAAGCGATCGCCCTCCTGGACCGCAACAAGGACGCCTTGTCCGACTCCGCTGCCGCGGCAGCGCTTCGTATCTTCGCCCTCTGGCGGCTCGGCAAGGTAACGGAGGCACAACAGGGCGCAACCACGCTGCTCGCCGATCCCGACACCCCGGTCGACGCCGCCGTCGATGCCGCCGTCGTCGGGGCCTACGCGGCGATCTACGCCGGCGACCGCGGCGGGTATGCCGAGCTCCTCAGCCACCTCACCGCGCTCGCCCGGCAGCCGGGTGCACACCTGCCAGACGGACCGGCGACCATGCAGCTCATCGAGGCCGGCGCCGCACAAATGCTTGGCATCGACCAGGCGGTGGCCCAGGCCGCGGGCACGACCGCGTACGCCGCGGCGGTCAAGCGCGGCGACGACGGCGTACGCGCACAGTTCGCCGTGGAGCTCGGCTGGACACATGTCCTGGGCGGACAGATGCCGGAAGGCGTCGCGCTGCTTCGCGAGGCCTACGCCGCCAGCGGCGCTTGGACCGAATCGTCGCTGCCGTGGGTGCGCTCCATGCTGGGCTCGGCGCTCGTTCTCGCGGGAGACCTCAAGACGGCCACCACGGTCGTCACCGCGCTGGGTGAGGCACCACGCCCTCCGGTGTACGACGCCGACGTCGCGATCGCCGAGGCAGCCCTCGCCGCCGGCCGAGGCAACCTCGGCGCCGCCGGCCGCCGCGCCCGGGCCGGAGCGGCCGCCGCGGAGAGCCTCGGACAGCGCTATCTTGCCCGCGTGCTGTGGTACGCCGCGATGCGCTACGCGGACGCGCCCGCCGCGACATCGGTGCTCCGTACGCTCGACGTGATCGAGACGGAGGCGGACGAGGCAGTCGCCCGCCACGCCCGCGCCATCGGGAACCTCGACGCGGACGAAGCCGAGCGGGCGGCGACCGCTCTCGCTGCGCTCGGCTTGCACTGGTTCGCGACCGAGGCACAGGCACAGGCCGTCCTGCTCCATGGCCGCGGGCCACGCCCCGGCAGGGCTGCTCTCGCCGCCGAGCGGCTGGGTGTCCTGCTCACCTCGACGAAGGGGTTCGACAGCCCGGTCGTCCGGCTGCTGAACCGCCCCGTGCTGAGCGCGCGGGAAGCCGAGGTCGCGCGGCATGCCGCAGCCGGGCTCTCCGACCGCGAGGTGGCGGAGAGACTCGGCCTCTCGGTCCGCACCGCCCAGACGCACCTCACCCGCATCTACCACAAGCTCGGCATCGCGGGCCGGGTCGAGCTCTCCCGTGGCCTCCGGCCCGAGCTCGGCTGACGAGGACCGGCCGGAATTGGCCCCGAGATGAGGCCCCTGGACTCACCGATCCCGGCCACGGCCCCTGCCGTCGCTCCAGACGTCGCAGAACCTGCCTCCCTGCTGGTCGGAAGAGACCAGGAGCTGGCGCGGATGCTCCAGGACGTTCGCCACGGGCTCGGTGTCGTGGTGCGCGGCCCGGCGGGCATCGGCAAGACACACCTGCTCAACGAGGTCCGCCATGTGCTGGCCGCCGAGGGGGTCCGCACGCTCGCGCTCCGTCCCGCCGACGCCGACCCCAGCCGTCCGCTGGGCGTCTTCCGGACGGCGGCAGGGTCGTCGGCGACAGCAGGTGCCATCCACGCGGACTTGCTCGCCGCCGGCACCGCGGCGGTGTTCGTCGACGAAGCGCAGCTGATCGATGCCCAGTCCGCCGGTCTCCTCCACCAGCTCGCCACCTCCGGCGTCGCCGCCGTGGTGGCGCTGCGTGCGAGCTCCGGGCTGCCCGAAGGCGTGCTGGACCTGGTGCGAATCGGCCGTGCCCGCGAGCTCGAGCTCCGGCCACTGGACGAGGCGGCGTCCTACCAGCTGCTGGCGCGGGAGGTTGGCGACCACATCGACGACCGTGCAGCAGCCACGATCGTCGGCCGTAGCGGCGGGAACCCGCTCTTCCTGACCGAGCTGGCTCGCGAGGCTCGCCGGGTCGGCGCTCTGGTCCTGACTCCGGGTGGCTGGCAGCTGCTCGGGCCGCTCCCACCCGCGCCGAGCGCTACCGGCCTGGTAGCCGGCCTGCTCGACGGGCTGGCCCCGGAAGTGCTGGATGCGGCACGGACCGTCGCACTCGGCGAGCCGCTGCCTCTCGAGATCGCTCTCGCGGCTGCCGGTGAGCATCCCCTCGAGGCCGCGGAAGCCCACGGGGTGCTCGTGGTCGATACGGAGTCCGGCGAGCTACGGCTCCCCCACCCCTTGTACCGCGACGCCGTCCTCGCCACCACTCCCCCCAAGCGTGCCCATCAGCTCAGGAAACGACTGCTCAGCCACTGGCGGGCCGCGGTCGGGGACGGAGCACCCACGCTCGATGAGCGACTACGCTTCGCCGCGCTCGGACTGGATCTCGGTGAGCCCCCCGAAGTGGCGGAGCTCCTCAGCCTGGCCGAGGTCGTCCAGAGCACGGACTCGGCGCTCTTCGCGCGCCTGGTGGATGCCGCGTCCCGGCGAGCGGCGACCACAACCGAGAAACTGCGCCTGGCCAACCTGCTGACTCATTGCCACGCGACCGCCGAGGCCAGCGCTGTCCTGGACTCCCTCGACCTGAGCAACCTGGATGACGCCAGCCGGATCGGCGTGCGTGTCACCCGGGCGTTCCTCAACGCCATGCCCGAGCACCGTCCTACCGAGGCGCTCGCTGAGCTCGACGACGTGCTGGCCGAGCACGGCCCCCTGCCCGATGTCCTCGCGGTCCGTTCGACGGCACTGTGGCGACTGGGCCGTTTCTCCGACGCGCACGCACAGGCCGCCGCTGTCTACGACGACCCCCGCGCAACCGTTGCCGCACGCGTACACGCCGGTCTGACTCTTGCCAGCGTCGCCACCCACGCGGGCAACGCTGCTGCCCGAACCCTCCTGGACGATCTCGCCGTGCTCGCCGAGGCGGCGATCTCCGAGCTTCCCGAGGGGCCCGCCTCGGTCCGCCTGGTGCTCCGCTACGCCGCGCTCTTCCGCGGCGACGCGCTGCCCGACGTCCTTGCCGGGCTCGCCGAGGACTACGAGCGAGCCCTGGTGGCCGGCGATGACGGCGTGCGAGCCCAGCACGGCAACGGCATCGCGTGGGCGGAGATGCTGGCCGGTGACGCCGCGGCCGCGGCCGACCGCTTCGTGGCGCTGGCCGCGGTCTCGGGCATGTGGGTGCAGACGACGCGCCATTGGTTCGCCGCGCTACGCATGCAGGCCCTGGCCGCGGCCGGACGAATCACGGAGGCCAAGGCCCACCTGGCGGCCACCGAGCAGGTGCCACACGCGCCGGTGTACGACGTCGACCTGGCGATGGCCCGCGCCACGGTCCTTGCCCACACGGGCGATCTCGCCGCGGCGGAGCGACTCCTCCTCAACGCGGCCGACGCGGTCGCAAGGACCGGAGGGCGGGCGCTTGCGAGCTGGGCGCGTTACCTCGCGGTCACCCACGGCAGCGTAGCCGCCGCCGCACTGCTCGGCGGCCGCCACACTCCTGGGCTCAACGACGGACAGCGAGCACACGCGGCGGCCCTCTCCGCTCAGGATCCCGACCTGCTGCTGCGGGCCGCCGGCAAACTGGCGGCCACGGGCCATCGCTGGTACGCGGCCACCGCCGCGGCCCAGGCCGCCCTGCTCGGCGCGGACCGATCCGACCGCGCGACCAGCGCCGCTGCCTGGAGCAATCTCGCCGGCCTGCTGCCCGACGGCGCGCGCCTCGTCGTACCGGCGCTGCAGCGACTGAGCACCGACCTGCTCACCGCCCGGGAGCGCGAGGTCGCCGATCTGGCGGCCGACGGCGCGACCGACGCGGCAATCGCCGAGGCCCTCGGCATCTCGCTGCGAACCGTCCAGACCCACCTCGGCCGGGTGTTCGCCGGCCTGGGCCTCGCGACGCGCCGCGACCTCCCACAGCGGCTCGCCCTGCTCGACGCGGTATCCGCGACCGCCGACGCGTGACTACGTGTATGCCCGAGCGCCGCACCATCCAGGCCCGGACGCTTCGGTCCGCGCTCGACCGGGCTCACCGCGCAGCTGCGGAACGAACAGCGTCAGGTACGGGTCGGCCGGAACCGCCTCGGGGTCGACGGTGAGGATCGGCAGCAGCAGTTGCACGAGCGGGCCGATCATCAAGGCGTACAGGACCGTCCCGAGCCCCACCGCGCCACCGAGCAGGAAGCCGATCACCAGCACGGTGACCTCGATCGAGGTGCGCACCAGCCGGAGGGAGAGGCCGGTGCGGGCGTGCAGGCCAGTCATCAGTCCGTCGCGGGGACCGGACCCGAGCTGGGCGCCGATGTAGAGCGCACCGGCGAGGGCATTGAGCACGATGCCACCCAGCAACAGCGCCCCGCGGGCCACCAAGGGATGCGGCGCCTTGATCAGCGCGAGCGCGACGTCGGTGGCCAGTCCGATCACTACGACGTTGGCGATCGTGCCCAGGCCCGGCCACTGCCGCAGTGGGATCCAGGCCAGCAGCACGAACGCGCCGACCACGATCGTGACCTCGCCGAAGCTCAGCGGGAGCACCCGGGAGACGCCGGCGTTGAACACGTCCCAGGGGTCGAGCCCGAGGGTGGAGCGGACCATCATCGCCATGCTGACTCCGTAGAGGACCAGGCCGATCATGAGCTGGGTGAGCCGGCGCGGGAGGCGGCCGGCATGGACCTGCTGCCAAGGGGTCAGGCCGGTCTGGAGTGAGGTGTGGCGGAGGTTCATAGAGCAATCTTGAAGTCGATTGGACTGGAAATCGATAGCCAATTGCGCAATAGTGGCCTGGTGATTACGCTCACGGCTCTTCGATTGGCCTTCTTGATCGGGCCGGACGCGCTCGACGGCAGCCCGGCGTACCGCTCCCTGTCCGACGCCATCCGGCTGGTGATCGCCGACGGCCGGATCTCCCCCGGCACCCGACTGCCCAGCGAACGCGACCTCACCGCCGTGCTGGGCACCTCGCGTACGACCGTCACCAGTGCCTACCGCGAGCTCAAGGAATGCGGTTACCTGAGCTCGCGCCGAGGCTCGGGATCGGTCGCCACGCTGCCCGGCGGCGGTGGCGAGCTGTCGCAACATGCACTGATCCCACTACATGGTCGCAACGCGGCCGAGGAGATCGACCTGACCTGCGCGATCCTGCCCGCAGCGCTCGGCATCGCGACCGCGTACGAAGCGGCCACCGCCGAGCTGCCCCGGTGGCTGCGCCGCGGTGGGTACGACGCGCAAGGGCTGCCGGACCTGCGCGAGACCATCGCATCGGCGTACGCCGGCCGCGGCCTGCCCACCGACCCCGCCCAGATCATGGTGACCTCGGGTGCCCTGTCGGCGCTCGCGATCGTGCTGCGAGCCCTGGTGCGTACCGGTGACCGGATGCTGATGGAGAACCCGACCTACCCCAACGCGCTCGACACCGCGACCCATGCCGGTGCCCGGCTGACCACGCTCCCGTTAGACGACCAGGGCTGGGATCTCGAGCTGCTGGAGGCAACGCTGCGGCAGACCTCGCCGCGGGTGGCGTACCTGATGCCCGACTTCCACAACCCCACCGGGCAGCTGATGACCGACACCCAACGCGAGACCGCCGCGCGGATGCTGCGACGCAATCACACGACGGTCGTCGTGGACGAGACGATGGCCGACCTGCGGCTCAGCCCGAACCTCAGCGATGTGCCGCGGCCACTGCCGTTCGCCGCCTACGACGATCGTGCCGTGTTGCTGGGAAGCATGTCGAAGTCGTACTGGGGCGGGCTGCGGATCGGCTGGATCCGTGCGCCACAGGCGATGCTGCCCGAGCTGCTGGAGTCGCGCGCCACGCTCGAGCTCAGCTCCCCGGTGCTGGAGCAGCTCGCGGCCACCCACCTGATCCAGCGCCGTGACGAGATCATCCCCGAGCGCCTCGACCGGCTGCGGGCTCAGCGCGATGCGCTCGTCGAGGCTCTGCGCGCCGAGCTCCCCGACTGGGACGTACCCGTACCCGCCGGCGGGATGTCGCTGTGGTGCCGGATGCCCGAGCGGGTCTCCAGCGCTCTCACCGCAGCCGCGCCCCGACACGGTCTCCAGCTCGCGCCGGGCCGCAGCTTCGGTGTCGACGGAGGCTTCGAGCACTACCTGCGGGTGCCCTACGGCCAGCCGGTCGAGGTGCTGGAGGCCGCCTCCGAGCGGATCGCCGCCGCCTACCGCGAGGCGACCTCCTCCCCCGCTGCCTCACCAGCCCTCACCGCCCGCGGCCCCCTCATCGCCTAACCCCACCCGCCGAGTTGGCACGAATCTTCGCCGAGTTGGCACGAATCTTCGCCGAATTCACGCGCCGCTAGAGCCTTGGGCTCTCTGCATGGCTGGGTAAGAGAGCAAGGAGGGGCGGCCGCACCCGCTCTGGGTCCGGTTTGTCGAGTGGCTCCGGCCTTGCGCGGTTGCTGGCTGGCGCCCGGTTGCGTTCAATTTCGGATTAGCACCGCGTACGGAGGATCGCCGCCAGTGATTCGAGATAGCTGCGGAAAGACCGATTTCTCAGCCATCTCGAATCACTAGGTCCGGCGCAGACCTCACCGCCGAGGCAGACCCGGCCCCGGCCGTACGCTCCGCCCCTCCTTGCCTTGCCGACTTAGCCAGGAAGGGAATCGAGCCGCCTAGACCCGCGAGGACCCGCTTGTGGCCGATGACGACACTCAGATCGGTCAGACCATTGCCACCATCGGCCACAAACCGGCTTCACCTGTCACGATCGGCCACAATCCAGCGGGGCCGGCCACGGGTGCGTTCAGCGGGGCTGGCCCGGGGAAGATCAGTCGGCGAGGTCGACGGCTTGTACGGCGTCGGCCTCGATGGCCGAGGCGAGCTCGTCGAGGACCGAGGCGGGGATGGCGCTGTCGACGGACAGGGCTACGAGCGCGGCGCCGCCCTTCTCGTCCCGGGCGACCTGCATCCCGGCGATGTTGATCCGGGCTTCGCCGAGGATGTTGCCGACGATGCCGACCATGCCGGGACGGTCCTCGTACCGCAGGAACGCCAGGTGCTCGGTGGGCTCGATGTCGACGATATAGCCGTCGACCTCGACCAGGCGTTCGCGTTGGCTGATGCCGACCAAGGTGCCGGAGACCGAGACCTGGCTGCCGTCGGCGCGGGTGCCGCGCAGGGTGATCAGGTTGCGGTGGTCGGGGCTCTCGGGGTCGGTGACCAGCCGCACGGCCAGCCCGCGCTCGGCGGCGAGCAGCGGCGCGTTGACGTAGGACACCTGTTCCTCGACGACGTCGGCGAAGACGCCCTTGAGCGCTGCCAGCTCCAGCACCTTGACGTCGTTCCCGGTGATCTCGCCGCGCACCTCGACGTCGAGGGCCTGGGCGACCTCTCCGGCCAGCGAGGTGAAGATGCGGCCGAGCTTCTCGGTCAGTGGGATGCCGGGACGTACGTCTTCGGCGATGACACCGCCCTGGACGTTGACGGCGTCGGGTACGAGCTCCCCCGACAAAGCCAGGCGCACCGATTTGGCGACGGCGATGCCGGCCTTCTCCTGAGCCTCGTCGGTCGAGGCGCCCAGGTGCGGCGTGGCGACGACGTTCTCGAACTCGAACAGCGGGCTGTCGGTGCACGGCTCGGTGGCGAACACGTCGAGGCCAGCGGCGGCGATCCGGCCCTCCTTGACGGCGTTGTAGAGCGCCTGCTCGTCGACGATGCCGCCGCGGGCCGCGTTGACCAGCACCAGCGACGGCTTGACCTTGGCCAGCTGGTCCTCGCCGATGAGCCCGATGGTCTCGGGGGTCTTGGGCAGGTGCACCGACATGAAGTCGCTCTGCTCGAGCAGCTCGTCGAGGCCGACCAGGCGTACGCCCATCTGGGCGGCGCGTCCGGCCTGAACGTACGGGTCGTAGGCGATGACCTGCATGCCGAAGGCCGAGAGCCGCTGGGCGACGAGTACGCCGATGCGGCCCAGGCCGACGATGCCGACGGTCTTCTCGTAGAGCTCGATGCCGGTGTACTTGCTGCGCTTCCATTCGCCGTTCTTCAGCGCCGCGTTGGCGGGTGCGACGTGGCGGGCGGCGGCGAGCATCAGCGCGACAGCGAGCTCGGCGGCGGAGACGATGTTGGAGGTCGGTGCGTTCACGACCATGACGCCGGCGCTGGTCGCAGCCTTGACGTCGACGTTGTCGAGGCCGACTCCGGCGCGAGCGACGACCTTGAGCTTCTTGGCCGCGGCGAGTGCCTCGGCATCGACCTTGGTGGCGGAGCGTACGAGGATCGCCTCGGCGTCGACGATGGCGGTCAGCAGCTCCGCGCGGTCGGCACCGTTGCAGTTGCGGATCTCGAAGTCGGGGCCGAGAGCCTCCACGGTGGCGGGGCTGAGCTCTTCGGCGATGAGTACGACGGGCTTGGTCATCATGTCCTCGGACGAGTGGTTGCCCCGGAGGGCCTGCAGGGAGAACGTGCACGACACTGTGCCCGACTGGTCACTCTACCGGACCAAGCGGGCGCTACGAACGCGGACGCCGGTCAGCAGCCGTCGATGCCGCAGGTATCGCCCTCAGTCACGTCGCCGACCCGGGTGAGCGTGGGGTGCGACTCGCTCCAGGCGCGGTCGAGCAATTGGGCGAACACCTCTGCGGGCTGCGCCCCGGAGACGCCGAACTTCTGGTCGACCACGAAGAAGGGTACGCCGTTGGCACCGTACGCGCGGGCCTGCGCGATGTCCGCTTGCACGGCATCGGCGTACTCGTCGCTGCTCAGCACCTGGTCCACTCGCGCCGGGTCGAGTCCGACGTCGACGGCGACCTTGCGCAGCACGTCGTGGTCGCCCATGGACTCGCCGCGGGTGAAGTACGCCGCGAGCAGCGCCTCCTTGAGCTCAGCCTGGAGGCCTTGGTCGAGGGCGAGGTGGAGTAATCGGTGCGCATCGACGGTCTTGGTGTGCATGGCGTCCTCGTACGCGAACCGCAAGCCCTCGGTGACCGCGGTCTCGGAGACGCGCGCCATCATCTGGCGGACCTGCTCCTCGCCCAGGCCGTACTTGTTGGCCAACGAGTCCCGGATCGACTCGTACCCCACCTGCGGCGCCTCGGGGTCGAGCTCGAAGGAGCGGTAGACGATCTCGACCTCGTCGCGGTGCGGGAACTCGGCCAACGCCGACTCCAGCCTGCGCTTGCCGATGTAGCACCAGGGACACACGACGTCGGACCAGATCTCGATACGCATGCCCGCTCAACACCGGACCGCGCCCAATCCTTCCCGCCCGTGCTTCCCGGCCGGTCAGCGACCGCGCGTCAGGTCGGGAACCCGCTTGGGTGGATGTCCGCGACATCCACCTCGACCACCTGGCGCAGGGCGAGCAGCGTCGTCAGCCGCGGGTTCATCGGAGCTCCCGGGCGCGCCCCGCCCGCCGACGCGCACGCAGCAGACCGAGCTGGCGAGCCTGACCGGCGGCCCAGGTCGGCATAGTGTGGCGAGGTGCCTGCCTATACCCACGGTCATCACGAGTCGGTGCTGCGGTCGCACCGCTGGCGTACGGCCGAGAACTCTGCTGCCTACCTGCTCCCCCACCTGACTCCTGAGACCAGGCTGCTTGACGTTGGCGCAGGGCCGGGGACGATCACGGCGGACCTCGCTACCCGGGTCGCGCACGTCACCGCGACCGAGATCGGGGAGGCGGAGCTGGCGCTGTCGCGGGCCGCAGTGGAGGAGCGCGGGCTCAGCAACGTGGAGTTCGCGGTCGAGGACGTGCATCGGCTCAGCTTCGCGGACGGCAGCTTCGACGTCGTACACGCTCATCAGGTGTTGCAGCACGTGGCCGATCCCGTGCAAGCGCTCCGGGAGATGCGACGGGTCACCCGGCCGAGTGGGTTGGTGGCCGTCCGGGACAGTGACTATGCGGCGTTCACCTGGTGGCCGCAGATCCCCGAGCTGGACGAGTGGCTACGGCTCTACGAGGACGCCGCGCGGCGCAACGGCGGTGAGCCCGATGCCGGGCGGCGGCTGCTGTCGTGGGCGCAGCAAGCCGGGTTCGAGCAGGTGGAGGCCACCTCGAGCACCTGGTGCTTCGCGACGCCCGAGGACCGCGCCTGGTGGGGCGGGATGTGGGCCGACCGGATCACCGAGTCCGCGCTCGCCCGCCAGTTGGTCGCCGAGAACGCAGCCACCCCCGCCGATCTCGAACGGATCGCACGGGGGTGGCGGCAGTGGGCTGAAGCGCCGGACGGCTGGCTCTCGGTCCTGCACGGCGAGGTGCTCTGCCGAGCCTGACCTCCTGGTCGAGGGTGCAAGCAGGGTACGCCCGCACCCGCAAGCGCCGCGACCGCTGAGGATTCGTGCCAACTCAGCGAAGATTCGCGCCAACTCGGCGACGATTCGTGCCAACTCGGCAGAACGGGTCAGCGGGCGGCGGTGCCCTCGGTGTAGTCGTCGGAGGTCTTGACCCAGCTCATCAGCTTGCGCAGCTCGCGGCCGGTGGCCTCGATCGGGTGCTGCTCGCCCTTGGCGCGCAGTGCCTTGAACTCGGGGGCACCGGCGTCCTGGTCGTCGATGAACCGCTGCGCGAAGGAGCCGTTCTGGATGTCGGCGAGGACCGCCTGCATGTTCTCCTTCACGTGCGGGTCGATGATCCGCGGGCCGGAGACGTAGTCGCCGTACTCCGCGGTGTCGGAGACCGACCAGCGCTGCTTGGCGATGCCGCCCTCGTACATCAGGTCGACGATCAGCTTGAGCTCGTGCAGGCACTCGAAGTAGGCGACCTCCGGCTGGTAGCCGGCCTCGATCAGCGTCTCGAAGCCGTACTGCACCAGCTGGGACGCGCCGCCACACAACACCGCCTGCTCGCCGAACAGGTCGGTCTCGCATTCCTCGGTGAACGTGGTCTTGATACCGCCGGCACGCAGACCACCGATTGCCTTGGCGTACGAAAGCGCCAGCGGCCAGGCCTTGCCGGTCGCGTCCTTCTCGACCGCGACGAGCACCGGCACGCCGCGGCCCTCGGAGAACTCCCGGCGCACCAGATGGCCGGGGCCCTTCGGGGCGACCATGCACACATCGACGCCCTCAGGTGGGGTGATGTAGCCGAAGCGGATGTTGAACCCGTGGCCGAAGAAGAGCGCGTCGCCCTCCTGCAGGTTCGGGGCGACCGACTCGGCATACAGCGAGCGCTGCACGTGGTCGGGCGCCAGGATCATGATCAGGTCGGCCTCGGCGGCAGCCTCGGCGGGTGTGACGACCCGCAGGCCTTCGGCCTCGGCCTTCGCCCGGCTCTTGGATCCCTCCGGCAGGCCGACGCGCACGTCGACCCCGGAGTCACGCAGCGACAGCGAGTGGGCGTGGCCCTGGCTGCCGTAGCCGAGCACGGCAACCGTGCGGCCCTGGATCACCGACAGGTCGGCTGCGTCGTCGTAGAACATCTCTGCCACGGGGGGCTCTCTTTCTCGTTGATTCTCAACAGGATTGGTTGCGAGGCTCGCCTTAGCCAGCGGCGGGCACGGGTACGGGTACGGGGACAGGCTTGAGCGTACGGTCGGTGATCGAGCGGGAGCCACGACCGATGGCGACCATTCCGGACTGCACCAGCTCGCGTACGCCGAAGGGTTCGGCCACGCGCAGGAAGTCGTCGAGCTTGGCCGAGGAGCCGGTGAGCTCGACGGTCAGCGCGTCGGGCGCGACGTCGACGACTTTGGCCTCGAACAACTGCACGAGATCGACGATCTGGCCGCGGGTCGCCGCGTCGGCCTTGACCTTGACCAGCATCAGCTCGCGATCGACGGAGGCCGACCCGTCGAGCTCGACGACCTTGATGACCTCGACGAGCTTGTTGAGCTGCTTGGTGACCTGCTCCAGCGGCTTGTCCTCGACCGCGACGACGATCGTCATCCGGGACACCTCGGGGTGCTCGGTCGGCCCCACCGCCAGGCTGTCGATGTTGTAGCCGCGTCGGCTGAACAGGCTGGCGACGCGGGCGAGTACGCCGGGCTTGTTCTCGACCAACACGCACAGAGTGTGTTTGCTCATCGACGTCCTCGCTTCGCTGCGGGCGCCGATGAGGCACAAAGGGGGCTGTGTTGTCTGGTTCTCTCGCTTCGCTCGTTCACTAGAGCTCGTCCTCCTCGAACTTCGGGGCGAGATCGCGGGCGTACTTGATGTCGTCGTTGCTGGTGCCGGCCGCGACCATCGGCCAGACCATCGCGTCGCGGTGCACCCGGAAGTCGATGACGACCGGGACGTCGTTGATCTCCATCGCCTTCTCGATCGTGGCGTCCACCTCGGCCGCGGACTCACACGAGAGCCCGACACAGCCGTAGGCGTCGGCGAGCTTGACGAAGTCGGGGACGCGCTTGGATTGCAGATCAGTGTTGCTGTAGCGCTCGTTGTAGAACAGCGTCTGCCACTGCCGCACCATGCCCAGCGACTCGTTGTTGATGATCGCGACCTTGACCGGGATGCCCTCGATCGTGCAGGTGGCCAGCTCCTGGTTGGTCATCTGGAAGCAGCCGTCGCCGTCGATCGCCCACACCGTCGCGTCGGGGCGGCCGACCTTGGCGCCCATCGCCGCGGGCACCGCGAAGCCCATCGTGCCGAGCCCTCCGGAGTTGATCCAGGTGCGCGGGTGCTCGTAGCCGATGAAGTGGGTGGCCCACATCTGGTGTTGGCCGACCCCGGCGCAGTAGACCGCCTCCGGGCCGGCGATCCTGCCCAGCCGCTCCAGGACGTACTGCGGCGCCAGCGAGCCGTCTGCCGGGTTGTCGTAGCCGAGCGGGTACGTGCTGCGCACCCCGGAGAGGAAGCGCACCCAGCCTTCGTAGTCCCCCTGCCGGCCGGCGTCGGACTCGGCCTTGAGCGCCACCACCAGGTCGGCGATCACCTCGCGGCAGTCACCCACGATCGGCACGTCGACGGCGCGGTTCTTGCCGATCTCCGCAGGATCGATGTCGGCGTGGATCACCTTGGCGCCGGGCGCGAACGAGTCGAGGTTGCCGGTCACCCGGTCGTCGAAGCGCGCGCCGAGGCTGACGATCAGGTCGCTCTTCTGCAGGGCAGCGACGGCGGCCACCGTGCCGTGCATGCCGGGCATGCCCAGGTGCTGCGGGTGGCTGTCGGGGAACGCCCCGCGCGCCATCAGCGTGGTGACGACCGGGATGCCGGTCGCCTCGGCGAGCACCCGCAGCTCGGCGGCCGCGCCGGCTCGGATCACGCCACCCCCGACGTACAGCACCGGCCGCTTGGACTCGACGATCAGCCGGGCCGCCTCGCGCACCTGCTTCGCGTGTGGCTTGGTCACCGGCCGGTAGCCCTGCAGGCTGATCTCGGCCGGCCACGCGAAGGTGGTCATCGCTTGCAGGGCGTCCTTGGCGACGTCGACGAGCACCGGGCCGGGGCGTCCGGTGGAGGCGATGTGAAACGCCTCGGCGACGGTGCGCGGGATCTCGGCCGGGTCGGTGACCAGGAAGTTGTGCTTGGTGATCGGCATCGTGATGCCGCGGATGTCGGCC
>JASGGG010000018.1:0-41657 GCA_047605165.1 Nocardioidaceae bacterium
TCGTCGAGTGGTCCGAGGCGCTAGCCGAGGGCCGTATCGAGACGCCGATCGGACGCGAGGCGCCGAAGTCGGGGACTCCCGTTACAGATCACGCGGCTCGGTCTCGATGCGGGCTCGTTCCTCGCCCTGCTCGACCAGCGATGCCCCGCCGGTGCGCCCCGCTCTCAGTGAGCGAACAACGACACCCCTGCGAGCAGGAAGTAGAACCGGAGCGCCCGCCCGACGAAGCAGCTGGCGACGAACACGTCGAAGCGCATCCGGAGCGACCCGGCGAGTACGGCCATCACCAGCAGCGGCGGGAAGCCGAGCGCCGCCGAGCACAGCAGGACGGCGGCTCCGTACCAGGGCCTGCCCTCGACACGTTGCTGCCACTTGTCGAAAGCGGGGCGCACCTTCGAGTGGCTGAGCTTGCGCTGCATCCACGGGCGCTCGGTGAACCAGCGAGCACCGGCGTACCAGACCATCTTGCCCAGCGTCTGCCCGGCCGCCGCGGCGATCGCGAGTGCGGCCGCCTGCCCAGGATGGATGCGCGTACCGACGGCCCCGAGATAGACCTCCGCGTTCAGCAGAGGCAGCACCGCGCTCCCGAACGCGAAGCAGAACGTCGAGAGCAGCAGGTTCATCGCACGACTCCCACACCGCCGACCCTAGCCCTCCCTGCGGCCACCTGATCTGGGGAGCCACAGGGTCACATGCTGGTCCTGGCGCTCCCCAGTTGCCGCGCAGGGAGCCTGCAGCCTCCGTGCGATCGGGCCGGATTGTGGCCGATGGCGACCAGCCCGCCCGGCCTGTCGGTGTCGTCATCGGCCACAATCCAGCGAGCACTGTCAGGATCGGCCACAATCCAGCAGGAGCCGGGTGAGGATGCGCCGACTCGGCGTTCTACTCGATCGGGGTGCGGTGGAAGTTCTGGAAGGAACGGCTCGGGGTGGGGCCGCGCTGGCCCTGGTAGCGCGAGCCGTACTTCGCCGAGCCGTAGGGATGCTCAGCCGGCGAGCTGAGTCGGAAGAAGCAGAGCTGGCCGACCTTCATGCCCGGGTAGAGCTTGATCGGCAGCGTGGCCACGTTGGCCAGCTCGAGCGTGACGTGACCCGAGAAGCCCGGGTCGACAAAACCGGCGGTCGCGTGGGTGAGCAGGCCGAGCCGGCCCAGCGACGACTTGCCCTCCACCCGGGCGGCGATGTCGTCGGGCAGCGAGACGACCTCGTACGTCGAGCCCAGCACGAACTCCCCCGGGTGCAGGATGAACGGCTCGTCCCCGACCGGCTCCACCTGGCGGGTGAGGTCGGACTGGTCCGCCGCCGGGTCGATGTGCGGGTAGCGGTGATTCTCGAAAACCCGGAAGAACCGGTCGAGCCGGAAGTCGATGCTCGACGGCTGGATCATCGCGGGGTCGTAGGGCTCGACCGACACGCGGCCGGCGTCGATCTCGGCGAGGATGTCGCGGTCACTGAGCAGCACAGCCCGACCCTAGTGCAACCCAGGCTGGATCGGCACAGGGTAGTATCGCCGCGACGCCAGCCCCGCCTGGCTCGTGCGGATGTAGCTCAGTTGGTAGAGCGCGACCTTCCCAAGGTCGATGTCGCGAGTTCGAGTCTCGTCATCCGCTCCAGCATCAACTCATCGCGCATTGGTGATCGATAGGTCCACCCTGCATCATTGACGCATGGCCAACGTCTCCGCCAGCCGCCTGGACCGCATCACCGTCGATCCGCTGATCTGTCACGGGAAGCCCGTCGTACGCGGCATGCGCATGCCCGTCCAGAACATCCTCGAACTGCTGGCCAGCGGCATGACCTTCGATCAGGTCCTCGACGACTACCCCTACCTCGAACGCGACGATCTGCTCGCCGCACTCGAATACGGAGCTGCAGCGGCGGGGGGCCAGCAGGTCGTCCCGAAATCGTGAAGTTCCTCGTCGACGCCCAACTCCCACCGAAGCTCGCGAAATTCCTCATCGACCACGAACACGACGCCGTGCACGTGCTGACGCTCCCCGCCGATGTCCGCACCCCCGACCCGGACGTTTCCGCGGCTGCCGACGAGCAGGGCCGAGTCGTCGTCAGCAAGGACGACGACTTCCGCCACTCCCACACCACGACGGGAACGCCCGCCAAGCTCCTCATGGTGCGGACCGGCAACATCAGCAACAAAGATCTCTTTCAGCTCATCGAGAGCAGACTCGCCGATATTGAGGCAGCCTTCGCAACCGCGTCGTTCGTCGAGCTCTATCGGGACGTCTTCATCGTGCACAACGACGATTGATCGGCGTACGAGTTCGAGTCTCGTCATCCGCTCCACAGGCGAATCTCAGCGATTCACAGGTCCCTCACATGTCTTGGTCGCATTCTGGATGATATGTGCCTGTTCGCTGGGAGGAGCGATCGTCATGTCCGAAACACCGTCCGAGCCTGAGCTCACTGCCCCGATACCCGAGTCTGCCGAGCCCGCGGAGGCTGTCGCCACGTCGACTCCGACCCGCACGATGCCACTCTGGTCGTGGATCGCCGGCGGCGTACTGCTGTGGCTGGTCAGCATGCTGCTCACCGCGACGATCACCTCGGCGCTGACCGTGCATCAGGTCAAGAAGGAGCTCCAGGGGAGGAGCACCCAGTTCGGCAACCGCATGGACGACCAACTCCCCGGCGGCCCCGGCGGAAGGCCTGGGGACACGGGCGGCCAAGAACGCGGCGGCTCGGGCGGTCCCGGCTCCGGCGGGCCGGGATCCGGCAGCACCAACGGTCCGACGCCGACGAGTCCGAGCCCGAGCGCGTCACCCGGGAAGAACACCCAGCAAGGCTGACACCGTCCGCGGGTCGAGTACGCCAAGCTTGCGAGGGACGTATCGAGCCACGTGCGGTCGTCGCCCGGACGCGAAGCACCGAAGTCGGGGACCTCTCCCGCAGTTCCCGCGGGGTTCAGCCAGTTCCACCGATCCCGTTGTTCCCGTACGGTAGGGCTTGCGGAATGATCAGTCCGGCCCGGGTTTCGCAACGGAATCGGGTGACCCGCAAGGAGGAACCATGACGACCTGGCCCGCGAACGACCCCCACACCTGGCGACACGTCCCGGTGAGCTCCAAGCCGGTCGATCCCGGACGGGTCGAGAAGCTGCTGGCAGCGGAGTGGGAGCGCTTCACCCAGGACACCGGCGGGTCCGGCAAGCACAACGACCGGGCCAAGGAGTCGCTGCCGCTCGGCGTCACCTCGTCGTTCCAGCACTGGGACCCGTACCCGATCTCGATCGAGTCCGCGCGCGGCGCCTGGCTCACCGACATGGACGGCCGCCGGCTGCTCGACCTCTCCATGGGCTTCGGCGCGATGCTGGTCGGCCACCTCAACCCGGTCGTCGTCGAGCACGTCACCCGGGCGCTGAACGAGACCGGAACCCTGTTCGTCACGCCCTCGCCCCAGGCCACCGAGGTCAGCGAGCTGTTCCGCGAGCGGTTCGGCTTGGGCATGATCCGGTTCACGAACTCCGGCACCGAGTCGCTGATGTACGCGGTGCGCGCGGCCCGCGCGTACACCGGCCGCAAGGCCGTGCTGAAGATCGAGGGCGGCTACCACGGCGGGTACGACGCGCTCCAGGTCTCCGTGAAGCCCGCACTGGAGGACATCGGCCCGGCCGATAACCCGATCCCCGACGTGCCGTTCGACGTCGAAGCCGGCACCGTGCACGTGGTCGCATACAACGACCTCGACATGCTGGAGAAGGTGCTCGCCGAACACGGCTCCGAGATCGCCGTGCTGGTCATCGAGCCGGTCGTGGAGAACCTCTCCATCGTGGTGCCCGACGAGGGCTACCTCGCGGCCGTACGCGAGGCGTGCGACCGCCACGGCGTCGTACTCCTCTTCGACGAGGTCAAGACCGGACTCACGGCCGGGTACGCCGGCGCCGCACAGCGCCTCGGCGTCCAACCCGACCTGATCACCTTGGCCAAGAGCATCGGCGGCGGGCTGCCGCTGGCGGCGTTCGGCGGCAAGCGCGAGGTGATGGAGGTCGTGGTCGACGGCCGGATGGCCCACTTCGGCACCTACAACGGCAACCCGCTGGTGATGGCGGCGGCCAAGGCGGTGGACGAGATCTGCACGCGCGATGCACTGGCCGGGATCGAGGCCCTCAACGAGAAGGCGCTCGGAGCCATCGACGGGATCATCGCCGAGTACGAACTCCCCGCGCACACCGTCGGGCTCGGAGCCAAGGGCTGCGTGACCTGGTCGACCACGCCCGTACGCAACTACCGCGACTACAAGGCCACCGACTTCGGCCTCGCCGAACTGTCCTGGCTGTGGGGCGTCAACCGCAACATCCTCACCCCGCCCGGCCTGGACGAGCAGTGGCTGGTGTCGCTGGCCCATACCGAGGACGACATGAACCTGCTGGTCGGCGACTTCACCGAACTCGCCCAAGCCCTCCGCGCCTGACCCGTCCCGGTGCCGGCCGCGCCGGAAAGTGGCCGATGGCGACTGTTTTCGCTGGATTGTGGCCGATGACGGCCGGCCTCGCCGGCGTGTCGCTGTCGGCATCGGCCACAATCCAGCAGGGCACCAGCGATGAACCACATTCGCAAGACCCTCCTCCGGCCCCGTAGCGTCACACCGTGCTCCACTCCACGACCGCAGGCCTGTTCACCGGACTGTCGCTGATCGTGGCCATCGGCGCGCAAAACGCCTTCGTGCTGCGTCAGGGCATCCGTCGCGAGCACGTCGGCACGGTGGTGGCGATCTGCGCGGTCTCGGACCTGGTGCTGATCGCCGCCGGGGTTGCCGGGATCGGCGTACTCGTCGACCGGTCTGGATGGCTCCTCGACGCGGTCACCTGGGTGGGCGCCGCCTTCCTGGTCTGGTACGGCGTGACCTCGCTGATGCGGGTACGGCACCCGGGTGCGCTGACGTCCGAGCCGACCCGTCCCGGACGAGTAGCCGGCAAGGCGCTGGCGCTGACCTGGCTCAACCCGCACGTCTACCTCGACACCGTGCTCCTGCTGGGATCGGTCGCGGCCACCCACGGTGACCCCGGGCGGTGGTGGTTCGGGCTCGGCGCGACAGCGGGCAGCCTGCTGTGGTTCGGTGTGCTGGGCTTCGGGGCTCGCCTGCTGGCGCCTCTGCTGGCCCGCCCACGAGCCTGGCAGGTGGTCGACGTCGTTGTGGCCGGCACCATGTTCGCGGTCGCGGCGATGCTCATCCTGGGGTAGCCGGACCTCGCGAGTCTCGAAGCGGAGTAGGTTCGAGACATGAGACTTGCTGTGCATCACGTCTTCTTCGACTACGCCAGCGCGGCCGCGATCGGGCCGGATCTCGCCGACTTCGGCAAGGCAGCCGACGAGGTCGGGCTCGACGCCGTCTCGGTGATGGACCACTACTGGCAGATGATCCCGGTCGGCGGACCGGAGCTGAACATGCTCGAGGCGTACACGACGCTCGGGTTCCTCGCCGCCTCCACCACCTCGTGCGAGCTGCAGGTGCTGGTGACCGGCCCGACGTACCGCCACCCCGGCCTGCTCGCCAAGATCGTCACGACGCTCGACGTGTTGTCCGGCGGACGTGCCGTGCTGGGCATCGGTGCCGCTTGGTACGAGGAGGAGCACGTCGGGCTCGGGGTGCGGTTCCCACCGACCGCGGAACGATTCGAGCGACTGGAGGAGACGCTGCAGATCGTGCGACAGATGTGGAGCGGCGACCAGTCGGCGTACGCGGGAAAGCACTACCAGCTCGGCCGCACGCTGAACCTGCCCCAGCCCGTGCGTACACCTCCGATCATGGTCGGCGGAGGCGGCGAGAAGAAGACACTGCGGATGGTCGCGAGGTACGGCGACGCCACGAACCTGTTCGGCGGTCCTGGTGACCAGGACGCCGTCGGTCACAAGCTCGACGTGCTGCGCGAGCACTGCGAGCGCGAGGGCACCGACTACGCCCGTCTCCGCAAGACGCTGACCTGGGCCGCCGCTGCCCCGGGCGACAAGGACACCCCATCGTTCCTTGACGAGTTACACGGCTATGCCGGCCTCGGCATCGACCAGGTCTTCCTGATGCCCGGGCCAGGGGTGCACGCCGGCGACTACGTCCGCGGGTTGGGTGCCGAGATCGTCCCCGGAGTCCACGGCATCTGAGCCGCCCCGATCGCCGCGACTCCGCCGCATTGTGGCCGATGCAGACAACCCCGGCCGGCGCGTCGGCGTCGCCATCGGCCACAAGCCAGCCCAACTCGTCGCCATCGGCCACAATCCGGCGCCGGGCCCGCCAAGGGTTCGCTTCGGATGAAGCACCAGGGGAACGGGATCCCGAGGGCAACAGCAAGCGTCAGTGCTGGGGCCCGTCAGTGCTCGGACCCGTCGGGGGGATCCCGAGGGCGTTGAGCCACAGCCGGGTGGCGGTGTCGGCGAGGGTGTCGAGATCGGTCTCGCCCTGGCCCAGGGCCAGCTCCAGATAGGCCATCCGCCCGACCATCCCGGAGAGCGCCTCGGCCGAACGCATCGGATCGAGCGTCGGGTCGGCGTACCCCTGGTCCTGCAGACGACGGATCCACTGGGCGTTGCGCTCGGAGAACGCGCGCCCGCGGGCCAAACGCAGCTCACGGAACTCGGGGTCGATCGTGGCGACCTGCTCCAGCAGCAGCATCAGCTTGGCGTTGCGCTGGTAGGCCTCGAGATAGGCCCGGTTGCTCGCGTGGAGGATGGCGGCGACGTTGCCGGGATCGGCGTCCACGTGGGGTAGCCCGGGGTGCAGCATGTCGTCCTGCACCGTCTGCATGAGCGCGGTGAAGACCTCTTCCTTGCTGTCGAAGTACGTGTAGAACGTGCCGATCGAGCAATGCGCCTCTGCGGTGATGTCGGTCAGCCGGGAGTTGATGAACCCGTCCCGCTCGAACACCGCGCGGGCAGCGGCGACGAGAGCCTCCCGCGTGCGCGCACCCCGAGGGGTGGTCGGCAGCTCCCGGATCCGGGAGCTGACGACCAGCGTGGGAATCTCAGGCCCCTTGGCCACGCCGCGTCAGGCCTCCCGCTGGGCGGCGCGGCGCTTCAGCTCGCCTCGTGCGATCGTCCGCTTGTGCACCTCGTCCGGGCCGTCCGCCAGCCGAAGTGTGCGCAGGTGCGCGTAGAAGCTGGCCAGCGGGAAGTCGTCGGTCACGCCGCCGCCGCCGTGGACCTGGATCGCGCGGTCGATGATCTCCAGCGCCATCACCGGCGCCTTGACCTTGATCGCCGCGATCTCGGTGCGGGCCGCCTTGTTCCCGACCGTGTCCATCATCCAGGCGGTCTTGAGGACGAGCAGACGCGTCGCCTCGATCTCGATACGGGCCTCGGCGATCCAGTCCTGGATGTTGGACCGTTCGGCCACCGGCTGGCCGAAGGTGACCCGCGACTGGGCGCGGTCGATCAGCAGGTCCAGGGCGCGCTCGGCCATGCCGATCGTGCGCATGCAGTGGTGGATCCGACCCGGACCCAGGCGGGCCTGGCTGATCATGAAGCCGTCGCCCTCACCGGCCAGCAACGCGGTCTTCGGCACCCGTACGTTCTCGAAGAGGACCTCGGCGTGGCCCTCACGGTCCATATATCCGAAGACCGGCAGCCCACGCACGATCGTGATGCCGGGCGCGTCGATCGGGACGACCATCATCGACTGCTGGCGGTGGACGGGCGCGTCGAGGTTCGTCTTGCCCATCACGATGAACACCCGGCAGTTGGCGTGCAGCGCGTTCGAGGCGAACCACTTGCGGCCGTTGAGAACGTACTCGTCGCCGTCGGCGTCCATCCGCAGCTCGATGTTGGTCGCGTCCGAGCTGGCGACCGCGGGCTCGGTCATGCAGAACGCCGAGGCGATCTCACCCGCCAGCAGCGGCTTGAGCCACTTCTCCCGGTGCTCGTCGGTGCCGAACAGCTCCAGCACCTCCATGTTGCCGGTGTCGGGCGCGTTGCAGTTGATCGCCTCGGGCGCCAGCTCGGGGCTGCGGCCGGTGATCTCGGCCAGGTGCGCGTACTGGAGGTTGGTCAGCCCAGGAGAGCCCCACGCCTCGTTCTTGTGCGGGTGGAAGAGGTTCCACAGCCCACGTGACCGCGCCTCGGCCTTGAGCTCCTCCAGGATCGGCGGGTGGAAGTTCGGGTTGCCCGACTCCGCCATCTGCCGGTGGTAGACCGGCTCGGCCGGGTAGACGTGCTCGTCCATGAACGCGTTGAGCTTGGCCTGGTACTCCAGGGTCGTCTCGTCGGGCGCGAAATCCATCAGTTCTCCTCGGTAGTGAGTTTGGTGCTGGGTTCAGTGCTGAGTGGTGGGAACGCCGGCGCCCGGCGCTCGGTGAAGCTGGCGACGCCCTCGACGAGATCGGGGCCTTGGAAGGACTCGAACATGAGCCGGCCCGCTTCCGCCGCGGCCTCGGCGAAGGAACGATCGGCGGCGGCGATCAACTGCCGTTTGATGATGTCCATCGAGTACGGCGAGCAATCGGCAGCAAGCTGTTCGGCGTACGCGATCGCCTCGGCAAGCGGGTCGTCGACAAGTCGGTCGACCAGGCCGATTCGGTACGCCTCTTCCGCGTCGACGCGTCGGCTGCTGAGCAGCAGGTCGGCGGCACGGCTCTGGCCGACCAGGCGCGGCAGCAGCCAGGCACTGCCGTACTCCGCGACCAGGCCCCGCTGGGCGAAAGCAGTCAGGAACATCGCCGTCGGGGAGGCGAACCGGAGGTCGGCGTACAGTGCCTGCACCATTCCGATCCCAGCCGCCGCGCCGTTCACCGCGGCGATCAGCGGCTTGCGCAGGAGGAAGGGGAAATGGGTGGGCCGCCTCGCGGTGACCTCCGCGACATCCAGGTCGGACACCTCGGCCAGCACCGCCATATCGGCACCGGCGCAGAAGCCACGCCCCGCACCCGTGACCACGATCGCCCGCACCCGTGGATCGGCCTCGGCTGCCTCGAGCACGTCGCCGTACTCGCTTTCCATCTGCGGGGTCCAGGCGTTGAGCTTGTCCGGACGGTTCAGCTTGACGACCAGGACAGCGCCTCGCAACTCGACCAAGAGCTGCTCGGTCGGGATCTCTTCGACGGCCATGGTCATGCGGCGAGCCCTTCGATCGGTGGTGTGCCGGATACCCCGACGCTAGTTGAATCCGGATTCAGGTTCAACTAGCTGTGAGCGGTGTCTCACCGCCGGACCGAGACTTCAGCGCTGGCTCAGCCACTCGACGAGCGGTCGCCCGGCCCGCCAGTCCTTGCGGATCAGCGGCAGCAGGCCGGGAGTGTGGATCACCGGCTCGAAGCCGTACGACTTGCGCAGCACGATCTGCTTGTGTCGCAACAGTTCGATGCGCGGATGGTCCGCGTCGTACCCCCGCGGAACCGTCTTCAACGTGTCGCCGCCCAGCTCGAATCCCTTGCGCCGCAAGGACTTCACGAGCTTGACGAGCTCTGGCCCGGTCCGGTCGTCGGCGATCGCGGACCGCAGCCGGGCCAGTCGCTCGCCGGACGCCTCGTAGAAGCCGACACCGACCATCAGCCCGGGCGCGGAGACCTGCACGTACCACCCGGTTGCCGGACCGGCCGCGACGAACGCACCCTGGGCGGTCTTGTAGGGGGTCTTGTCCTTCGCGAAGCGCACGTCCCGGTAGGGCCGGAACACCTTGGCCGGCCCGAACTCGTCGGCCAGCGCATCGGTCAGCGCGACCATCGGCCCCCGCACCGCCTCCTGATAGACGTGCTTGTGCGCCTCCCAGAACGACTTGGTGTTGTCCACTTCCAGGTCGTCGTAGAAGTCCAGCGCCGCGACCGGGAACCCCTCGAAACTCATGGCGCCATTGTGCCGTTGGACGGGGTCACTCCTCAGGGAGGACCAGTTCGCCGATCGGGCCGGGGTTCATCGCGATCTCCCAGCGGAAGCCGTCCGGGTCGGCGAAGTAGCCGGTGTAGCCACCCCAGTCTCGCGCTTGGGCCGGTGAGGCCTCGGCGCCCAGAGAGGTGGCGAACGCGAGGATCTCGTCGACCTCGGCAGGCGTACGCACGTTGTGCGCGAGCGTGATCGGCACGATTCCGGGTCCGGACCGGGCAGAGCCGACCTCGGCCTCGAACGCGGCACGGTCCCACAGCGAGAACACCAGATGCTGGCCGGCACGGATCATCAGCACTTCGCCGGGGACATACAACTCAGGAACCCAGCCGAGGCCGTCGATATAGAACGCGTGCGACCGCGCTACGTCCTCGACGGCGAGCGTGACGAAGCTGATGCGTTGGTCCATGGGATCGATTGTGAATGGCACGCCCGGCGAGCCGCCGCCGGGTAACGATGCTGGCCGACGATGGTGGCGTCGCCTGGTGGATGGATCGCAAGGCGGAGGAGCGAGGCGGGGCTGGAAGCGGAGCGCCCAGCGAGCGACCCGGGGTCCTCGCGCCGATCGCAAAGCACAGACCGCGGCGCGCAGCCCCACTGGCGATCGGCGTGGGGTGGCGCCTACGCAGCGAGCCGCCGCCGGGCGGCGTCAGAGGGTCAGTGGGGCTTCCAAGCGTCGTCACCCTTGGTCAGCGCCGCGACATGCTTGGGCAGCTTCTGGTCGGCGAGGTCCTGGATCGACACGTGCTCGAAGACGTCGCGCAGGCTGGAGCGGGCCGCGATCCAGACGTGCTGGAGTACCTCGGCCGAGTTGTTGTACGAGACCGCCTCGGGTCGCATGCCGTAGACGCTGACCAGGGGACCGTCGACCGCGCGGATGACGTCGGCGACAGATACCTCGCTTGCCGGGCGAGCCATCCGCCAGCCACCGGATTGGCCCCGCTGACTCATCACGACGCCTGCGCGACGCAGGTCGGCGAGGATCGCCTGGAGGAACCCATGCGGGATGTCTTGCAGTCTGCCGATCTCTTCCGCGCTCATCGGCGCCCCGTCGGAACGCCCACCGAGCTCGATCAGCGCACGCAGTGCGTAGTCGGACTTGGCAGAGACTCGCATGCAACAAAGTCTGGCAGACAAGTAGAGAAACCGCACAAGGCGGCACGCGCGACAAGCCGA
The DNA here is from genome assembly GCA_047605165.1 of Nocardioidaceae bacterium. Classification (GTDB taxonomy): domain Bacteria; phylum Actinomycetota; class Actinomycetes; order Propionibacteriales; family Nocardioidaceae; genus SSC3. The sequence continues at coordinate 10,991 of JASGGG010000018.1, forward strand.
TCTGTCCATCCGCTTGATAAAGCTACTGGCCAGTAGGTAGCATGAAGTTACTGACAAGTAACCAAGCGTACGCCCCGAGGTGACCACCATGAGCCACTACAAGTCCAACCTCCGCGACATCGAGTTCAACCTGTTCGAGGTGCTCGGCCGCGAAGCCGTTTACGGCGAGGGCCCGTTTGCCGAGGTCGATGTCGAGACCGCCAAGGAGATCCTGGCCGAGACCGAGCGACTGTGCCGCGAAGACCTGGCCGCCTCCTACGTCGAGAGCGACCGCAACCCGCCGGCCTTCGACCCGAGCACCCACACCGCACCCGTCGGCGAAGCGTTCGCGAAGTCGTACCGGACCTTCATGGACGCCGAGTGGTGGCGCCTGGGCTTGCCGGAGGCGCTCGGCGGGCAAAGCGCTCCGAACTCGCTCTACTGGGCCGTTGCCGAATTCATCCTCGGCGCGAACGCTCCGATCTGGATGTACTCCGCCGGACCGAGCTTCGCCTCGGTCGTCCACAAGAACAGCCACGGCGTGCAGCGCGATCAGCGCATTGCCGAGTTGATGATCGAGAAGCAGTGGGGCGCCACGATGGTGCTGACCGAGCCAGACGCCGGCTCCGACGTCGGCGCCGGGCGCACCAAGGCGACGCCGAACGACGACGGCAGCTGGAACATCGAAGGCGTCAAGCGCTTCATCACCTCGGCGGAGTCCGACCTCCAGGAGAACATCGTCCATCTCGTGCTGGCCAGGCCGGTCGGTGTCGACGGGGTCGGCGGCCCGGGCACCAAGGGGCTCTCGCTGTTCGTCGTGCCCAAGTACCTCTTCGACCTCGAGACCGGCGAGCTCGGCGAGCGCAACGGCGTCTACGTCACCAACGTCGAGCACAAGATGGGCCTGAAGGTCTCCAACACCTGCGAGCTGACCTTCGGCGATTCCTCGGTCGGCGGCGGCGAGGCCGCGGTCGGCTACCTGCTCGGTGAGGTGCACGACGGCATCGCCCAGATGTTCGACGTGATCGAGAACGCCCGGATGATGGTCGGCACCAAGGCGATCGCGACGCTGTCCAGCGGTTACCTCAACGCGCTCGCGTACGCCAAGAGTCGGGTCCAGGGCCCCGACCTCACCCAGGCCGGGGACAAGACCGCGCCGCGGGTCACCATCACCCACCACCCCGACGTACGCCGCTCGCTGATGACCCAGAAGGCGTACGCCGAGGCCATGCGTGCGCTCGTGCTCTACACCGCGACCTGGCAGGACCGGGTACGCATCGGCGAGCACACCGGCACGCCCGACGAGCTGGCCGTGAAGGTCAACGACCTGCTGCTGCCGATCGTCAAGGGCTACGGCTCCGAGCGTTCCTGGGTGCTGCTGGGCACCGAGTCACTGCAGACCTTCGGTGGCTCGGGCTTCCTCCAGGACTACCCGATCGAGCAGTACGTCCGCGACGCCAAGATCGACACGCTGTACGAGGGCACCACCGCGATCCAGGGCCAGGACCTGTTCTTCCGCAAGATCGTCAAGGACCAGGCACAGGCGCTGACCCACATCGCCGGCGAGATCAAGGCGTTCCTCGACAGCGAAGCCGGCAACGGCCGGCTCAAGATCGAGCGTGAGCTGCTCGGCACCGCGCTCGACGACGCCGAGGCGATCGTCGCGACCATGTTCGGCCAGCTGATGTCGGCCGACCCGTCCGCGGAGAACGGCGACATCCGCAACGTCTACAAGGTCGGCCTGAACACCTCGCGACTGCTGATGGTGCTCGGCGACGTGGTCTGCGCTTGGCTGCTGCTGCGCGGCGCCGAGGTCGCACTGAGCCGGCTCGGCGGTGAGCTCAGCGACAAGGACAAGGTCTTCTACGAGGGCAAGCTCGCCGCGGCCTCGTTCTTCGCCCGCACCGTGCTGCCCAAGGTCGCCGCCGAGCGTACGCTCGCCGAGACCGTCGACCTGTCGCTCATGGATCTGCCCGAAGAAGCCTTCTGAGCTGGCCGGACACTGCTCGGACTGGTGGTGCTCGGCTCCTCCTGGGTCATGATCGCCTGCAACCTGTCGATCAGGCCTCGAGCTAGCACGGCGTGAACCTCAAGCGTCGATCGTGCTGCAGATCCATTCGGGTGGCCATTCCATCCGGCTGGCCATCGACGCGTCCTCGGCGTTCTTCGCCGCCGGCCTCGCCGAGTTGTGGACGATCCTGACACTGATTGCTGGTTTGTGGCCGATGCAGACAACGTTTCGTGCCTCAGGACTGCCGCCATCGGCCACAAACCGGCCGGGACAGTCGCGATCGGCCACAATCCGGCATTGGGGCGCCAAGGTGCGGTCCAGCAGGGTGGCGGCGGCAGACGACGACTTCTGATGTCGGCTCCGCGCCCGACCGAGCAGCGCTACCGCTTGCCGGTCTTCTTCTGGGCGGCGGTCCAGCGGGGCTTGCCGGCTTTGGTGCCGGAGCTGCGGCGCTGTGAGCGAGCCGAGGGGCGCGCGGGACGCTCCCCGTCCGCGGTACGCCGGGGACGGTCGGCGTAGGAACGCTTGGGACGACCGGCGTACGCACGGCGCGGCCGGCTCTGGGTCTTGCCGGACCGAGGCGCGCCGCCGAAGACCTCCCCTTCCGCCGCGGCCAGCGAGTCGGCCGTCATCGGTGTCAGCGTGGTGCGCGCGTCGTGGTGCTTGGCCTCGACGCCCGCGGTGTGCTGGAGTCGGCGTACCTCGTCCAGCCGCTTGCGAACGGTGAGCGTCACGACCGCACCCGACTCGCCAGCGCGGGCAGTGCGGCCGGAGCGGTGCAGATAGGCCTTCGGGTCGGTCGGCGCGTCGAAGTGCACGACCAGACCGATCCCGTCGACGTGGATGCCGCGGGCGGCGACGTCGGTGGCAACGACGACCTGCGCCTGGCCCTGCTTGAACTTGTGCAGGTTGCGCTCGCGTACGCGCTGGGTGAGGTTGCCGTGCAAGTCGACCGCGGTGATGCCGCGAGCAGCGAAGGTGTCGCGCAGCTCGGTGGCACCCTCGCGGGTGCGCACGAAGACGATCGTGCGCGGGTTGGCCTCGACCAGGGCCTGGGCGGCGTCGATCTTCTCGGCGTACCCGCCCACCACCATCACGTGGTGATCCATCGTGGTGACGGCTCCGCCGCTGGGGTCGAGCTCGTGCAGCCTGGGGTCGCGCAGGTGCTTCTTGACCAGCTTGTCGACGTCGCCGTCGAGTGTGGCCGACAGCAGCAGCCGTTGCGCGCCGGCAGGGGTCTGGCCGAGCAGCTCGTCGACGACCGGGAAGAAGCCGAGGTCGCAGAGGTGGTCGGCCTCGTCGAGCACGGTGATCTCGACGTCGTCGGTGCGCAGGTGACCGCGCTCGATCAGATCGCCGAGGCGACCAGGCGTGGCGACGACGATGTCGACGCCGTGACGAAGCGCCTTGAGTTGGCGGTCGTAGGGCGCGCCGCCGTAGACGGTGGTGAGCCGAAGCTTCTCGGCGCGAGCGATCGGCTCGAGTGCGCGCTGCACCTGGCCGGCGAGCTCACGAGTGGGTACGAGGATCAGTGCGCGAGGGCGGTGGATGCGGGACTTCCCGCCGGCGAGCCGGTTGATGACCGGCAGCCCGAACGCGAGCGTCTTGCCCGACCCGGTCTGGGCGCGACCGAGCACGTCGTGGCCCGCGAGCGCGTCGGGCAGCACCGCCTCCTGGACAGGTGTGGGCTCGGTGATGTCCTCGATGAGCAGGGCGGCAACGACCTTGGCGGGCAGGCCAAGGTCAGCGAAGGTGGCTGACATAGCGGTGTTCCTGTGAGTCGGGCGCGCACTTGCAAGGAGTACGGCGTACCCCAGGTGAGCCTGCAGTGTGCTCAAGCCCGATCACTGGTCTTGCGCGATTCCATCCGCGCACCACACCGGGCATGAAAGAAGGGCGCTGTCGCGCCCTTGGCTGAGCCCGAGTCTACCGGGTGCCGGGGCCTGAGCGCGAATCAGGCTACTGCCACCAGACCAGGCAGAACGGATGGCCGGCAGGGTCGGCGTACACCTTGAAGTTGTCGGGGTCGTCGGTCAGGTCGGGCTCCCTCAGCACCGTCGCGCCGAGCCCGAGCACATGTGCATCCGCCTCGGCGAAGTCCTCAACCCAGAGGTCGAGGTGGATCTGCTGCTCGCCGGTCTGTGGCCACGGCGGCGGCACGTGCCCAGGCGCGAGCTGGACGGCGACCCGCGGCTCACCGTCGACGTACACCTTGTGCCAGTCAGGCTCGGGCTTGCGGAGCTCACCACCCAGGACACCTGCCCAGAACTCACTCTCCGCGTCGATGTCGGCCGCCTCGAAGACCACGATCTGGTGCTTGATCCGCATGTCACCACTCTCCCAGAAGCACGGCGGCGGCGACAGTCGTTAGTGTCGGCACATGACTGACGAGCTCGCCCCCCTCATCGCGGCCTGGCAGGACGCCGCGGCCGACGCCATCGCGCTGCTCAAGGAGCTGACTCCACAGGAGTGGGAGTTGCCGACCGACCTACCCGGGTGGAACGTGCGGTACGTCGCAGCGCATCTCGCGCACTTGGAGGCGGAACTGGCGGGGTTCCCCCAGGAGCAGGTCGAGGTGCCCGAGGCCGATCACGTCAAGGGGATCATGGGGCAATTCACCGAGGCCGGCCCGATCGCGCGGGCATCGTGGACCACCGCCGCGATCGTCGACGAGTTCGAGCGGGCGGTCGCCGTACGCGCCGCCGACCTCACCACCACCACCAAGGATCCGGACGCAACCGCCGACGGGTTCGCCGGGCTGGTCGGGTGGACCTGGCGCACCGCGCTCAGCAACCGGGCGCTGGACCTGTGGGTGCACGAGCAGGACATCCGTCGCGCGATCGGTAGGCCCGGCGGGCTCGACACCGCTGGGGCACGTCACGTCGCGGGAGTGTTCGCGAAGTCGTTCCCGTACGTGCTCGGCAAGCGCGCAGGGGCTCCGATCGGCACAACCGCGGTGCTACGCGTGACCGGCGAGCAGCCGCTCACGCTCGCTGCCGGCGTCGGTCCTGACGGCCGGGCGACCTCGATCGACCCGCCCGCCGATCCCGACGTCACGATCACGATCGGCTTCGAGGATTGGGCCGTGCTCGGCGCCGGACGCCGGCCTCGCTCCGCGGTCGATGCCACCATCGAGGGCGATGGCGCACTCGGCAAGCGGATCCTCGACAGCCTCGCCGTCACGCCGTAGCCGCCCCTTAGCCGAGTTGCCGCGAATCCTCGGGAAAGCGCCCCTCGGGGGATTCGTGCGAACTCGGCGTCGTTTCGTGTCACCACCCAACGCGGCCTTGCGAGATCACGGCAACTGAAGGGTTCGGCTCACTGCCTGGCTGAGTTCCAAGGGCAACGGAGGGCGGCGAGTACGGCCGGGGCCGGGTCTGCTTCCGCGGTGCGGTCGGTAGGCAGCTTTCCGTGCGGATCTGTTCGAAATGGTCGTCCCGGGGCCCCAAACCACAGCCATTTGGAACGGTTCTGTGATCGATGCGCCTTGTGCGGTACCTGGGTGGCGACCCGTGCCACCTACGTACCGCGTAGGCCGACAACCCATCTGCAAAACCGGGCTGCGGAGACAAAACGGACCCGCGCCGGTGCGGCCGCTCCTCCTTGCCTCGCCAACTCGGCCGTGCAGCGAGCCGAAGCCTCGCATGCACACCTGACAAGGTCAGTTTGCGCCAGCTCGGCCTAGTACAGCAGGGCTGAGGCCGGGTCTTCCATGATCGCAGCGACATCGGCCAGGAATCTGGAGCCGAGGGCTCCGTCGATGAAGCGGTGGTCGAAGGAGAGCGAGAGCGTGGTCACGTCACGCACCTTGACCTTGCCGCCGACCGCCCAGGGTGTGGGCCGGATCGCGCCGAAGGCCAGGATCGCCGATTCTCCGGGGTTGATGATCGGCGTGCCCGAGTCGACGCCGAAGACCCCGACGTTCGTGATCGTGAAGGTTCCACCGGACATGTCCTCCGGTTGCGTACGCCCGTCTCGGGCCGTCGCGGTCAGGTCGCCGATAGCGCCGGCCAGCTCGATCAGCGACATCGTGTCGGCATCCTTGATGTTGGGTACGACCAGCCCCCGTGGGGTCGCGGCCGCGATGCCGAGGTTGACATACCCCTTGTAGACGACCTCCTGCGCCGCCTCGTCCCAGCTCGCATTGACTTCCGGGGTACGTCGCATCGCGAGCACCACCGCCCGCGCGAGCACGAGCAGGGGCGAGACCTTGACCCCGTCGAGTTCTTTCGACCTGCGCAGACGCTCGACCAGCTTGGTCGTGCGGGTCACGTCGACCGTGATCCACTCCGTCACGTGCGGGATCGTGAAGGCGGAGTCGACCATCGCCTGCGCCATCGCCTTGCGCAGGCCTTTGACGGGTTGGCGGGTCTCACGGGCACCCATCATCGGCGCGACGCCGGGGCGTGGCCGGCCGTCCGTCGACAGGTCTTCGTAGGTCGTCGGCATCCCTCTGTCAGCAGAGGCAGCCTCGACATCGGCGCGGATGATCGAGCCGCCCGGCCCTGAGCCAGTCAGCAGTGCGAGGTCGATGCCGAGGTCTTTGGCCAGCTTCCGGACCGGTGGCTTGGCGAGCACCCGTGCGGGCACGGCCGGGACGTCGGCTGGGGCCGCCTCGGTAGCAGCCGGGGCGGGTCCGCGTCGGGCGCGGCGCATCGCCTTGCCCGAGCGCGGGCCGTACCCGACCAGCGTCGGTGGTTCCTGGGGAAGCGACGAAGGAGCCGGCGCGAAGAGCTCCCCGCCTCCGGTCGCGGCCAGGTTGGACAGGCCGAGCTCGGGTGCCGAATCCGAACCCGAACCCGAGGAGGGAGAGGAGGGAGGAGCAGACGGGGAGCCGATGCCGATGATCGGCGACCCGACCGGAACGGTCTCGCCCTCGGCGACGTGGATCGCGGTAACGGTGCCGGCGTACGGCGACGGCAGCTCCACCAGCGACTTGGCGGTCTCGATCTCGACGACCACGTCGTTGACGGCGACTTGGTCGCCGACCTTCACCTTCCAGCTGACGATCTCGGCCTCGGTCAGCCCTTCGCCGACGTCGGGCAGCTTGTAGTCAGGCATCCGCTCCTCCGCTCGTCACCCGCCGGGTCTGTAAGGGAAGTCCGAGACTTCGGCTCTCCGCCTCCGGTCCGCGTCTCGATACACCCGGCTCGTTCCTCGCCGGGCACTCGACGACCGGCAGCCGCTCGGTACGACCAGCGATCGATAGCTGATCGAGCCGGCCGAGCAACACACCACCAGCCGATGGCTGATCGAGTAGGTCGCGAGGGACGAGCGACCTACTCGAGATCCAACCGCATCGCGTCATCAGAATCCGACACTCCTGTCCACCGCGTCCAGCACCCGGTCGAGATCGGGCAGCCACTCCTCCTCGACCCGCGCGGGCGGGTAGGGGGTGTCGAAGCCGGCGACCCGGAGCACCGGCGCCTCGAGCGAGTAGAAGCAGCGCTCGGTGATGCGAGCCGCGATCTCGGCGCCCATGCCGAGATTCAGGTGCGCCTCGTGAGCGACGACCGCGCGACCGGTCCGCCGCACCGAGGCGTACGCCGGCTCCAGGTCGAGCGGGGAGAGCGTACGCAGGTCGATAACCTCGACGCTGCGCCCCTCGTCGGCGGCTGCGCCGGCAGCGGCCAGGCAGGTCTTGACCATCGGCCCGTACGCCAGCAACGTCAGGTCGGTGCCGGCTCGCACCACCCGCGAGGCGAAGAGCGGGTCGGGCGTGGCGTGGGTGTCGACCTCCGCTTTGTCGGCGTGGTACTGCCGCTTGGGCTCGAGGAAGATCACCGGGTCGTCGCAGGCGATCGCCTGCTGGATCATCCAGTAGCCGTCAACCGGGTTCGAGCAAGTCACGACCTTGAGGCCGGGCGTGTGCGCGAACTGCGCCTCGGGCGACTCGCTGTGGTGCTCGACCGCGCCGATCCCGCCGCCGTAGGGAATCCGGATCACGATCGGCATCGTCACCTTGCCGCCGCTACGGAACCGCAGCTTGGCCACCTGGCTGACGATCTGGTCGTAGGCCGGATAGACGAACCCGTCGAACTGGATCTCGCACACCGGACGGTAACCGCGCAACGCCAGCCCGACCGCGGTGCCGACGATGCCCGACTCGGCGAGCGGGGAGTCGATCACCCGATCCTCGCCGAAGTCCTTCTGCAGTCCGTCGGTGATCCGGAAGACGCCGCCGAGCTTGCCGACGTCCTCGCCGATGATGAGCACTTTGGGATCGTCCTCCATCGCACGGCGGAGGCCGGCGTTAAGTGCCTTCGCGAGAGTCAGTCGCTCAGTCATCGCTGAAGCCCTCCAAAGTCCGCGAGTCCGCGACAGTCCGTGCGACTCGGCCGCTCCGCGGTGCGGTCAGCGGACCCGGCGTCCCCAAATCCTGTTTGCTCGCTCCGCTCGCGGGGCAGCGCCTTCGCGAGAGTCAGTCGAGTCATGCGAGCGCCCCCTCGTCCTCGAAGGAGTCGAGATAGGCCGCGTACGCTGCCTGTTCCTCGGCGAGCTCGGCGGTCTGCTCGGCGTACACCTGGTCGAACACGTCGAGGATCTCCGGCTCCGGCATCGCCCGGCAGGCCTCCCGGAGCCGCTCCCCCATCGCATCGGCCTCGGCGTCGATCTCGGCGAACCAGTCGGCGTCGGCGATCCCGTTGCGGGAAAGGTAGACCTTGACCCGAGCGATCGGGTCCTTGAGCTTCCAGTGCTCCAGCTCGGCACCGAGCCGGTAGCGGGTCGGGTCGTCGGTGGTGGTGTGGGCACCCATCCGGTAGGTGTACGCCTCCACGAGCGTCGGTCCCTCCCCGTCACGGGCGCGGTCGAGAGCCGCCTGGGTGACGGCGTAGGTGGCCAGCACGTCGTTGCCGTCGACCCGTACGCCGGGGAATCCGAACCCCAGAGCCCTTTGGTAGAGCGGGATCCGCGATTGCCGGGTGATCGGTTCGCTGATCGCCCACTGGTTGTTCTGGCAGAAGAACACGACGGGTGCGTTGTAGCTGGCTGCGAAGATGAAGGACTCGTTGACGTCTCCCTGGCTGCTCGCGCCGTCGCCGAAGTACGCGACCACGGCGGCGTCGCGGCCGGGATCGCCGGTGCCGATGACGCCGTCGCGCTGCATCCCCATCGCGTAGCCGACGGCGTGCAGGGTCTGCGCGCCGATGACGATCGTGTAGAGCCCGAAGTTGTGCTCGGCAGGATCCCAGCTCCCCTGGTCGACACCGCGGAAGAGGCCCAGCAGCTGCTCGGGCTGCACACCGCGAGTCCAGGCGACGCCGTGCTCGCGGTAGGTGGGAAACGCGAAGTCCTGCGTACGCATGGCGCGGCCGGAGCCGACCTGGGCAGCTTCCTGCCCCAACAGCTGGGCCCACAGGCCGAGTTCGCCGTGACGTTGTAACGCGGTGGCCTCGATGTCGATCCGCCGCGCGAGCACCATGTCGCGATAGAAGCCCGTGATCGCTTCGTCGCCCAGCGAGAAGCTGAAGTCGGGATGCTCGACCCGCTCACCCTCGGGAGTCAGGAGTTGAACAAGATCGGCATCCTCGTCAGGGCCTGCGGGCACGGTGATGGGCTGCCGGGCGAAGCCGCCGGACTCTGCGGGCACGCGTACTCCTTCGACTCGTCGGTGCTCGGGATCACCGGCACCTGCTGGAACCTCTCGGCCCCGTCGCCACCGACCCCCAGGGGTGGCGGGTGTCTGTGACACGGGACACGTCGCGCTAAACCCACGGTATCGCTCGACCCTCGAGCTCGGCCAAACACCTCGGCTGGGGCGCATGGGCCTGATCACGCTCGCAGTGGTCATTGTCTGGGGGCTCGACGTACCTCGGCATCGCGGTCGCCACCGGGGAGGCCGGCCCGTTGGCCTCGGTGGTGGCAATCCTTGCCGGCTTGTGGCCGATGGTGGCAGCTTGCAGACGACATTCGTTGTCGTCATCGGCCACAAACCAGCGATCACTGTCAGGATCGGCCACAATCCGGCCCCAGCTCGCCGAAGGCGACACCGCCTCAGCGACGACGAAAGCCCGCGGCGACCTCGACCAAGACGTCGTTGCCCTCGACCTCGCCGATGGAGACCCGAACACCTCCGTCGGCGCCCTCGCCGGCGAACGGGCGGACCATGATCCCGGCCTGCTCGGCAACGACGACGAAGGAGGCCGTACGCTCGCCGGTCGGCAGCCAGACGAAGTTGCCCTGGGCGTCGGGGATGTCCCAGCCCTGGTCGGCCAGCGCAGCCATGATTCGGGTCCGCTCGGCCACGAGCGCGTCGACCCGCTCGAGCAGTTCCGCCTCACGAGCCAGCGACGCGATCGCGGCGGCCTGCGCGATCGAGCTGACCCCGAAGGGCAGCGAGCAGGCCCGAACCGCGGCGACCACGCCGGGGTCCCCGACGAGGTAGCCGCAGCGAAGGCCAGCCAGCCCGTACGCCTTGGCGAACGTGCGCATCGCGACGACGTTCGCGTGGTCGTGGTAGAGCGCGACGCCGTCAACGGGGTCGTCCGCGCGAACGAACTCGCGGTACGCCTCGTCGACGACCACCAGCACCCGCGGCGGCACTTGCGTGACGAACTCGCGCAGCGCGGTCGCGCTCACGGCAGGACCGGTGGGGTTGTTCGGGGTACACACGACGACGATCCGGGTGCGGTCGGTGATCGCGGCGAGCATCGCGGGCAGGTCGTGCTCACCCGAGGCCGTGAGCGGAACCCGCACCGAGGCCGCGCCGTTGACCGCCACCGCGATCGGGTACGCCTCGAACGAACGCCAGGCGTACACCACCTCGTCCCCGGGCTCGCAGAACGCCTGCACCAGGTGGTAGAGCAACGCCACCGAACCGGTGCCCGCTGCCAGCTCGTCCGCCGCGACCCCGAGGTGCGCCGACAGCGCGTCGTACAGCGCGACCATCCCCATGTCGGGGTAGCGGTTCATCGTCGCGGCGGCCCCGACGGCCTCCTCCAGCACTCCCGGCAGCGGCGGATAGGGATTCTCGTTGGAGGAGAGCTTGTACGTCGACAGGCCGGGTCGCCGCGCCGACGGCTTCCCCGGAACGTACGCCGGCACTGCGGCCAGCGCCGCGCGCGGTTGTGGAGCGGTCATGCCCGCGAGGCTACGCGGCCTCCCAGGAACAGTCGCGGGCGCCCGGACAAGAGCCGACAGCAGCGATCGGCGGCGACGACACCTACCATGCCGGGGTGGCTACCGGCATCGAGGCTCCGACACGACACCGTTCGCTGGGTATCACCCTGGTGCTCCTCGCCGCGGTCATGTTCATCGTGAACGCCGGGGTCAGCCGGGTCGCGATGCAGGACGGCATCGAGCCTGCCGTGCTCGCGACCGTGCGCATCACCGGCACGTTCCTGGTCCTGCTGGTCGCGGCGGCGGTCTTCTCCCGCCCTGCACTGCGACTGCCGCGCGGGCGGCTCGCCGTGCTGATCGTGATCCAGGGGCTCGTCGGTGTGGCCGCGCTGCAGTGGACGTACTTCGTCGCGATCCAGCGACTGCCGCTCGGCCTGGCTCTCCTGCTGGAGTACCAAGCACCGGTGCTCGTCGCGATCTGGGCCTGGCTGGTGCAGAAGCACGCGACGACCCCTCGCGTCTGGCTCGGCCTGGTGATGGCCGTCGCCGGGCTGGCGGCCGCCGCAGACGTCTTCACCGGCCTCAGCTTCGACACGGTCGGGCTGATCGCCGGTCTCGCTGCCGCGGTCTCGTTCGCCAGCTACTTCCTGGTCGGCGAGGCATGCCTCCAGCACGCGGATCCGATGCGGGTGATCCTGTGGTCGTTCGGTGTCGCTGCCGTCGTGCTCAACCTGGTCGCGCCCCCCGAGAACATCGGCACGATGGCCGGGTCGCAGGCCTCGTTGCTGGGCAACCTCTCCCATCTGCACCTGCCGGGCTGGGTCGTGCTGGGCTGGGTGATCGTGTTCGGCACCCTGCTGCCGTTCACCTTCGAGCTGATCGCGATGCGGCATGTGCGCGCCGCCACCGTGACGATGCTGGCGATGCTCGAGCCGATCGGGGTGGCCGCGATCGGCTGGGCCTGGTACGACGAGACGATGACCGCGACCGCGATCGCCGGCTGCGTCGTCGTGGTCGCGGGTCTGTTGATCGCCGAGTCGGCGCGACACCACGACGAGCCGGAGCCCGTGCTCCTGACCTGACCTCGCTTGGGCCCGCCGGGCCGCTCCTGCATGGTCCTGATGGACTAGCTCCGCTCACCCATTCGGATGATTCAGTGTCAAATGTCTAAAAAACGTCGTTCTGAGTAGTGCAATGCCCGCACATATCCGTCAGGATCATCCTGTTCGTGGCACTCAGGGGTGGGCTCGCCACGAACCAGTGATCCGGGTCGCAGGCCTCGGACTCTCCCGGGGGCAACAAGGATCCAGGGCTCGTTGCGGGCCACAGGCGCGATTTTCGCGTCGACGCAGCACGCCGGCGGGGGGTCGCAAGACAGCCGGTGGGGGAAGCGACGGCTTGTCCCAGGCAGCAAGGGGAAGCTGCTGTCTGGGCAGGCTGTTCGCGTTTGAGGCCCGAACTTCCATACCGTCCGGGCCACGGCCTACAGTCCGATCATGCGCGTGATTCTCTGGATCCTGGTCAACGCGGTCGGCCTGACAGCGGCAACCGCCCTGCTCAACGGCATCACCGTGACGGGCGAGGGTGCCGACCGATTCTGGACGATGATCCTGGTCGCCCTCGTCTTCGGTGTCGTGAACACGATCGTCGGCCCGGTGGTGAAACTCCTCTCGCTGCCGTTCATCGTGCTGACCCTCGGCCTGCTGCTGGTGGTCATCAACGCCGGCCTGCTGATGCTGACCAGCTGGCTGTGCGGCAATCTCGGTATCGGCTTCCACGTCGACCAGTTCTGGTGGACGGCGATCTGGGGAGCCATCATCGTCTCGCTGGTGACGACCGTACTGGACATCGTCTTCGACGCCGACTGACAGCCGAGTTGGCGCGAATCGTCGCCCAGTTGGCACGAATCGTCGCCCAGTTGGCGCGAATCGTCGAGGATTCATGCCAACTCGCTGAGGATTCATGCCAACTCGGCAAATCCGGTTCAGGCCAATCTCAGAGTGGAGTGGCAGGCTGGGGGCGTGAGCTCTGCCGCTGCCGACCCTCCCCGGATCCTCGTCGTCGACGACGACCGGGCCGTCCGCGAGTCGCTGCGGCGCTCTCTGGAATTCAACGGTTATTCCGTCGCGCTCGCTGGTGACGGAGCCGAAGCGCTCGCGGCGATCACCAGCTCCGGTCCCGACGCGGTCGTGATGGACGTGATGATGCCGCGGCTGGACGGCATCGAAGCGACCCGTGCGCTCCGCACCGCGGGCAACGACCTGCCCATCCTCGTACTCACCGCTAGGGACTCCGTCGGAGACCGCGTCGAGGGTCTGGACGCCGGAGCCGACGACTACCTCACCAAGCCGTTCGCCCTGGAGGAACTGCTGGCACGGCTGCGCGCTCTGCTGCGCCGCGCCCAGCCCGCCGCTACCGACGACCTCGATGCCGAGGTGCTCAACTACGCCGATCTCAGTCTCAACCCGGTTACCCGGGAGGTGCGTCGCGGTGATCGGCAGATCGACCTGACCCGCACCGAGTTCACGTTGCTGGAGATGTTTCTGCGCCGGCCGCGGCGCGTGCTCGACCGCACGTTCATCCTCGAGGAGGTGTGGGGGTACGACTTCCCCACGACTGCGAACTCGCTGGAGGTCTACGTGGGCTACCTCCGCCGCAAGACCGAGGCCAAAGGCGAGCCCCGGCTGATCCACACGGTCCGTGGCGTGGGCTACGTGCTCAAGGAAAACTAGGGCATGCCGGGCCCTAGGGCGACCGTCAGCCACCTCAAAACCTCGCTGGCGGGTCGCGTCACGCTGCTGGCCACGATCGCGGTCGGTCTCAGTGTCGCCATCGTCGCGGCGGCGGGCTACTTGACGATGCGCAGCGCGCTGTACTCCAGCATGGACAAGTCGCTGTACGACCGAGCCACGATCGCTGCCAAGTCCCTCGACGTCAGCGATATCGGCATTACCGGGCCGTCATGGCTGCCCGGAGCCACCGACGTACACGTCCGATGGGTGTTCGACGACGGCTCCTACAAGACCAGCGACCCACTGGCCTGGACCCAGGATGCGCCCCTGGTCGGCGCCGCCGAGCTTGCCGTCGCCAAGGGCGACAAGAAGTGGACCTGCCGCACGATCACCACGTCGAAAGGAGCCTTCCGCGTCGCTGCTGTGCCGGTGCCCGGCAACGACTCCGCTCTCGTACTCGCCCAGTCCCTCGAGCCGGTGCAGCGCACCCTCGGCAAGCTCGGGCTGGTGCTGTTCATCTTCGGCGTGCTCGGCGTGCTCGGTGCCGCATTCGCCGGCTGGGCGGTCGCGCGCAACGGTCTGCGCCCACTGCGCCGGCTCACCTTCGCCGTCGAAGACATCGCCCGCACCGAGAACCTCGACCCGATCGCGGTCGAGGGCAACGACGAGATCGCTCGGCTGTCGATGGCGTTCAACCAGATGCTCGCAGCGCTGGCGGCATCGCGCGACCGGCAGCGGCGGCTCGTGGCTGACGCGGGACATGAGTTGCGCACCCCGTTGACGTCGCTGCGCACCAACCTCGATCTGCTGACCCAGGCCGAGAGCCGGGGCGGGATGCCGGAGCAAGCCCGCCGTGAGCTGCTGGACGACGTGCACTTCCAGATCGAGGAGCTCACCACGCTGATCGGCGATCTGACCGAGCTCGCCCGGGACGAGCCGTTCGGCGCATCGGTCGAGGCGGTCGACTTCGACGAGGTCGTGCAAAGAGCGGTCGACCGAGTACGCCGGCGCGGCTCGCGTCTGGCGTTCGACGTCGAGCTCGACCAGTGGTGGGTCGTCGGCGAGGCACCGTCGCTGGAGCGCGCCGTCACCAACCTGCTCGACAACGCCGCCAAGTGGAGCCCGGAAGGGGGTACGGTCACGGTCCGGCTCGTCGACGGCACCCTGACCGTCGCCGACCAAGGTCCCGGGATCTCCGACACCGACCTGCCCCACGTCTTCGACCGCTTCTACCGGTCGACGGAGTCACGCACCATGCCCGGCTCGGGGCTCGGTCTGGCGATCGTGCGCCAAGCAGCGGACCGTCACGGTGGGGCGGTCTGGGTCGCCGCCACCTCACCGAGCGGCAGCACCTTCGCGCTGCACCTGCCCGGTAGCGTCGACGTGCCCACACTGCGCGCCCACGAAGATTCATCGGCAGTCTCCAGCAACGCCTAAGCCACCTCTCAGCCTAGACCTAGACGCTAGAGCTATGAGCGAGCAGAACCCCGATCAGCCCCCAGAGCAGTCCTCCGGCCAGCCGACTGGCCAGCCGTCGGACGAGCCTTCTGGCCAGCCGCCTGGTGAGCAGTCGGCGACCGAGCCGACCTGGCAGTACGACGACTTGTACGCCCAGCCCCAACAGCCGGCGTACCCCCGAACTCCTGCTGCCCCGGCCCCCGGCCAGCCGATCACCCAGCCGACTACCCAGCCGACCGCCGTCGCGTCGCCTCCCAGGGCGCGGCCCACGACCGCCACCGTTGCCGGTCTCCTCATCGGCGCGTTGGCGGTCGGCGGTATCGCCGGCGTGACCGGGGCAGCGGGTGTCGTCGCCCTCGACCACCGAGGCGACAACAGCCAGACCACGGTCAGCCCGGTCATCAACGACGACAAGGACTCCGACGGCGTGGACGGCGCCTCGGCCGGCTCGGTCGAGCAGGTCGCCAGCGACGTGCTGCCGTCGGTGGTCAAGATCAACGTCACCGGCACGCAGGGTTCGGGCAGCGGATCAGGCATCATCATCAGCTCCGACGGCGAGATCCTGACCAACAACCACGTCGCCTCGATCGCCGCCGGCCAAGGCCAGATGACGGTGAACTTCAACGACGGCAACAGCGCGAAGGCGACCATCGTCGGCACCGATCCGATCACCGACCTCGCCGTGATCAAGGCCGAGGGCGTACAAGGCCTGACCCCGGCCAAGCTCAACACCTCCGACAACCTCGCTGTCGGCGAGAACGTCGTGGCGATCGGCTCGCCGTTCGGCCTCGAGGCAACCGTGACCAGCGGCATCATCTCCGCGCTCAACCGCCCCGTGTCGGTCAGTGGTGATTCGGAGGGGACCGACACCACCTACCCCGCGATCCAGACCGACGCCGCGATCAACCCCGGTAACTCCGGTGGCCCGCTGGTGAACCTGCAGGGCGAGGTGATCGGCATCGACTCCTCGATCCGCACCGCCTCCGACAGCGAGCTCGGCGGCCAGGGCGGCTCGATCGGCCTCGGCTTCGCGATCCCGATCAAGAACGTCATGCCCGTGGTGGATCAGCTCCGCAAGGGCGAGACCCCGACCCACGCCAAGCTCGGCGTCAGCGTCGGCGACGCGGCCAAGGACGACGGCTTGATCACCGGCGCATCTATCCAGAGCGTCGCCGCGGGCTCGGCCGCCGAGAAGGCCGGCATCAAGGCAGGCGACATCGTCACCAAGGTCGACGACATCCCGATCAGCAACGCGGAGTCGCTCGTCGCGACCATCCGTGGCATGCGCCCCGGCGACTCGGTGACGGTGACCGTCCTGCGCGGCGAGACCTCGCACGAGATCAAGGCCACCCTCGACTCCGACGAAGGCGAGGCCACCAGCTGACCGAGCCGAAGCCAGCGGCCCCTCGAGCCGGCCCGACCACCTCACGAGGGCGAGGTGGTCGGGCCTACTCGTTGCCGGATTGTGGCCGATCGCGACAGCTCAGCCTGGCTTGTGGCCGATGACGACAGCATCTTGGCCGGTAGAACCGCCACCATCGGACACAATCCGGCCTCACGTGCCTGCATCGGCCACAATCCGGCCCACACCGACTCCGTGGACGGCTACTCGACCGCGGTCCGGAGCCGCTCGGCCTTCCACCTGGTCTCGGCGTACTCGCTGTCGACATCGGAGTGGACGGTGATGCCGCCACCGGTGCCGTACTCGTAGCGCCAGCCCTCGGAACAGGGTGTCGCGACCAGGGACCGGATCACCACACCGAGGTCGGCGCGGCCGTCCGCGCTGATCCAGCCGAAAGCTCCGGCGTACACGCCACGCGGGGTCGGCTCGACCTCGTCGATGATCCGCATCGTCTCGCGCTTGGGCGCTCCGGTCATCGAGCCGGCCGGGAACAGCGCACGCAGCGCGTCGATAGTGGACACCTCGGGGCGGAGCCGACCACGGACGGTGGAGACGAGCTGGTGCACGCTCGGGTACGACTCGACGTTCATCAGCACCGGGACGGTCACGGTACCCGGCTCGCAGACGCGCGCGAGATCGTTGCGCAGCAGGTCGACGATCATCAGGTTCTCGGCGCGGTAGCGGGGGTCGGCGGCCAGGCGGGCCGGATCCTCCGAGCTCGGCGTCGTGCCCTTGATCGGCTTGGTCTCCAGCAACCGGTCGCGGGTGATGGTCGCGTACCGCTCGGGGCTCGAGCTCAGCAGCGCCATGTCACCGTGGGCAAGGAATCCGGCGTAGGGTGCCGGGTTCTGGGTGCGCAGTCGCGCGTACGCCTCGGCCGGGCTCCGCGGCGACTCGATCGCCTCGCGGTAGGTGAGATTGACCTCGTAGGAGTAGCCGCCGAGCAGTGCCTCCTGCACCCGGGCGAAGGCATCCGCGTACGCCGGAGGCACGCCGGCCGGGGCAGGCCGCGGTGCCTGGTCGGGTGGCGGGATCGGGTCGGTGTCGGTGATCGTGGGCAGTCGCTTGCGCATCCACACCGCGTCGGGCACTCGTGGGTCGGCGGACGGCCGAGCAGGCAACGACCGGTTGCAGGCGTACCCGAAGTAGCCGACCCAGTGCACGCTCGGGTCACCGTCGTCGGGTGCCATCGCTTCGGCGAGCGCGTCGAAGATGTCGTCGCCGACGGGCGTCACGATGCCGTGCTGATGCCGCAGCACCCGACCCGCTTCGTAGGTGAGGGAGACATCGCTGTCGTCGAGCGTGCCCGTGAGCGTACGCCGGCCCGACCAGTCGCGCGCGCCGCCGCCGTCGAGCCAGAACGAGCGGTTCACGACAGGAAGCTTCCCATCATTGCCTCGCCATGCTCGGTGAGGATCGACTCGGGGTGGAACTGCACGCCCCATTGACGCCGTTCGCGATGCGCGACGCCCATGACCACGTCCCCGGCCGTCGCCGTGACACGCAGCGCGGCGGGCACCTCGACCGCCGCGAGCGAGTGGTAGCGCACGCCGTCCAGCGGGCTCGACAGGCCGGTGAACACCGTCGTGCCGTCATGCTCGATCCGGGCGACCTCACCGTGAGCGGGGTGGGTCCGCTCGACCTTGCCGCCGTAGGCAAGCACGAGTGCCTGCATGCCCAGGCAGACGCCGAGGACCGGTTGGGGTAGCTCGAACACCGCGCTGCCGAGCGAGAAGTACGCGGTATCCGCGGGGTGTCCGGGGCCCGGCGAGAGCACGATGTGGCTGAAGTCCGCCAAGTCGGTGGCGGTGATCCGGTCATGCGCGACCACGGTGGGAAGTTCGCCGGTGACGGCCGCGATCAGGTGCACCAGGTTGTAGGTATAGGAGTCGTAGTGGTCCACCACGACCACGCGGGTGCTCATGGCGCGCGGCGCGCGCGTGCCAGCGTGGTCTCGATACGGTCGCTCGTGCCTCGCGACCTACTCGACCATCCTGCCGCTACACCGGTGGTCGAGTGCGCCAAGGACCAGCGGCCGGCACCGGCGGTCGAGTGCGCCAAGGACCAGCAGCCGGCACCGGTGGTCGAGTGCGCCGAGGAACGAGGCGCGTATCGAGACCCACCGGTCACGACAGCAGCTCGAGCACGAGGTCGTGGATGAGGTCGAAGCCGTTCTCGGTGAGGATCGACTCGGCGTGGAACTGCACACCGGTGAAGTGCGGGCCCTTGAGCAGGTGCACGTCTCCGTGGGTCGGGTCGGACCATACGCGTACGCCGTCGGGCAGCGGGCCGTCGGGGCGTGCGACGAACGTGTTGTAGAAGCCGACCCGCTCCTCGCGACCGTCGAGGGCGACGGACGACTGGGTGCCCTGGAAGACGATGTCCTTGTAGGCAATTCGAATCCCGAGCCGATCACAGGTGACCTGATGCCCCAGACATACGGCAAGGAACGGCTGCCGGTCGGCGAGCAGCTCGTCGATCGCGGCCCGGTAGGCGGCGATCTTGGGGTGATCGCCGTCGCGTGGATCTCCGGGGCCAGGGCCTACGATCACCAGATCGTGCCCGTCCAGCGCACCCGGCCGGTACGCCTCGTGCCGCACCACGCTCGAGGTCATGCCCACGACCGAGAGGACATGCCGCAGCATGTTCACGAAGTCGTCCTCGCCGTCGAGGATCACCGCCGTCTTGCCCTTCAGCTCGGGCGCCGGCGGGGTGCCGCCCTGGTCGGTGAGCCAGAAGCGGGAGAGCCGCTGGTTACGAGTGTTGAGCGCGATCCGGATATCTTCGTCGGCCATCAGTTCGGCGACGCCTTCCGCTGGCTCGGCTATGCCCTCGACCAGGCCGAAGGCGGTCAAGATGCCGCCGGCCTTGGCATGGGTCTCGGCCACCTCGTACGCCGGATCGGAGTCACGGACCAGGGTCGCACCCGCAGTCACCTTGAGTCGGCCGTCGACGCCCACGTCGGCGGTGCGGATCACGATCGGCGAGTCGGCGGTAGGTGCGCCGGAGGCGTCACGTCCCAACAGGGCAAGGGCTCCCGCGTAGTAGCCGCGGCCCTCGGCTTCGTACTCCTTGATCACGCGCAGCGCGTTCTCGACCGGGCTGCCGGTGACCGTCGCGGCGAACATCGTGTCGCGCAGTACCTCGCGGACGTCACGACTGGTGCGACCGGCGAGGAGGTACTCGGTGTGCACGAGGTGCGTCATCGGCTTGAGGAACGGCCCGAGCACCTGGCCGCCCTCGTTGCAGATGTCGCACATCATCTTCAGCTCCTCGTCGACGACCATGAAGAGCTCGAAGATCTCCTTCTCGTCGGCGAGGAACTCCAGCAGCCTCCCCTTGCGCTCGCTCGGCGCGAGGCCGCGCAACCGGAAGGTGCCGCTGATCGGGTTCATCCGCACGTCGCCGCCGTGGACACTCACGTGCCGCTCGGGGCTGGCCCCGACGAGGAACCGGTCGCCAGTGAAGAAACAGAAGGTCCAGTACGCCCCCCGCTCACGTTCGAGCAACCGGCGCAGCACGGTGAGCGCCTGGTCGGCACCCCACTCGGCGAGCTGGGCACGGTAGTGGCGGCCGACGACCATGTTGGCGCCCTCGCCGTTCCCGATCTCGTTGTCGATGATGCGGCGGACGACCCTGGCGTACTCCTCGTCGGAGGACTCGAAGCCGCCTCGGTCGGTGAACTCGACGGGTACGTCCGGCAGCGCGGCAATCAGCTCGTCGAGCGGGATCTCGTGCTCGACGGCGATGTCGACAGCGACCAGTGGAGTGTCGTCGTCGTGGACCTGGAACCCACGCTCGACGGCCTGCCGGAAAGGCACCGCCACCAACCGGTCGAACCGCCGGCCCTCCTCAGGAGCCTCGCTCTTCAAGGGAATTTCACCCAGCCGATCGAAATGATCCGGACTGCCAGCCACCAACGTCACCGTCGGCGAGTCCTGCAGCCGGATGACCGCCCAGGCCCCATGCTCCTGCAGCTGCTGCAGGGCAAGAGAGGCATCAGGAACCGGGCGAGTCATGCCCAGACGCTACCAACCCGACTCTCCCGATTCGTCTGCGACTGCTCCGCGTGGAACAGACGCAAGATCGCAGACGAATCGCGGGTCAAGTACGGGAGATGAGGATGAGTCTCTGGGTGGCTCGGGTGAGGACGACATAGAGGGTGGCCCGGCCGGTGGAGGACTCGGTCTCGATCTCGATCGGCTCGACCACGACGATGCCGTCGAACTCCAGGCCCTTGGTCTCCAGGCCGGTGAGGACGACGAGTCGGGCGTTGTCGCCGCCCTCGAGTGCGTCGGCAAGCTCGGGCCAGGACGCCAGCCAGGACTCGATGGTGGAGCGACGCCAGGCGGGTACGACCACGCCGACCGTGCCGCCGACCTGGCCGAGCAGCTCAGTCACCGCAGTACGCAGGCCCGAGCCGAGGTCGTCCACGACACGGCCCTCGGGCTGGATCCCGGTCTCTCGCACCGCCTGGGGCAGGTCGGCGTCGAGACCGACGCGCTCGGCATAGGCGGCGGCGTACTCGAAGATCTCCGAGCTGTTGCGGTAGTTCTTCGAGAGGTGGAAGTCGTGTCGGGGCTTGCCGGCGAGGGCGGCCTCGCGGGCATCGGCGGACTCGGCGGGTACGGGCCAGGACGACTGGGCTGGGTCGCCGACAACGGTCCAGGTAGCGACAGTCCCGCGACGCCCGACCATCCGCCACTGCATCGGCGAGAGATCCTGTGCCTCGTCGACCAGGACGTGGGCGTACCCGTCGTCCTCGATCCGCTGAGTGGTGCGTTGCGTGCCGAAGACGCGATCGCTGACCGTGGAGAGCTCCGGCAGCTCGTCGGAGACCAGCCAGGCGAGCGGGTCGTCGTCGACCTCCTTCTCCGGCGGATCTCCAATGAGGTAACGGATTTCGTCGAGAAGGGCGACGTCCTCGATCGACCAGTCGACAGTGTCGCCGACGGACGCGGAGAGCCACGACTTGGTCAGCAGCGCCTGGTCCTGACCGCTGTAGAGCTGTTCGCCGACGGCCGCCAGCAGCTCCTCGTCGCGCAGCCAGCCGAGCACGTCGGTGGCGTCGAGCGGCGGCCACCAGGCGTGCGCGAACTCCAGGAAGTCGATGTCGTCGCGCAGCGTGTCGCCGAAGTCGTCGCGGCCTCGGTCGAGCGCGCGTTCGCCACCTACCTTCGCCCACAGTGCGTCGATGAGCGCGTCGGCCACCCGGCCGAGTTGCCGGTTGTGCTTGCCGTGGCTCAGCAGCTGACGACGCAGGTGGCGCAGATCGCCCTGTCCCAGCAGGAGATTCTCGTCGCGGAAGAAGACGCGGAACTCTCGTGGCGCGCCCGGCACCTGGCGGCGTACCAGCCGCTTGAGCACTTCGGCCATCCGCGCGGAGCCCTTGAGGTCGGCGGTCGGGCCGTCGTCGTGACGGTTGGCCCGGATGCCGTCGACGACCTCGCCGAGCGACCGGAGCGCGACCGCGGTCTCGCCGAGTGACGGCAGCACCCGCTCGATGTAGCGCATGAACACGCCGGAGGGACCGACGACCAGGACGCCGCCACGCTCGTAGCGGGCGCGGTCGGTGTAGAGGAGGTACGCAGCGCGGTGGAGTGCGACGACGGTCTTGCCGGTGCCCGGGCCACCCGAGATCGAGACCACGCCCTTGGCGGGTGCGCGGATCGCGCGGTCCTGCTCGGCCTGGATGGTGGCCACGATCGAGTGCATCGACCGGTCCCGTGCCCGCGACAGCTGTGCCATCAGCGCGCCCTCGCCGACGATCGGCAGGTCGGTGTCGGCCTCGGCATCGAGCAGGTCGTCCTCGACCCCGATGACCTTCTTGCCCGACGAGCGGAGCACGCGACGGCGTACGACGCCCTGCGGCTCTGTGGGTGTGGCCTGGTAGAAGACGGCGGCGGCCGGGGCGCGCCAGTCGATCAGCAGGGTGTCGCGGTTCTCGTCGCGGAGGCCGATGCGGCCGATGTAGCGGGGATCCTCGTCGGGGTCGAGGAGGTCGAGGCGGCCGAAGACGAGGCCCTCGTGAGCGGCGTTGAGCGTGGCGATGCGCTTGGCCGCTTGGAACACCATCGCGTCCCGCTCGACCAAGCCACCCTCGTGGCCGAGCCGGCCGCGGCCGTGCCCCTCCCGGGCCAGCGCCTCGGCGCTGCGGGTGGAGGTCTCGAGCTGGACGTACACCTTGTCGACGAATTCCTGCTCGTGCGCGATCTCGCGCCGGAGCACGTCGTCGGGGGACGTCGCCGGATTCGCAGTCACGAAGGGTGCGCTCCTCGGAATGGTCTTTGCGTGGACGAACGTTCAAGTCTACCCGCGCCCGCCTCCCGATTCGCCGGGAATCTCGCGGCTGGCCGAGAAGCCGCTCGACCTTCTTGCTCGGGGCGCGGCCACGCCGGATTGTGGCCGATCGCGACGACGACACGCCGGGCAGGCCCGTCGCCATCGGCCACAGTCCAGCCCGCCGGGCGCCGAAGTCAGCCCTTGCGACGTTTGAGGAACGCCTGCATCGCCTCGCGAGCCGCGTCGCTGGCGAACAGGCTCGCCGACAGCGACGCCATTGCATCGGTGCCGGCCGCGAGGCGCTCGAGCAAGTCAGCGTTGACCAGGCGCTTGGTCTCGCGCATGCCCTGCGGGTTGCCTTTGGCCAGCTCGCCGCAGATCGCGGCGACCTCGGCGTCGAGGTCGGTGGCGGGTACCGCGGCCGTCGCCAGCCCGTACTCGACGGCCTGCGCTCCGGTGAAGGTGGAGCCGGTGAGGAACGTCGAGCTGACCGCCCGGGGAGCCATCCGGGGAAGCAGCACCAGGGAGATGGCCGCCGGAGCCAGCCCGAGTCGTACCTCGGTCAGCGCGAAGGTCGCGTGATCGGCCACTACCGCGATGTCACAGGAGCCCACGATGCCGATGCCGCCCGCACGGACCGCGCCCTGGACGCTGGCCACCACCGGTTTGGCGTTGCCCACGATCGTGCGGAAGAGAGCGATCATCGCGCGGGGCGCGTCCTCGGGTCCGGCGGACATCTCCGAGAGGTCCGCTCCCGAGCAGAACACGTTGCCCTCTGCTCCGATCACGATCGCCCTGACATCGTCGTCCGCCTCGGCCCGGCGCAGGCACTCGGTCAGCTCGGTCACGAGTTGGCGGGACAGCGCGTTCTTGTTGTGCGGTGAGTCGAGTACGAGGTGGGCGACGTGGTCGGCAACGGTGTAGTGGACGAGCTCGTCGGGCATCGGGTTCCTCGGGTTCGGGTGAATGGCGGGGCTAGCGATAGGTGACGTGGCCGGGCTCGAGGTGGACGTGATCGTTGAACGACACGAGCGTCACACCACCGCGACCGACCACGAGCTTGGTGATGCTCCCGTTCACGGTGACCCGGTTAAGGCTCTGCCAGATGCCCGAGTCGGCCCCGAGGAGCCTGCAGGCGACGGCCGCGATGACACCACCGCTGGTGAACGCGACTGCGGTCTCGTTGGACGCGATGCGCTGAACGACACGGTCGAGCGCATCGGCGACCCTGGTCGTGAACGCGGCGTAGGACTCCTCGTACTCCGTGTCGAAGTCGCCGCTCATCCAGCGCTTCGTACCCTCCTCGAACCACGCCTGGAAGGCCCGCCGCTCGGTAGGGGCCTCCGACGAATCGGGCGGCGTGTGCGCGGCGAGAACCTTGAGATGGTCGAACTCGTTCCAGTCCGCGTCGACGTCGGCGTCCCCGTAGCCCGCGCCCTCGGCGGTCTGCCGGTGCCGCACCATGTCACCGCGTACGACCACGGCCGGCTCGATGCGGCGCGAGCGCAGTTCATCGCCGAGAATGCGCGACTGCTCGACGCCCTCCTCCGACAGCCGGTCGTAGTCGTCGGTGCCGAAGGATGCTTGTCCGTGGCGGACGAGCAGGATCACGCCCATCTGGGTTGGTCACCTCGCTTGCTCTTGCGGCTCAACGGAGGTCGTCCGTCTGAACGGGACGGATATGTCCCGCTGAGACGGACGACTCGTATCGGTGTGTCAGCTGGCGGTGGCGGTGGGATTTGAACCCACGGTGGAGTTACCCCCACACACGCTTTCGAGGCGTGCTCCTTAGGCCGCTCGGACACGCCACCGCCGAGAAGGCTACCCGAACCGTCGCCCGGGCTCTAAATCGGACGCCGGTCCCGCTGGGCCGCGAAGAACTCCAGCAACAGGTCGCCGCACTCGTCTTCGAGTACGCCGGAAACGACCTCGGGGCGGTGGTTGAGCCGGCGATCGCGTACGACGTCCCACAGCGACCCGACCGCCCCGGCCTTCTCGTCGTACGCACCGAAGACCAGTCGGTCGACCCGCGCCAGCACGAGCGCTCCCGCGCACATCGTGCACGGCTCGAGGGTCACGACGAGCGTGCAGCCGGTCAGCCGCCACTCCCCGGTAACGGCCGCTGCCTCGCGTAGCGCGATCACCTCGGCGTGCCCGGTCGGGTCGGCGACAGCTTCGCGAACGTTGTGGCCCCGGCCGACGATCTCGCCCGCGAGATTCAGCACGACCGCGCCGATCGGCACGTCACCGGCAGCCGGAGCACGTCGCGCCTCAGCGAGTGCCTCACGCATCGGCGAGTTCCAGTCGCTCATGCAAGGGTCCCGTCTCCGAAACCAATGACATTGTGGTCAGCACAGCCAAGCCAGCGCCGGCCACCG
Source organism: Nocardioidaceae bacterium (assembly GCA_047605165.1). Classification (GTDB taxonomy): domain Bacteria; phylum Actinomycetota; class Actinomycetes; order Propionibacteriales; family Nocardioidaceae; genus SSC3. Next base: position 36,293 of record JASGGG010000018.1, read on the forward strand.
CCACTCAGCCGCGCCGCGGTGCGGTGATCGGGAAAGGAGTCCGCGGCCCGCATCTACTCGCTCCGCTCGCTGGCGCTCAAGACGTCGGCAGCGCGACCAGCTCGTCGAACTGCCGGCCGATGCCGATGCGGCCGGCGATATCGGAGAGGAGCTCGTCGGGGTAGGCGTCGAGGTCGTCGAGCATCGCGCCCATCTCCATCGCGTCGACGCCGAGGTCGGCCAGGATGCCCAGGTCCCCTGCCGGCGCGGGATCGTCGTCGTCGTCGGGCATCGGCAGGTCGAGTTCGTCGATGACATCCCGCGCGATGGGCCACTCGCTTGCCGCGGTCACGTCCGACAGCAGCAGGCGTACGTTGGCCCCGGCCACCCGGGCCAGCAGGAAGAAATCCTCGTCGATCGAGATGAACGCCAGCGAGCCGAAATCCCCGGGGTAGCGACGCAGCTCGTCGGTGAGCTCGTCGAGGTCACCGACACGCTCATGCGGCAGCACGGCGATCTGCCAGACTCCCTCTTCGCGATAGGCGACCACGGCGAAGTCGACGCCTGCCGTGTTGGCGTCGGAGTCTGCCGACATCGAGGGGCCTCCGTCCTTCTCTGCTCGTATTCTCCGCCAGGGCACAAGTCCGGTGCTTAGCGTGACAGAGCCACGGGGATCACACCACCCCGCATTGGCTAGCGTTACGCTCATGCGCCTTCACGTCGTCGACCATCCGCTCATCGCCCACAAGCTCACCGTGCTGCGCGACCAGGGCACCGACTCCCCCACGTTCCGAAGGCTTGCCGACGAGCTGGTGACCTTGCTGGCGTACGAGGCCACGCGCGACGTACGCGTCGACGCGGTCACCGTGCAGACACCGGTTGCCGCGGCGAGCGGCGTCAAGCTGGCGCAGCCACGACCCCTCGTCGTACCCATCCTGCGCGCGGGTCTCGGCATGCTCGACGGGATGATGCGGCTGCTGCCGACGGCCGAGGTCGGCTTCCTCGGCATGGTGCGCAACGAGGACACCCTGGAGGCGTCGACGTACGCGGAACGGCTGCCCGAGGACCTGTCCGGCCGGCAGTGCTACCTGCTCGACCCGATGCTCGCCACCGGTGGCACCCTGGCGGCGGCGATCCGCTTCCTGGTCGACCGCGGCGCGGACGACATCACCGCCATCACCCTGCTGAGCGCTCCAGAAGGCTGTGCGAATCTGGAAGCGGGCCTGACCCAGGTCGACGTTCCGGTGACGGTCGTCACGGCAGCGCTGGACGAGCGCCTCAACGACAAGGGCTACATCGTGCCCGGGCTCGGCGACGCGGGTGACCGCCTCTACGGCATCGTCGGCTGAGCCGAGCTCGAGAGGAGCGACACGATGACAGCGCGGTCTGCCGACGGGCCTTGGCTCAAGGAGTACCCGAACCGCATCCGTCGAGTCGAGGTCCTGCGCCGGGATGCCGTGACGCCGCGGATGCTGCGCCTCACCTTCGGTGGCCCCGGACTCGCCGGCTTCGAGAGTCATTCGCCCGACGAACACGTCAAGATCCTCTTCCCCGACCCTGACGGCGAGCCCGATGGTGAACTCCGGCTGCCCGAGCAGGACGGCGACAAGCTGGTCTGGCCGCGGCCGCTTCCGGTGTCGCGGGAGTACACCGTGCGCCGGTATGACGCCGGGGCGGGCGAGCTGGACATCGACTTCGTCCTGCACGACGGTGGGCTGGCGTCCAGCTGGGCCGCGACCGTCCAGCTCGGGTCATCGGTCTGGATCGCCGGCCCGCCACGGGGCCTGATCGTTCCCGACGAGTACGACTACTACGTCTTCGCCGGCGACGAGACGGCGCTACCCGCGATCGCCCGGTCGGCGGGCGAGCTGCCCCGCACCGCCATCGGCCGGATCGGGATCCTCGTCCACGATGCCACCGAGGAACAGCCGATCGAGGCACCCGAAGGGATCCAGCTCTCCTGGTTGCACCGCACCGGCGACCCGGTCTCACTCCTCGAAGGATTCCTCGACTCGACCGTCCCTCCGTCCGGCGCTCGGACGTACCTCTGGGTCGCCGGCGAGCAGCGCCTACTCAAGCCGGCCCGCTCCTGGGCTCAACAGCATGGCGTACGCCGGCACGACCGGCACACCACCGGCTACTGGCGCGCCGGACGGGCGGGCGACTAGAGCACCGAGCGGTGGTGAACTCTGACGGCGTACCCATCGTCGGCAAACGCCTCGCGACCCCGCCGCTTAGGTGGCCTCGGGCACCCGGTCGGCTGCTCATACGCGGCGCGATAGGCAGCCAAGGGTACGACCAGAGCCGTCGGCGACAGGTGGGCTCGATCCAGTCCGACGCCCCTGGCCTTGACGTTCCAGTCGCGGGCGATCCGTATGGCGTAGTCCTCACGCACACCTTTGGCCGACCACCGAGGACAAGACGCGCGCGGCGGCGTCCGGCATGGCTGCGGCCGTGCTGGCTACCGGCCTGCGTAGAAGGCATCCACGGACAAGCAGTCGAGTTGAGACCGCCGGCCCGGTCGAGTCACCGCAGCAGAGGCGGGTGAAGCGTCGTCGCCTGCCCAACTCGGTAGAGACGCGCAGGACGACCTCCATCCCTGGTGGTGGTGTCGGCCGTCTCTTGGACGAAGCCTTCGGTCTTGGTGACCTTACGGTGGAAGTTCCGGGAATCAAGCTGAGTCCCCCAGACCACCTCGTAAATGCGGCGTAGCTCGCTAATCGTGAATTCGGGCGGGCAAAACGCCGCCGCCAGCGGGGTGTACTCGAGTTTCGCGCGTGCACGCTCAACGCCGTCACGCAGGATCCGCGCGTGGTCGAAGGCGAGGTCGCCCTCACTCAGGACGTCCTCGACCGGTCGCCACTGCGCGTCAGCTGCGTCAGTTCCCGCGGTCGGTGCCGGCAGGTCAGGCGCGAGCGCGATGTAGGCCACCGTCACCGTCCGCATCCGTGGGTCGCGGTCTGCCGCGCCGTACGTCGCGAGCTGCTCGAGATGGACCTGGTCGGACGGCAGCGACGTCTCCTCCTCCAGCTCTCGCCCAGCCGCCACCTCCAAGTCCTCGTCAGGCCGAAGGAACCCACCCGGAAGCGCCCACCGGCCCAGGAACGGCTCCTCACCACGGCGGATGGCAAGCACCTGGAACTTCTCCTGGCGCACGGTCAGAACGACGAGGTCGACCGTCACCGCGACCGGCGAGTACTCCATCGCGTCATCAGGCATGACTCCACCCTAGCGACTTTATGTCATCTTGACGATTAGTGCTCGAAAGGCTTATCGTCAGAGTGACATTAATAAGTAGTAAGGAGATCCCGATGGCTGACATCGCCCGCTACCCACTGTTCCGTCACTTGCGCGGGTCACGCACGACCCACGTAGAACAGATCCGCAACGGAAAGACGATCCGCGCCGGTGTCGGCGCCTCGTTCTGGTTCCGTCCACTCAGCGCGGTGCTCAATGAGGTCCCGGTCGACGACCGTGAACTGCCGTTGATGTTCCACGCGCGCACCAGTGACTTCCAGGACGTCACGGTGCAGGCCACGATCACGTTCAGAGTGACCGACCCCTCCACCGCGGCTGGACGCATCGACTTCTCGATCGATCCGGGCACGGGGCTCTGGCGCAGCACTCCGCTCGACCAGGTCGCGGGCTTGCTGACGGAGTCGGCACAGCAGTACGCGATCGACCTGCTGGCCACGGTGGACCTCACGACCGCGATGGGTGGCGGCGTAGGCCCGATCCGCACAGTGATCGCCGAAGGCCTGGCAAGCGACGCTCGACTGGCCGAGACCGGCATCGCCGTGGTCGGCGTACGAGTGGTCGCCGTGCGACCCGAGCCCGAGGTCGAGAAGGCGCTGCGGACCCCAACCCGCGAGCAGGTCCAGCAGGATGCCGACAAGGCGACCTTCGAGCGGCGCGCGGTCGCCGTCGAGCGCGAGCGGGCGATCGGTGAGAACGAGCTGCAGACCCAGATCGAGCTGGCCCGCCGCGAGGAACAGCTCGTCGCCCAGCGAGGAGCCAACGCTCGCCGCGAGGCCAAGGAGAACGCCGCCGCCGGCGCAGTGGCAACCGAGGCCGAGGCCCGGCGAACGGTCACCTTGGCCGAGGCACGGGCTGAAGGCACCCGGCTCGCCGGCGCAGCGCAAGGCGATGCAGAAGCGGCCCGAGTCGGCGCGTACCGTGACGTGTCGGAGACCGTCTTGCTGGCGCTCGCTGTCAAGGAGCTCGCTGCCAACCTGCCCCAGATCGAGACGCTCGTGCTGAGCCCCGACCTGGTCAGCAAGGCTCTGGCGCAGCTGGGGGCTGGCAAGGTGACGGCATGAGCCTGACGCCCCGGGTGGTCATCGTGACTCGTCGCACGGAGTACGACGAGATGCTCGCCACGCACGGCACCCCTGGCCAGGCAGCGTTCTTCCTCAGCACCCGCGGCCGCGACATCGCGGAGCTCCAGGAACGACATCGGCTGACCCATCAGGCGATCGAGACAGCCGCAGCGGCCATCCCGGTGGATTGGCGGCGTGGCACCGTGGAGCGGGCGGACGTAGCGCGCTTCCTGTTCTCCCCCGACGACGTCGTCATGGTCGTGGGACAGGATGGCTTAGTCGCGAACGTTGCCAAGTACCTCGACGGACAACCCGTGATCGGAATCGACCCAGAGCCCGACCGGAACGCGGGCGTGCTCGTCACTCACGCCGCCGGTGATGTCGGCGACCTGCTACGGGCAACCGGCCAAGTTGATGAGCGCACGATGGTCGAAGCCCGTCTGGATGACGGGCAGCGCCTGGTGGCCTTGAACGAGATCTTCGTCGGGCACCCGAGTCACCAGACCGCGCGCTACGACCTGCACACTCCCGACGGTAGCGGTGAGGCGCAGGCATCGTCCGGCGTAATCGTCGCGACCGGAACCGGCGCCACCGGCTGGTGCCGATCCGTGGCGCTGGAACGCCACAGCGGGCTCGCGTTGCCTTCGCCGAGCGCGCACCGGCTGGTCTGGTTCGTGCGCGAGGCCTGGCCCTCGCCGGCCACCGGGACGACGCTGACCGAGGGCGAGCTCACAGAGACCGAATTGGCTCTGACCATCAAGTCCGACCGGCTCGTCGCTTTCGGCGACGGGATCGAGGCCGACGCCCTCACGCTGGCGTGGGGGCAGACTGTCCGGATTGGCCAGTCGGCGCAGGCACTCCGGCTCGTCGCCTGAGTCGATCCCTGGCACGCCCTTCGACGCACGACCGTAACAGGCCTCTGAGTCGAAGATTCGCAGAATCTTCGGCCACCATGGCGCGATCCCGAAGGATCGCCGGGTTGCTGACCTGCACAAACGTCCCTAACTAGTAATACCAGGGGAACGTTGTCACGGGTAACGGCCGATGTTGATCGTTGTTGGCATGTG
>JASGGG010000019.1:0-40594 GCA_047605165.1 Nocardioidaceae bacterium
GGTGGCGTGAAGCGGATATGGAGAGGCGGCATCTGCCACAGTGTGAGGCGTGACGCAGATGCACGGGGCCCGCTGGGGTGAGCCCATGCCTGCAGCGCTTCCGCGTTACGCCACCACCCACGTCGTGGGGGCGATGGGTACGCTCGCCGGCGTCCTCGCGCTGCTCTCCCCGGCCTACGGCTACCACCGCGACGAGCTCTACTTCCGGATGCTCCCTCCGGCGTGGGGATACACCGATCAGCCACCCCTGACGCCCCTTCTCGCCCATGCCGCGACTGCCGTGTTCGGCGACTCTGTCGTGGCGCTGCGCATGGTCGCGCTCGTGTGCGCCGTGGCGTCCCTGCCGCTGCTTGCCGCGATCACCCGCGAGGTGGGCGGCGCACGCCTCGCTCAGGCGTTCACGGTCTGGGGCATGGCCGGTGCCACCATGACGCTCCTGTTCGGTCACGTGCTGCTCACCGCGAGTCTCGATCTGGTCGTGTGGCCGGCAGCGCTGCTCTGCGCGATGCGCGCCGTGCTGCGCGGCGATGGCCGCTGGTGGGTCGCCGCGGGCGCGATCGTCGGTGCGAGCACGTTCAACAAGCTCCTCGTGCTCGTCCTGCTGGCGGGCATCGCCGTGGGACTGGCCGGATGCGGTCCGCGCAGATGGTTCCGTTCGCACTGGCTCTATGCGGGAGGTGTCGCGGCCGTCGTCCTCGCACTGCCGAGCCTTGTGTACCAGGCCACCCACGGCTGGCCACAGCTGGCCATGGGTGCGGCACTTGGCGAGGAGAACGCCGGCGAGGTGCGGGTCATGATGTGGCCCTTCCTGGTGTTGCTGGTCGGGCCGGTGCTCGCTGTGTTCTGGGCGGTCGCCCTCGTCGCGCTGTTCCGCAGGCCCGCGTGGCGATCCCTGCGGTGGCTCGCGATCGTGTGGGTCGTCGTTGTCGCTTTCGTCTTCACGGCGGGCACCCAGTTCTACTACACGGCCGGCGTGCTCGGGACGCTTGTCGCGGTCGGTGCCCCGCCGATCGCGGAGTGGGCGCGCACATTCACGCGCCGCGTCGTCGTGTCCCTCCTGCTCGCGATCAACGCGGTGGGCTGTGCGGTGACCTCGCTGCCGTTGCTGCCGGTCACCTGGTTCGGGGCGAGCGGTCTTGCCGCGGTCAACTCGGCGTCCGCGGATCAGGTCGGCTGGGAGCGCTATGCCGAACAGGTCGCCCGCGCGGCGCACGCCGCCGACGTCGATGTGATCGTGACGAGCAACTACGGCGAGGCGGGCGCACTCGCCCGCTTCGGCGTCAGCCTGCCGCCCGTGGTCAGCGGCCACAACGCCCTGTGGGAGCTGACGGCTCCACCTACTGACGCTCGGACGGTGCTGATCGTCGGCGCGCAGGGGGAGCGGACGTCGGCGCTGTTCGCGTCGTGCGGGGTCGTGGGCGAACTCGACAACGGCGTCGGCGTGGACAACGAGGAGCAGGGCGAGCCGCTGACCGTGTGCCGCGAGCCGGTCAAGTCCTGGCGGCAGTTGTGGCCAGCCTTCCGTCACCTCGACTAAGCGTGGCGCGGTCGAGCAAGGGCTGGATCCTTTGGGGGTGCTCAACCCGGGCGTACTCATTCCGTGATGGCCTTCCGTGTCAGGCCGGAGCCGCAGCCGATAGCCCGGAATGACTAGCTCGAAATCCGGTTAGACAGATTTTGCACCGTTTATCCGATTCTTGGCTAAGGTGGACGTGTCAAGCGCTGGGGAGCGCACCATCCGGGGGGTCGAGCAAAGGGAGAGCTCGTGAACCGCACCTTCGGTTTGGGTCTGGCCAGTCTGGTCATCGGATTGGTCGTCGGCGTCGGATACCGCCTCGCACTGGCCCATTCGGGCAGTTGCCCCAACTTCTTCAGCAGTGGCTCGTGTACGAGCGACGACCGCTGGGTCGCCGCCCTGAGCCTGTTCGCGCTGGCCACCATGACCGGCTGCCTGATCCTCAGCGTGCTGCTCGCCCGGCATGCGCGGGAGACCGAGGACGGCTACATCAGCCTCGGCGACACTCTGCTGGCGATCGGCACGATCGTGGGCATCATCGAGGCGATGGCCTACGCCGCGCTCGGGCACTACCAGGCGGTCCTGCTCGCGGCGCTGGCCGTCGTGCTGACGATGTTCGCGCTCAAGCAGGAGCGTCACATCGGAGTAGCCGTCGCCGCGATCATGGCGCTCGGCGCCGTTGCACTCGCGATGGTCGACGACCGGGTGTTTGCCCTCGGACTCTCACCAGCCCTGCTCTGGGCGTTCGGCACCGGTGCCTACGTCGCCAGCCTGATGTCCGGTGAGCGGATCGAGGGCCAGCAGTCGGGCGGGGCCCACGCGGCCTGGTAGCCGGGATCTGTCAGAGAAGTTCTCGACTTCGGTGCCTCGTGTCCGGTCGGCGTCTCGAGACCTCAACGCATCACCCAGGCCAGCAGCTGGCCCTCGCCGGTCAGGGTGAGCCCGTCGTCGACGACGCGTACGACATCGCCGGCGTCGAGCGCCTGACCGTCCGGCAGCGTGACTCGACCCGCACAGACGTAGACATGCACGAACGGTGCTGACTCCAGCACCGCCTCATCCCCGGGGAGCAGCCGTGCCGCTCGCAGAGCGGCGCGGCTGCTTCGTGTCCGCAGCAGCGCGTCTGTGTCGCCGGCGATCGGCACCCAGCCCTCCCCCTCCGGCACGTCGGCCTGTGCGTACGAGGGAGCCAGGCCGGGCTCGTCCGGACGCACCCACATCTGCACGAACCGGGTGACCCCGTCACCGGCGTACTCCTGGTGGAGCACTCCGGATCCCGCCGAGACGTGCTGCGCCTGCCCGGCTCGCACGACGCCGGACGCGCCCGCGGAGTCTCGATGATGCAGCTCCCCTTCGAGGACCCACGTCACGATCTCCAGGTCGCGGTGCGGATGGTCGGGGTAGCCGGCGTGCGGTTGCAGCGTGTCGTCGTTGTGGCACACCAACTGTCCGAACCCGATGTTGCCCGGGTCGTAGTGGACGCCGAACGAGAACGAGTGCCGCGACACCACGCCGTCCCCATGGTCGGTGACGAAACGGTCGTCCGCCCGGCGGATCTCCAGCATCGGCCGCTCCTACGGTTGCTGGTACTTGTGCTCCTCCTGGTCGCCGTCGTAGTCGTAGCAGCGACCGTTGACCAGCACCGAGGGGACCTTGTACTTACGCAGCGGACCGCAGTCCCACTCGTCCTGGGTGCCGATGATCTCCTTCCAGGTGCCGTCGACCTTGGCCCACAGCGCCCGGTAGCCGCCGCAGTCGTTGACCCCGCCGACCGCGAACCCGTCGGTGCGCACCATGTCGATGCCGACACCGTGCGCGGCGTCCGGGCACTGCTTGCCGGTCTTGTTGGCCTTGGCGGCGAGCTTGAGTACGAACGCCCTGAAGTCCGCGGGTGCCGTCGAGATCTGGTCGATGTCCTTCGGCCCGGTCACGAACGCGCCGCTGTTGTTGTTCAGCGAGCTGAAGTCCAGCAGCTTCGGAGTGGTCGTGGGACTGGTCGTCGGCGTGGCGGACCCAGTGGTGGATCCCGTGGGCGTCAGCGTCGGGCTGGGTGACGACGACTCGGTGAGTGTCGGAGTCTCACTCGGAGATGCGGTCGTCGGGGTCACCACCGGCGGACTGCTGGAGGCCGACGCGTCCGGCGTGCTGCCGTCCGACGAACAGCCGGTGGCGAGGGCGGCCACCGCAGCGGCCAGGAGTACGAGGGCGGGTGCGCGGTTCACCGTTCGAGAGTAGCCACGCGGTGGCCGGATTCTGTGTAACCACCACTACGATCAGCCCATGCGCCTTCGTCCGATCGCCCTCGCTGCCGTTCCGCTGCTGCTCTTCGCCATGGCCTGCGCGCCACAGAGCGACGGCGGCACCGCGACCGACAACTCGACCCAGACGTCCTCGGGCAGCGACACTCCGCAGAACTGCCCGACCGTCACCGAGGACACGCTGACGATCGCGACCGACTCGCCGGCGTACGAGCCCTGGTTCGTCGACGACGACCCGAGCAACGGCAAGGGCTTCGAGTCGGCTGTCGCGTACGCCGTCGCCCAGCAGCTCGGGTACGAGCCGAGCCAGGTCACGTGGGTCAAGGTGCGGTTCAACAACTCGTTCAAGCCTGGTGCGAAGAACTTCGACTTCGACATCAACCAGATCTCGATCACCGCCGCGCGCGCGAAGGTCGTGGACTTCTCCGACGGCTACTACTCCGCTGCCCAGGCCGTCATCGCGCTCAAGGGCTCCGATGCGGCCACGGCAACGAGCCTCGCCGACCTCAAGGGTCTCCGGCTCGGCGCGCAGACCGGCACCACCTCGCTGACCGCGATCCGCGACGTGATCCAGCCCGACACGGACCCGCTGGTCTTCCAGAACACCAACGCTGCCAAGCAGGCGCTGACCAACGACCAGGTCGACGCGATCCTCGCCGACCTGCCGACCGCCTTCTACATCACGGCCGTGGAGATCCCGAAGGGCACGATCGTCGGCCAGTTCCAGCCCGAGACCGGCGAGCAGGAGCAGTTCGGCATGCTGTTGGAGAAGGGCAACCCGCTGGTCGCCTGCGTCAACGACGCGCTCGGCGAGATGAAGGACAGCGGCGAGCTGGCCGACATCGAGAAGAAGTGGCTCTCCGACACTGTCAAGGTCCCGGTCCTGCAGTGACGGGCCAGGAGACAGCGGCAGCAGGCTAGACGACAACGGGGTACGCCGGTGAGCTGGGTCAAGAGCGAGCGGCAGCTCGAGCGCGAGGCGCTGGCTCGCAAGCTGCGACTGCGGTCGGCGACCGTCGCCGTCATCGCGGCGCTCGTGGTGTTCGGGGTGCTCTATGCCGTGGTCGTCACCTCGCCGGGCTGGCCGACGTTCAAGTCCACCTTCCTGTCTTGGAGTGACGCCAAAGCCGTCCTGCCCGATCTGTTGAAGGGCTTCTGGCTCAACGTCAAGATCTTCCTGATCGCCGAGCCGCTGATCCTGGTCGTGGGCGTGATCGTCGCGGTGATCCGGTCCACGACCGCCGCGGCGGTGTTCCCGCTGCGCCTGATCGCCGTCGTGTACACCGACCTCTTCCGCGGGCTGCCCACGATCCTCGTGGTGATGCTGCTCGCCTTCGGGATGCCGGCCCTGCAGTTGACCGGGATGCCGAACTCGTTGACGTTCTGGTCGATCGTGGCACTCGTACTCTCCTACGGCGCCTACGTCGCCGAGGTGTTCCGCGCCGGCATCGACTCGGTGCATCCCTCCCAGCTCGCGTCCGCGCAGTCGCTGGGTCTTTCGCACGCCCAGACCATGTACGACGTGATCCTGCCGCAGGCGACCCGGCGGGTGATTCCTCCGCTGCTCAACGACTTCATCTCGCTGCAGAAGGACACCGCGCTGGTCGTCGTGGTGGGGCTCTTCGACATCACCGGAACCGCGAGTGACACCACGAACTTCACCTTCAACTTCACGCCGATGGTGGTCGCCGGCCTGTTCTTCGTCGCGCTGACCGTGCCACTGGCCCGGTTCGTCGACTGGCTGCAGCGGCGGGCGCGACTGCGGGAATGGGGGCGGACCCGATGACCGTGCCGGTCGACGCTCAGCCGAGTGTGTTGGAGGTCGAGAACCTGCGCAAGGCGTACGGCGACAAGGTCGTGCTCGACGACATCTCGCTCGTCGTCGAGCCGCACGACGTGATCTGCCTGATCGGCTCGTCGGGGTCGGGCAAGTCCACCTTGCTGCGCTGCCTGAACCTGCTCGAACAGCCCGACGACGGCACCATCCGCTTCTTCGGCGAGGAGATCACCGACCCGCGGGTCGACCTGCGCGCGCTGCGCAAACGGGTCGGGGTGGTGTTCCAGGCCTACAACCTCTTCCCGCATCTGACGGTGCTCGACAACATCGTGCTCGCGCCCGTACGCGTACACAGCCGGTCACGCCGGGAAGCCGAGGAACGCGCCCGCGAGCTGCTGACCAGCTTCGGGCTGGCCGACAAGGCCGACGTGCACCCCGACCGGCTCTCGGGTGGCCAGCAACAGCGGGTCGCCGTGGTTCGCGCGCTGGCGACCGATCCGGCGCTGCTGCTCCTCGACGAGGTGACCTCGGCGCTCGACCCCGAGCTGGTCGGCGAGGTGCTGGAGATCCTCAAGTCGCTGGCCGAGAGCGACACCACGATGGTGCTGGCGACCCACGAGATGGCGTTTGCCCGCGACGTGTCCACCAAGGTCTGCTTCCTCGACGGCGGCCGCATCCTGGAGCAAGGCCCACCCGGCGAGATCTTCACCAACCCCCGCCAGGACCGTACCCGCGAGTTCCTCCGCCGGGTGCTGTGACGAGATCTCGATACACCGGGGCTCGTCCCTCGCCGTGGCACTCGATCAGCGGAGGGTGGTCGAGCAGTGCTGACGAAGGAGCGGGTATCGAGCCGCTTCCGGTCGTCGAGTGGTCCGAGGCGCTAGCCGAGGACCGTATCGAGACGCCGACCGGACGCGAGGAGCCGAAGTCGCGGACTTCTCCTACGGAACGAGACATCACAACGAGGCGCCAGCATGATCTCGATCAGCGTTCGCAGACGAATCGGGACGGGCTGGCTACGGCGCTTGCGGCGGGCGGGGGACCGGGACAACGACGAGGTGGTCGCCGAGGCCCGCGTAGTCATCGGGATTGGTGGTGTAGAGCGGCAGCTTGTTCGCAGCCGCGGTCGCCGCGATCTGGAGGTCGGCGTGGCGCCGACGTGGTGTACGTCCGTGGGCGATGACCGCGCTGGCCAGTTGGCCGTAGAGGCGAGCTGCCGGAGCGTCGAACGGCAGCGGGTCGAACTCGCTCTCGGCGCGTTGCAGGACGGCGGTACGGCGGGCGCGTTCGTCCTTCGCGCGACGGCTCTCCCCGATGACGGCATGAGGCCCAGCTGACAGTTCCGCTAGGGTGACCGCGCTGATCGCGAGCTGGCTGGGGAGATCGGCCGAAGCGAGCCAGTCCCGCAAGATGACGATGTTGGTGTCGGCCAGACCACGGGTGTGCTCAGGGGGCCCGGTCATCGGGCATAGGGGTCGTCGGGGCCGTTGTCGACGGCAGCGTCGAGGTCCGCGCGGAATCGGTCGGGGTCGACCGGGATCGTCGTCGTGCGTCCGGCCAGGAACTCCTCGCGGGAGAGGAAAGTACGCCGGCGGCGTAGCGGGATCAGCTCTCCGATCTGGTGGCCGTCGCGGGTGACCGTGAACGACTCGCCGTGCTCGACGGCGTCCATGATCTCCTTCGACCGCAGGCGCAGGTCGCGCTGGCTGATCTGCGGCTGTGTTGTCATGACCCTCAGGGTAGCACCGGGTGCTACATGGCGCGCGGTCGGGAATCCGGAGTCCGCGCCTGTCACGCCGAATCGGCTGGGATGATGCCGGTATGGCAATCACCCTCGGTCAGGGCACTGGTCCGCTGCGCGGCGTCCAGGTCGTCGAACTCGCCGGCATCGGCCCGGGCCCGCACGCGGCCACGATCCTCGCCGACCTCGGCGCCGACGTCATCCGGGTGCAACGGCCCGGCGGGGGCGGTCTCACCGTGGGCGACCCGAGGCTCGACTACCTCAACCGTGGCCGGCCCAACGTCGCGGTCGACCTGAAGAGCCCCGACGGGGTGGAGACCGTGCTGCGCCTGGTCGAGCAGGCGGACGTCCTGATCGAGGGGATGCGTCCGGGGGTCACCGAGCGGCTGGGACTCGGCCCGGATGACTGCCTGGCCCGCAATCCGAGGCTGGTGTACGGCCGGATGACCGGCTGGGGCCAAACCGGGCCGTGGGCGTCGATGGCCGGACACGACCTGAACTACATCGCGATCACCGGCGCGCTCGACGCCAGCGGGCAGGACCCGGCGGTGCCGAGCTTCCCGCAGAACCTGCTCGGTGACTTCGGCGGCGGGTCGACCTATCTGGTGATCGGCCTGCTGGCGGTGCTGACGCAGGCGCGTACGAGCGGACAGGGCCAGGTGGTCGACGCCGCGATCGTCGACGGGGTCGCGCACCTGAACCTGATGTGGGCGTCGCATGCGCAACAGGGCATCGCCGTGGAGGAGCGAGGCAAGAACATGCTCGACGGCGGCCTGCCCAACTACTCGATCTACCAGACCGCCGACGGCAAGCATGTCTCGGTGGCGCCGCTGGAGCCGCAGTTCCTCGCCGAGCTGTTCTCGATCCTCGGGCTCGACCCGGCGCTCGCCCAGGACTCCGACAAGCTGCGCGCCGAGCTCACCGCGATCTTCGCGACGAAGACCCGGGCCGAGTGGGCGGAGGTCTTCGAGGGCACGGATGCCTGCGTCGTTCCGATCCTGCCGCTGAGCGAGGCGCTGGAACACCCGCAGATCAAGGAGCGCGAGGTCTTCGTCGAGCACCACGGCATGGTGCAGCCCGCGCCCGCGCCGCGCTTCTCGCGTACGCCTGCGACGCTCGGCGCGCCCCCGGCGCTGCCCGGTGAACACACCCGCGAGGCCTTACTGGCTTGGGGAATCACCGATGTGGACGCACTGCTGGCCTCCGGCGCCGTCGTCCAGGGCTAGCCTCCGCCGGTTTGTGGCCGATCCCGACACTGATCGCCGGTTTGTGGCCGATGCCGGCAGTGACACGCCGACTGCGACCGTCGCCATCGGCCACAATCCAGCCAACCCAACCGGCGCAGCGAGAGTTGCCTGCCGGCCTCAGTCGCAGGCGTACGACGGAAGCTCCGGACTCCAGGTGAGCTTGGGCCAACTCGGCGTCACCGCACGCGCTTGGCCGCCGCCTCCCGGCGTACTTCGGTCATGGCGTGGGTGAAGGCCTCGACCAGCGCGGCGACCGAGGTGGGCTGGAAGGCCTCGAGCATCCGGACGAGCTGCTCGGCGGGCAGGTCGCCGTCGCGGTAGGCCGGCCAGACCAGCCGCTGGAACACCCCCAGCAGTTCCTCGGCGACGGCGCGGCCATGCCGGGCGTAGATGTCGCGGCAGGCGACCAGCATCTCCAGCGACACGTCGATGTCCAGCAGCGGGAGAGCCGATCCGAGCTGACTTGGCCGGAGCAGGTACTTGCCGCCTGACTCGGGAGTGAGTACGCCGGCAGCGCCCAGCTTCGCAACGTCGTCGTCGGTGAGCGGGCGGCCGGTTCGCTTCTCCAGCTGGGCCTTGCCGACCACGACGGTGTCCTCGACCAGCCAGGGCTGCAACGTCACCCGGTGGACCGCGATCTCCTCCGGGCTCGCGTCGCCGGGGATCCGGGACAGATAGGTCTCGATTGCCGCGAGCGTGAAGCCGTGTGCCTGCAACTCCTTGACCAGCCCTAGGCGCGCGACGTGGTCGGGGGTGTAGTAGCCGGACCGGCCGCGTTTGATCGGGGCCGGGATCAGGCCCCGGGTGGTGTAGAAACGAACGTTGCGCACGCTGATCCCGACCCGCTCGGTGAGCTCGTCGAGCGTGATCAGCTCATTGGTCGGCCCGGTGGTCGGCCCGGCCATTGGCTCCGCGCTCATCCGCACCTCCGTCTCAGCCTTGGTCCCGGCGTACATGTGGCCTGTGTCTCAACCTCGGCGCCCGCCCTTGGCTGACGACACTAACAGTATTAGTGTCACGGTTAGGCGGGCTCTGGACCACTGGCAGGCCCCGGACCACTCGAGTTGGGAAGATCTCATGGCAGAAGCATTCGTGTACGACGCGATCCGTACCCCGCGCGGCAAGGGCAAGAAGGACGGCTCGCTGCACTCGGTGAAGCCGGTCGACCTGGCCGTCGGCCTGATCGAGGAGATGAGTACGCGCAACCCGACGCTGGACACCGAGCGCGTCGACGACGTGGTGCTGGGCGTCGTCACGCCGATCGGGGACCAGGGCGGTGACATCGCCAAGACCGCGGCGCTCGCGGCGGGCCTGCCCGAGACCACCTCGGGCGTGCAGCTCAACCGGTTCTGCGCCTCGGGACTGGAGGCGGTCAACCAGGCAGCGGCCAGGATCCGCGGCGGCTGGGAAGACCTCATCTACGCCGGCGGCGTCGAGTCGATGTCGCGGGTGCCGATCGGTAGCGACGGCGGTGCGATCGCCTGCGATCCGGCTACCGCGCTCACCATCGGCTTCGTACCCCAAGGCATCGGCGCCGATCTGATCGCGACGCTGGAGGGCTGGAGCCGCCAGGACGTCGACGCGTACGCCGCCGAGTCGCAAGCGCGAGCCGCGAAGGCCCAGGCAAACGGCTACTTCGACAACTCGGTGATCCCGGTGCGCGACCTCAACGGGGTCACGATCCTGGAGAAGGACGAGTTTATCCGCCCGGGTACGACCGTGGAGAGTCTCGCGGGTCTCAAGCCGTCGTTCGCCGCCATGGGGGAGCAGGGCGGCTTCGACTTCGTGGCGCTGGAGAAGTACCACTGGGTCGAGAAGATCGACCACGTCCACCACGCCGGCAACAGCTCCGGCATCGTCGACGGCGCGGCCCTGGTCGCGATCGGCAGCGAGCAGGTCGGCAAGGACCTCGGCCTGACCCCCCGGGCGCGGTTCGTGTCCGCTGCGGTGTCCGGCGCCGACCCGACGATCATGCTCACCGGTCCCGCGCCCGCGGCACGCAAGGCGCTGGCCAAGGCCGGGCTGACTCCTGAGGACATCGACCTCTACGAGATCAACGAGGCGTTCGCCGCCGTCGCGATGCGGTTCACCCAGGACCTCGGGCTCGACCCCGAGATCGTCAACGTCAACGGCGGCGCGATCGCGATGGGCCACCCGCTGGGCGCCACCGGCGCGATGATCCTCGGCACGCTCGTCGACGAGCTCGAGCGCCGCGACCTGCGCCGGGGCCTGGCCACCCTGTGTGTCGGCGGCGGCATGGGCATCGCCACCATCGTCGAGCGCGTCTGACCCAGCACGGGAGCACAGCACGGGACCCCAGCACGAGACCACGGCACGAAATACGAAAGCGAAGCCATGACCGAATCCAGCTCAACCATCAGCAGTGTCGGCGCCGTCCGCTACGAGCGGGACGCCGACAACATCGTGCACCTCGTGCTCGACGACCCGGACGCGTCCGCCAACACCATGAACGAGGCCTACGTCGAGGGCATGCGCGCCGCGCTCGACCGGCTGACGCAGGACGTCGCCGCAGGCACCGTGCCCGGCGTGATCATCCGCTCGGCGAAGAAGACCTTCTTTGCCGGCGGCAACCTGAACAACCTGCTCGCGATCGGCCCCGACCAGGCCGGGGACGTCATCGATCAGACCGCGGAGCTCAAGGCGATGCTGCGCACGACCGAGACGCTGGGTGTCCCGGTCGTGTCGGCGATCAACGGCGCCGCGATGGGCGGCGGGTACGAGATCTGCCTGGCCACCCATCACCGGATCCTGGCCGAGACTGCCGAGGTCGGCCTGCCCGAGGTCACGCTGGGCCTGCTGCCCGGCGGCGGTGGCGTGGTCCGGGTGGTCCGGCTGCTGGGCCTGCTCACCGGTGTGGCCGACGTACTCACCACGGGCACCCGGTTCCGCGGCCAGAAGGCGCTGGACAAGGGTCTGGTCCACGAGGTCGTCCCCGGCGACCAGCTGCTGGGCCGGGCCAGGGCCTGGATCCTGGAGAACAAGGACAACCCCGACGCGGCCGTACAGCCGTGGGACAAGCCCGGCTACAAGATCCCCGGCGGCAGCCCGAGCAGCCCGTCGATCGCGGCGTTCCTGCCCGCGGTCCCGGCCAACCTGCGCAAGCAGTCCAAGGGCGTGCCTTACCCGGCCCCGAGGGCGATCCTCGCCGCGGCGGTGGAGGGCGCCCAGGTGGACTTCGCGTCCGCGGAGAAGATCGAGGGCCGCTATTTCGCGAGCCTGGTCACCGGCCGGGTGTCCAAGGCGATGATCCAGGCGTTCTTCTTCGACCTGCAGGCGCTCAACGGTGGCGCGCTACGGCCGGAGGGCTACGACAAGTGGCAGGCCACCAAGCTCGGCGTACTCGGTGCCGGGATGATGGGTGCGGGCATCGCGTACTCCTCGGCGATGGCCGGGATCGACGTCGTGCTCAAGGACGTGACGATGGAAGCCGCCGAGCGCGGGAAGGCGTACTCGGCCAAACTGCTGGCCAAGGCCGTCGAGCGTGGCCGGACGACCCAAGAGAAGGCCGACGCGGTGCTGGCCCGGATCACCCCGACCGACAACCCCGAGGACCTCAAAGGCTGCGACTCGGTGATCGAGGCGGTGTTCGAGGACCCGGCGCTGAAGGCGAAGGTGTACGGCGAGATCCAGCACCTCGTCAACGCTGACGCGCTGCTGGGCTCCAACACCTCGACGCTGCCGATCACCGAGCTGGCCAAGGGTGTGGAGCGCCAGGAGGACTTCATCGGCATCCACTTCTTCAGCCCCGTCGACAAGATGCCGCTGGTCGAGATCATCCGAGGCGCCAACACTTCCGACGCCACGCTGGCCAAGACCATCGACTACGTGCTGCAGATCAAGAAGATCCCGATCGTGGTCAACGACAGCCGCGGCTTCTACACCTCCCGGGTGATCGGCTTCATGGTCAACGAGGGCATGGCGATGCTGGCCGAAGGCGTCGCCCCCTGGTCGATCGAGCGAGCCACCACCCAGGCCGGCTACCCGGCGCCGGTGCTGCAGCTGTCCGACGAGCTCAACCTCGAGCTGATGGCCAAGATCGCCAAGGCCGCCCGCGAGGCCGCCGAGCCCGGCGCCTGGAGCGACCACCCCGGCTCCGTCGTCGTGGACAAGATGCTGGCCGCCGGTCGGGCCGGACGCCTGCGCAAGGCCGGCTTCTACACCTACGACGAGGACGGCAACCGCGGCTCGCTGTGGCCGGGGCTGGCCGAGATGTTCCCGGTCGCCGAGAAGCAGATCGACTTGCAGGACATCAAGGACCGGATGATGTTCGCCGAGGCGCTGGAGACCGCCAAGTGCTTCGAGGAGGGCGTCATCGAGTCCGCGGCCGCGGCCAACATCGGCTCGATCATGGGCATCGGCTTCCCCGCGATCAGCGGCGGTGCGGTCACCTTCATGACCAACTACGAAGGCGGCCTCAAGGGATTCGTCGCCCGTGCCCGCGAGCTCGCGGCCAGCTACGGCCCGCGTTTCGAGCCCACGCCGTGGCTGGTAGCCAAGGCCGAATCCGGGGAGGGTTTCCCCGCCTGAACCTCGCCGGATTGTGGCCGATCCTGACAGTCGGCGCGGGCTTGTGGCCGATGGGGGCGCTGGTTTCGCGTGCGGGGCTGTCGTCATCGGCCACAATCCAGCCGCAGCAGCGATCCAGCTGCACCAGTCCGAGGCAGCATCCGACGGGAAGGGACGCTGCGCAGCAGGCGTGGCCTCTTGGCGGAATCTCGAAAGTGGATTACACGCCAGCAGTCATCAGCACGCACATCGACAGCTGATCGAGGTCGAAGAGGGCTTGCTCGTCGGCGACGATTCGCGGTGTCCGGCTAAGGTCGGCTAGGCCTATCAGGACCGTCTGGACCAAGACGAAGGCGGCTTCTCTATCGATCTCAGGCCGAACCAATCGGAGCAGGCGTACCCATTCTTCGTAGTAGTCCTGGTGGCGGCTGCGCGAGACGCGGTCTAAGTCGCTAGGGAGGAGATGCAGTTCGCGGAAGTAGATTTCCCAGTGCTCTGGTCGCCCCTGGACCAGTTGTCGGTGGCCCGTGATGATCCTTTGCAGCGCGAGTCGTGGGTCCCTGGTCGAGCGAAGAATCGAGTTCAACTGCAACTGAAGCCAGGTGTTTCCGCGTTCGAATGTTGCGAAAAGCACCTCGTGCTTGCCTCGGAAGTCGGCATAAAGGGTTGCCGCAGACACGCCGATCGAGGAGGCCAAATCTTCCATGCTGACCTTTTCGTAGCCGCGAGCAGCGAAGAGCACGGATGCACTGTCCAGGATTGCTTCGCGTCGGGAGGCACGGCCGTGGAGGAGGTTCCCTTCAACGGCAGGCCAACCGGGATTGCGGTCAGGAAGAGCCTGGGAGTGAGCCCCCTTCCTCATGGGGCTGGTTACGCCGACAAAGAGGCACGAGACCAGGAGAGACTTGAGCCGATCCGGATCGAGGTGCACGCGTATGTACGAGATCGAGGACGACGCTGAGATGCACCACCAGGCGCGTGACTGGACGATCTCCTCGGGGAGGTCGGTGTACTTTCTGATGATGACTGCAAGGGACTCGACAACGTCAGCGAGCTTCTTTGCCAGGCGGCGGCGCTCGATAGTGTCGAGTCGTCTCGAGTCGCGATGCCAAAGAAGAGCGAAGGATGAAGTGCCGGCGGGCGCTTCGACGTGGCGTCGGAGTGCGTCGACGAGCACGGTGTCGGGTTCGATGCCTTGGAGTCCTTCAAGAAACTTCTCGAGGCTGCTGTCCATGACAGCGGTGAGGATGGCTCGCTGATTGGGGAAGTAGCGGTAAAGCGCCGCGTCGGTGATCCCCATTTCGGCAGCGATGTCGCGCATGGTGACCCTGCTGAATCCACGCGCGACGAACAGAGTCGACGCTGTGCTGATGATGACCTCGCGTCGATTCTTCATGCGGCGTTGCGGCGGGCGCGGTTGCTTTGTGGTCGCCCCAACGGTGGTTGCCTGAACACTGCTGCTCATGTATTGCTGCCGATCAGTGCGTTCACATCAAAAAGCCGCCACCGCACACCAGGATCTCCCCGCTGATGTAGGACGACTCAGGTGCACAGAACAGATACACCGCTCCGGCGCCCTCCTCGACGGTTCCCGCTCGACCCAGCGGCACACGCGCCATGAAGGCATCGCTGGAAGCCTGCGGTATACCGACTTTGACCTCGTTGCCGGCGACGTTGATGGTCTTGGTGACACCCACCTCCACCGCCTGGTTGAGTCGCGTTGAGATCATGCCGAAGGCTACGGCGTTGACGGTCACATTGTAGCGGCCCCACTCCTTGGCCATGGTCTTGGTGAATCCAACGATCCCAGCTTTTGCGGTCGAATAGTTGGCCTGGCCGGCGTTGCCGCCTAGGCCCGAAACTGAGGAGATGTTCACGACTTTGCGGGTGATCGGGTTACCCGCGGCGATCTCGGCCTTGGCGCGCTTCGCGATGAATGGTTGGGCCGCGCGGAGCAGCCGGAAGGGTGTCCGCAGGTGGATGTCTATGATTGCGTCCCATTGTTCGTCGGTCATCTTCTGGATGACCGTGTCCCAGGTGTACCCAGCGTTGTTGACGATGATGTCGAGCTCGCCGTAGGTATCGACGGCCGAGGCGACGATCTTCTCCCCGAAGTCGGCGTCGGTTGCGTTGGCGGCGAAGCCCAGGGCGCTGCCGCCGTGCTCGCCGATCGCGGCGACAGTCTCGTCGACCGCCACCGAGTCGAGGTCATTGACGATGACATGGGCTCCCTCCCTCGCGAGTTTCAGCGCAGTGGCTTGACCGATGCCGCGGCCCGCGCCGGTCACGATGGCGACTTTGCCAAGGAGGCGTTGGTCGGTGATGGTGTTCATTGTTGCCTCACTTCCTTTCTGAGGTTCAGTTGTTTGCGCCGTAGAGAGTGACGACGCAGGCGCCGCCGAGGCCGAGATTGTGCTGCAGCGCAAGGTTGGCGCCCTCAACCTGCCGTCCGGTCGCTTGTCCGCGGAGCTGCCAGGTGAGTTCGGCGCATTGGGCGAGCCCGGTGGCCCCGATCGGATGGCCTTTGGACAGCAGCCCACCGGAAGGGTTGGTGACGACGCGCCCGCCGTAGGTGTTGTCGCCGTCCCAGATGAACTTCTCCGCTGTCCCGGCGGGTGTCAGCCGGAGTGCTTCGTAGGACAGCAGTTCATTGGCGGTGAAACAGTCGTGGAGTTCGACGACAGGGATGTCAGTGGGGGCGACTCCGGCGGACTCGTAGACGGCATCGGCGGCGGCCTGGGCCATGTCGAACCCGATGGCGTTGCGCATGTCTCCTTCGAACGATGATCCGCGATCCGTGGTGAGGGCCTGAGCGAGGATGCTCACCGAGCGATCGAGGCCGTGGGCTTTCGCGAAGTCGTCGCTGCAGAGAATGGCCGCGGCTGCTCCGCAGGTGGGCGGACAGCACTGGTATCGCGTGAGGATCCCGTAGATCTGGGGTGAATTCATGACGTCGTCGAGGCTGAGCCGCTCCCGGAACACGGCGTTCGGGTTGTTCGCCGCATGCGCGCGCGCTTTCACCGCGATCTGGGCGAAGGTCTTCGGATCAGTCCCATAGGTCTCCGCGTACTGCATGCCAGCCGAGCCGAAGAAGCGCGCTGCGAAGGGCGCTCCGGTGTCCGGATGTCCCGTCGACTCGGCGACGGTCTCGAACCTGTCCATCGGGGTCGGGCGATCATTCCACATCGAGCCCAGTGCACCGGGCCGCATCTGCTCGAAGCCAAGGGCAAGAGCACAATCGATGATCCCAGCCTCGATCGCCTGCCGGGCCATGAAGAGCGCGGTGGAGCCAGTCGAGCAGTTGTTGTTGACGTTGATGATCGGGATGCCCGTCGCACCCACGTGATAGAGCGCTGCCTGGCCCGAGGTCGAGTCTCCGTAGATGTAGCCGACGTAGGCATGTTGGACCTTTTCGTAGTCGAGACCGGCGTCCTTGAGCGCCATCCGGGTGGCGTCGGCAGCCATCTCGTCGTACGCCCTGCTCTGGCTCGGCCGGGTGAAGGGAACCATTCCTACGCCCGTTACGTGCACCTTCCGCTGCATGTCTCTCCTCGCGTATGAGTTCTAAATTACTTCTAACTTAGATCTTGACATGAGCCTAATACAAGGCCAACCTGTAACGGTGATCACAAAATCGAACCTCATTTAAGGTGGAACGATGACACTACGACCGATGGTGGCGGTATGGGCGGAGATGGCCCAGACCCGCCCCGAACAGCCGGCGGTGACCGTGGGGCGCCGCCCTTCGATCTCGTGGGCCGAGCTCCATCGGCGGAGCAATCGGTTGGCACGGCTTCTCGGCGAGGAGGGCGTTGCTCAGGGCGACTTCGTCACGCTGATGCTCCCGATGAGCGAGTTCGCGATCGTTGGCATCATCGCGACCCTCAAATTGGGTGCCATCCCGAATCCGATCTCGGCCAAGCTGCCTGGTCGGGAGCGCGATGAACTGCTCGCCTTGGTCGATCCGAAGGTCCTGATCTCCGAGAGCGAGGTCGTTGGTCGTCTCTGTGTCACAGGGGAGCCGGGAGCCGACTACGACGATACGGACCTCCCGGAGGTCATCGCCCCGTCCTACAAGGCGCCAACCTCAGGCGGTAGCACCGGCCGGCCGAAGCTGATCCTGAGCGGTCAGCCCGCGTTGATCGATGACGGTGACGAGACCATGTTGCGTCGCCTCGGCTTCCCGGTGGACAGCTGCACGCTGTTCCCCGGTCCGCTCTACCACAACACCGCCCTGCTGGGATCGATCGTCAGCCTGAGCCTGCGCAACCACCTGGTGGTCGAGGAGAAGTTCGACCCAGAGCTGACTCTCGGGCTCATCGACCGCCACCGGGTCGAGTACACGATCGTCGTGCCGACGATGATGAACCGGATGCTAGCGCTTCCCGAGGAGGTGCGGCGTTCCTACGACTTGTCGAGCCTGAACGCGTTCGTGCACAACGCGGCTCCCTGCCCGCCGCACATCAAGCGGGCCTGGATGGACTGGATCGGGCCGGAGAAGGTCTTCGAGAACTACACGGCCACCGAGCACACGGCGCAGACCTACTGCTCTGGCATCGAGTGGCTCGAGCACCCCGGCACGGTGGGCAGGGTCGTGTGGGGCGAGATGCAGATCCGCGACGCCGAGGGCACGCCTCTTCCCGCGGGCGAGGTCGGTGCGATCTGGTGGCGCCGAGACGAGGATACGCCGCGCACCTTCACCTACATCGGCGCCGAGAATCCCGACGATCCCGAGCGGTGGGAGACCGTGGGAGACCTGGGGTACTTCGACGAGGACGGCTATCTCTACCTCGCCGATCGCCGCACCGACATGATCATCAGCGGTGGCGCGAACATCTATCCGGCCGAGGTCGAAGGAGCTTTGACGGCCCACCGGCTGGTTGTGGACTCGGTCGTGGTGGGTCTCCCGGACGAGGACATGGGGCAGTTGACCCACGCCATCGTGCAGATCGACCCAGCAGGCGAGACTCCTACCAGCGAGGAGCTCGACGCGTACATGCAGACCATGTTGGCGAGATACAAGTGCCCCCGCACGTACGAGTTCACCACTGACCAGCTGCGCAACGATGCCGGCAAGGTTCGCCGTACGATGCTGGCTGCGGAGCGTGCAGGTGGGGTCCGATGACCACGGCGCCACGCGTGCTCGCCAGCGGCTTCCGCTTCTTGGAGGGCCCTCGCTGGCACGCGGGCGCGGTCTGGGTCAGCGACATGCATGACGACAAGGTGATGGCCTTCTCCGAGCAAGGCGAGCTCCTCCAGGTCATCGAGGTCCCGGGACCTAGTGGACTCGGCTGGCTTCCGGACGGAAGCCTGGTGGTTGCGGCCACCAAGGAGCGCACAATTTACCGGCACACTGCGTCCGGACTGCAGGTTCACGCCGATCTGACCGGTATCGGCATCGTCGACCACGAGATCAACGACCTCTGGACCGATGACGTCGGTCGCTGCTTTGTCGGGGAGTTCGGTGTGCACGTCCACGAGTGGATGCATGACCATATCCCCGAGAACCTCGACGAGAACTCGCTGAACCAGATAGCCACCGCGCCGTTTCCCAATGCGGCTGTGTTCGTGGTCGAGCCCGACGGAATGGTGGCTGTTGCGGCGGAGGAGATGCGTTTCCCCAACGGCGCCGTGGTCACCGATCAGAACAGCCGGTTCGTCGTCGCCGAGACCTTTGGGCTGCGCATGAGCGAGTTCGATCTGGCCGATGGTGTGCTCTCGAACCGCCGGATCTGGGACATCGGGTTCGCGCCCGACGGCATTGCCGAGCCTGACGCCGATGGGAACTTCTGGGTGGCGAATCCGCTTGGCGGTAGCGCTGTGCTGGTGGCTCCCGGCGGTCAACACCTGGCCACGATCCAGGCTGAGCGCGGAGTCTATGCCTGCGCTCTCGGCGGTCACGACGGGCACACGCTCTTCCTGTGCACCTCGACTACGGCCGATCCCGCTGTGTCGGGAGAAATGTGGGATGCCCGCCTCGAATCCGTACGAGTCGAGACGGGACTAGCTAGGACCAGCTAGCTAGCTGGTTCCGTCAGCGGCAATCAATCAGGGAAAACAAAGGAGATGACGCGATGAACCTTCGCAAATCACTACGCTCGCGCCGGACGAAGATCGCCCTGGTCTCGCTCGCCGCGGTACTCACCATGGCTGTCGCCGCCGGGTGCTCGACGACAAGTTCCTCGCAGGATCCCGGCAAGGGCGCGAGCGCCACGACGGACAACGAGACGGCGCTTGCGTCACTTGCCAAGGGCAACTTCTCCGTGCCGGAACTGCCGAAGCTGACCGTGCCCAAGTCCAAGAATGTCTGGCTCATTCCCTGTGGCTCGGCCGCTCCGGGATGTGCGTACTACGTCAACGAGGCGAAGAAGGCCTTCCAGGACCAGCTAGGATGGAAGGTCACCGTCTACGACGGCCAGTTCACCCCGGCCACTCAGTCGGCGGGTATCCAGCAGGCCATCACCGCCCACGCGGACGCTATCGGCCTCGTCGCCATCGACTGCGCGGGGGTCAAGCCCGCACTCCAGAACGCCAAGAAGGCTGGCATCCCGGTGGTCACGCTGGCGGCCTTCGATTGCAGCGAGTCGTCGCAAGGTGGAACCGAGTCTCTCTTTGTCCAAGGTGACCCGGGCGGTTCCGCCCCCGCACTTGCCGAGGGTCAGGGATCTTCGCTGGCTGAGTACATCGGCGCGCTGAACCCGAACGCCAAGATCCTTCTCGAGACCGAGCCCGAGGTTCAGCTCGTGGGGACTGCTGCTAAGGCATTCAAGGCTGACCTGCCCAAGTACTGCCCCGGGTGCACCGTGGTAACTGAGATGCCGGCAATGCTAGCCGACATTGGTAACGGCAAGGCGGCGGCGCAGTTGAGCGCAGCGCTTCTTCAGCACCAGGATGTCGACACGATCGTGGCGACGCAGGACGCAGAGTTGACGTACACGATGAATGCGCTTCGTACGGCGACCAAGAAGTACGACGTCATCTCCACGGGTGGAATGGAGTCCGACCTCCAGTTGATCAAGAGTGGTCAGATGTCCGGCATCATGGGCAACGACCCACTGTTGACGACCTACGAGTGGGTCGACACGACGGTGCGCTCGGTGCTCAAGGAGCCGGTTGTGCAGTTCCCCTTCGCATCGGCGCTAGTCGACTCCGAGCACAACACGGACGCCGATGGCAACTTCGTCCCGCTTCTGGACGTCAAGTCGAAGTTCCACGCATCCTGGGGTCAGTAACTTCAATGGATTCCTCTTCATTGGGCAATGGTCTGGTCTCGGCGGGGGCATCTCCTCCGCCGGGCCCGACCGGCCGGGATGCACTGGTCGTGGAGTCGGTGGACAAGCGCTTTGGTGCCACCAGGGCACTTCAGGATGTCTCTTTCTCGGTCCGGGCTGGAGCAGTTCACGCATTTCTCGGGGGCAACGGATCGGGCAAGTCGACTCTCATCAAGATTCTGGCCGGCGTCGAGCGTGCCGACTCGGGCACCATCGAGGTGCATGGCGTTCGCCATGATGCGAGCGCCGCCAGCCCGAAATGGGCCCGGGCACTGGGGATGCGGTTCGTCCACCAGGAGCTCGGTGTGTTTCCCAGCATGAGTGTGGCGGAGAACATCGCGCTCAGCAGTGGTTACCGGCATCGGTTGCGCGTTCCCCTCATTCGGCGAGCGGCGACCCAGCGCGAGGCCCAGGAGCATCTCGATCGTTTCAACGTTCGTGTCCGGGCCTCCGAGATGATGTCGGATCTCAGGCCCGCGGACCGAACGATGGTCGCGATCGCACGCGCCTTGGGTGATGACGAGAGCGACGTCCCGCTGACGTTGGTCCTCGACGAGCCGACGTCGGCGTTGCCCGAGCGAGAAGTTCAAAGCCTTTTGGGCTGGCTGCGAGACTTTGCTCAGACGGGCATTACCTCACTCTTTGTGACACACCGGCTCGACGAGGTCGCCTATGCAACTGATGTGACGGTCCTTCGTGATGCCATCCACCGGCGGACCGCTCCGGTCGCCGACGTGCCGCGGGCAGAACTGGTCGATCTCATCACCGGCGGAGTCGAGGAGCTAGGTCGCTCCGAAGCCGCGGCTTCTCCGGAAAGTCGCACTCAGGAAACGCCGAGATTACGGGTGGAGTCGCTGAACTCGGGCATTCTCCGATCGATCAACCTCGAGGCCTACGACGGAGAGGTCGTTGGCATCGCCGGACTGCTCGGGTCTGGGCGCAGCAGGCTTCTTCGCTCGATCGGTGGCGTGCAACGTCCTGACAGCGGGACGATCTACGTCGCCGGCCAGAAGCGCAATGCGGCCAACCAACTGGCAGCCATCCGATCCGGGATCGTCTATGTCCCCGAATCTCGTACCGAAGGAATCTTCGCCAGCCTGAGTGTGGCCGAGAACCTTACGGCTTCGTTCCTGGCGCTACGCCGGCCCCTGTCCTATTTCTCACCGCGCGAGGCGAGGCGAGAGGCGCGTGCCGGCGTCACCAAGTACGGGGTCAAGACAGCAAGTGTCAGCAGCGAGATCACCACTCTCTCCGGTGGAAACCAACAGAAGGTGCTGATCGGCCGATGGCTACGCGATGCTCCTCAGATTCTCCTCCTGGACGAACCCAGTGTCGGCGTCGACATCGGCGCCCGGCAGACCTTGCACCAGCTCATCAGGACTCACGTGCAAACCGGGGCCACCGCCGTGTGCGTCAGCTCCGACTTCGATGAGCTGGCCACCTTGTGCGATCGCGTCCTCGTACTCCGGAACGGCACTGTCGCCGAGGAGATCCGTGGCGCCAACTTGAGTCCGCGATTCATCAGTCAAGCCGTCCACCGCGTGGATGGGGATGCCGTCACTACAGGAACAATCCAATGACCGAAGCAAACACAGAAACCGTCAAGACCGCGACAGGCGCTGTCGAACCCG
Organism: Nocardioidaceae bacterium; assembly: GCA_047605165.1. Taxonomy (GTDB): domain Bacteria; phylum Actinomycetota; class Actinomycetes; order Propionibacteriales; family Nocardioidaceae; genus SSC3. The sequence continues at coordinate 21,969 of JASGGG010000019.1, forward strand.
AGATCGTGCCCATGTCCAAGCGGGTCCTGAGCCTGGTCGCCCGTTACTGGCTGTTGTGCTTCCTGATCATCGAGATCGTGATCTTTGCGATCATTTCGCCGGACACGTTCCCGACCACGGCCAATGCGCAGGCGCTGCTGCTGCAGAACGTCGTTCCGCTGGTCGCCGCACTGGCTTTGATGTTGCCTCTCATCGTCGGTGAGTTCGACATGTCGATCGGCGCCATCGTGACGGTGGGCGCGGTCGTGGCGGCCGGGTCCATGCGTGCGGGAACCAACACGGCACTGTCGATTCTCGCGGCTCTCGTCGTGGCGGGACTGGTGGGTGTCATCAACTCCATCATCGTAAGCCGGCTGCAGGTCACCTCATTGATCGCGACGCTCGGGGTCGCGACCGTTCTCGGCGGCATTATCAACGAATACACCCAGGGCCTCGTGTTGAACCGTGGCATCTCTCCGTGGCTCATCGATCTCGCGCCGCGTTTATTCCTCAATATCCCCATCCTTTCCATCTTCGCGCTTCTTGTGGCTGTCGTGGTGTGGGTGGTCCTCGAGTTCACCGTCTTCGGCCGGCAGTTGGTCGCGATCGGCGCCAACCGCAAGGGTGCGCAACTCCTCGGCCTGCGGGATCGAACGCTAGTTGCGTTGACCTTCGTCATCGCTGGTTGCGTGGCTGCTCTTGCGGGTGTTCTTCAGGTTTCGATCGAGGCGGGCGCCAACCCGACATCAGCAGGCTTCCCCCTGGTTGTGACGGCGTTGACGGCGGTCTATCTCGGCGCGACGTGCTTCAAGACCGGTCACTTCAACACCTGGGGAACGCTTGTAGGGGTCCTCTTCCTTGCTGTCGGCACTTCGGGACTGAGCCTCGCTGGCCTTGCCGCCTGGGTCCAGGACGTCTTCACGGGAACATCCCTGATTGTCGCCCTAGGTATGTCGGTTGCATTCCGCCGAGTGACCGTTTGAAGCTTCCGAGTTCCCGACTTTCTGAAGGAGAAGAGATGGCCAACGCCGTCATCGTCGACACTGTTCGCACAGCTACCGGGCGAGGCAAGCCCGGCGGCGCACTAGCTGGGGTCCACCCGGCCACCCTCATGGCAACGACCATCCGTGCGCTGGTGGATCGACAGGGTCTTGATCCCAACCTGATCGAAGACGTGATGGCGGGTTGTTGCGGGCAAGTCAAGGACCAGTCGGCAAATATCGCTCGCACCGCAGCGCTCGCGGCCGGTCTGCCCGAACACGTCCCGGGTGTCACGGTGGACCGGCAGTGCGGCTCGAGCCAGCAGACCGCCGCGTTCGCTGCGCAGGGAATCGTGACAGGGATGTACGACGCCGTCATTGCGTGTGGCGTCGAGTCGATGAGCAATGTACCTCTGTTTTCGGCAACGACGGGTGGCGACCCGTTTGCGCCGCTCGCGACGCGGTACCCCGATGGTTTGCCGCCACAAGGCTACGGCGCCGAGATGATCGCCGCGCGGCTGGGGATCTCTCGGACTGAGCTCGACGAGTTCAGCTTGCGCTCACATCAGCTCGCTGCCGAGGCGGCATCATCCGGGAAGTTCGCAAACGAGATCGTTCCGGTTCTCACCCAGAACGGTGAACACGCCCATGACGAGACCATCCGCCCCGCGACCTCGATGGAAGGGCTCGCCGCCTTGCCATCGGCCTTCTATAACGAGGAGATGGCCGCGAAGTATCCGCACCTGCGATGGAATATCACCGCGGGGAATTCCTCACCGCTCACCGACGGCGCCGCAGCGGTGCTGATCATGAACGAGGACAAGGCGAAGGAACTCGGCCTACGCCCACGGGCACGATTCCATACCTTCTCGGTGACGGGCAGCGACCCGGTGGAGATGCTGTCGGGTGTCATCCCGGCCACCCAGAAGGCGCTCGCTCGGTCGGGTCTGAGCGTGGACGACATCGGCACCTACGAGTGCAACGAGGCGTTTGCTCCCGTGCCGCTCGCGCTTATCAAGGAGCTCGGCATCGCCCCGGAGCGTGTGAATCCGCGTGGTGGCGCGATCGCGATCGGCCATCCACTGGGAGGTTCGGGAGCGCGACTGCTCGCCACTATGGTCAACCACATGGAGGACAACGGAATCCGTTACGGACTGCAGACCATGTGCGAGGGTGGCGGTATGGCGAACGCAACCATCGTCGAACTCATCTCGTGAACGCCACGCCTTGGCGCCGGGAGCATCCGCCCACATCGCCAGAGCCTCGATTCCGTTGGACGGCGGAACACCGACAACGATGAAAGTGATGGGCTGAACTAATGGAACGACGGTACTCTTCGGATCTCGAGACTCTCGGAGACGATCTGCGTCGCGTGGTAACGGGGCTCGGCGCGAGCGGCAGCTCGACGGTCATTATCGACGGACGTCCCGGAGCCGAACTACTGCATCCCGGTGGTGTACTCCACGAGGTCTGGAGCGAGTCAGCCGGCCCCATGCACCGGGGCGACCACACGGATCGTGGCGCCGGCGATGTGGTGCTGGAGCCGCCGGCAGGAGGTATTCGTGTCCGGTGGTTCACGACTGCTCCCGCAGCCCAAGGTGGCGATCTCAACGCCGGCCAGTTCGATGGGGCCTTTGCCGCCATGGGTGGAGAATCAGCGCAGGTTGACACCGGCAAGCACCCTGGGATGCACACCACCAAGACGGTCGACGTCGTCGTGGTCATGTCGGGCCGGGTGCGCCTGATTCTCGAGGACGGCGAAGCGGTCCTCGGTCCCGGCGACGTCGTCATTCAACGTGGAACGAACCACGCCTGGGAAGCCGTCGGCGACGAACTCGCCGTGTGCCTGGGCGTCCTTGTCGACCGCGACCTCGCCTAAAGACATTCGCCTAAAGACAAAGGAGAGCATCGTGAAGTTCGCAACCTATTCCGAGGCGTCCGGTGTTACCCGTGCTGCGGTGCTCGAGGACGAGCTGCTCTATCCGGTCGATGGGACGACCAGCGTCCTCGACATCATCGGCGACGGCCTCGAAGGGTTACTCGCTACGGGGGATCGCGCACGCGCGGAGTCGACACCGGTTCCGGCGGGATCGGTGCGGTTGGAGGCGCCTCTGGATCCGCCGTCCCTACGTGACTCCATGTGTTTCCACGAACACATCGTCAACTGCATGGGTACGGTCGACCCACTGCACCTCCAGTTCCCGGCGTTCTACCTCTCCAACTCGGCCGCGGTGCACGGCCCCAGTGACTCCGTCGCCATCTCTCCGGGGTGTGAGATGTTCGATTACGAGATGGAAGTGGCGGCTGTGATCGGTACGCCCGGATCGAGCATCAAACCCGAAGATGCCCGGGAGCACATCGTCGGCTACACGATGTACATAGACTGGAGTGCCCGCGACCTCCAGCTGGAGGAGATGGAATTGAAGCTCGGGCCGGCCAAGGGCAAAGACGGAGCCACCACGCTCGGACCGGTTCTCGTCTCGGCGGATGAGTTCGAGCCTCTCCGCAAGGGCAAGGGATTCGACATCACGATGGCTGTGGCTATCGACGGCCAGCCAATCAGCACCGGGAACTGGTCGACGATCAACTGGAGCTTCGACGACGTCGTCGCCTACACCTCGCGCGGCACGCGCCTGAAGACCGGGGATGTCCTTGGATCGGGAACAGTGGGAAAGGGCTGTCTTGTCGAGCAACGGGCTCTCGATCCGGATGGCTTCCGAGGTTGGCTTCGAGAGGGCGAGGTGGTCACTTTCGAGGTCGACTTGATCGGTCGCATGGACGTGGCGATCACCGGCTCGGAACCGTTCCACCGACTCAGCTCTGGGCACTGATGGTGCTGGAGATGCCCCACTGAGAGGTGGAACGATGGAAGGAGGAGGCGTGCGCAGTCCCCTGACGGAGCTGCTGCTCGAACGTGCCGATGATGACGGTCGTGTCTTCCTCGTACTGGAAGACGGGTCATCGGTGACCTACGCTGAGCAGTTCGATCGGTCCGCGCGAGTCGCCGCCGCATTGATCTCCCGCGGGGCGGCGGCAGGAAAACGCGTCCTCGTCACGCTCGGCAACTGTCGTGAGTTCTACGACATCTGGTTCGGCTCGATGCTTGCGGGCGCGGTCCTCGTCCCGGCGAACCCGCAGTCATCACCCGCCGAGCTCGACCACATCCGCGCGGACGCCGAACCCGCGCTCGAGGTGGCATCGCCTGCCGATGTGACCGCGATGTTGGCCCACCCGGCAGTCGACGAGTTTCCGGGACGCGCCCCGGAGGATGTCGCGGCGATCCTTTATACCTCGGGCACCACGAGCCGAGCTAAGGGTGTCATGGTCACCGAGACCAACTACGTTGCGGTGGGACAGGCTGTCGCCGACCAGGTGGGCCTCACGGCTGAGGACCGCTGGCTCGTCGTGCTCCCGCTCTTCCACGCCAATGCGCAGTTCTATTCCTCGATGTCTGCGCTGGTGCGCGGCGCTTCGGTCGCTTTGGTCTCGAAGTTCTCGGCTTCCGGATGGGGCCGTCAGGCCCGCGACATGGGCGCCACCCTCGCCAGCCTCTTCGCCGCACCGGTTCGGATGATCCTTGCGAAGGCCGAGGATCCGGAGGATGCGCACAACTCCCTCCGGCTCGTGCTGTTCGCTCAGAACCTGGCCGATCAGGATGTTGTCGCCTTCGAACGCCGGTTCGCGACCCGGTTGGTTCAGCTGTACGGCATGACCGAGACTGTCCTTCCGCCGACGATGAATCCACTCGTCGACGGGATTCATCATTCAATCGGACAGGCACTGCCGCAGATCCACATCGACCTGGTGGACGAAGACGGGCGCGTGACGGGGGAGGACACTGGCGAGATGCGCATCGTGGGGGTACCCGGCCGTACGCTCGCCCTCGGCTATTGGCGCAATCCCTCGGCGACCGCAGAGACGTTTACCGACCGTGGCCTTCGCACCGGAGACATCGCACGCCGTGACGGCGCAGGCTTCTACTACTTCGCCGGCCGTTCCAAGGACATGATCAAGCGGTCCGGTGAGAACGTCTCAGCCGGTGAGGTCGAAGACGCGGCATCAAGCCATCCCGGCGTCATGGAGTGCGCCGCGATCGGGATCCCGGATCCGATGCGAGACGAGGCCATCGTGCTCGTCGTCGTCTCCCGAGCGGGGACGACACCTAGAGAGAGCGACATCATCGAGTGGTGCGGTGCGCGCCTCAGTTCGTTCAAGGTGCCGTCGTTCGTGACCTTCGTCGACGCGCTTCCCAGAACCAGTGTCGGCAAGATCCGGAAGACCGAACTACGCACAGCGTTGGCTGCCGAGCACTCCGCCCACCGAATACCCTGAACCCCAGCACGAAAAGAGGAAATGCGATGGACCCCGACAAGATCCCTTACTCGCGCGGACTGCACCGCCTCTCCGAGCACTGCCACGCGTGGCTGGTCCCGGACGGCACCTGGGGTTGGAGCAATGCGGGCCTGGTCACCGGCGATGGTGAGTCGCTGTTGGTCGACACTCTCTTCGACCTGCCGATGACGCGCGAAATGCTCACCGGGCTCGGGCCGATCACCTCGAGTCATCCGATTCGCACCGTGGTCAACACCCATGCCAACGGCGACCACTGGTTCGGAAACGAACTCGTCGCCGATGCCGAGATCATCGCTTCCAAGGCGACCGCCGAAGAGATGGCAACGAACGGTCCGGATCTGATCCAGGGCCTGCTCGGGAAGGAAGGGCTCGAGGGCGACTTCGCCCGCCACATCTTCGAGCCCTTCGACTTCGATGACATCAGGCCTACGCCCGCGTCCCGCACCTACGAGGGAACGCTGGAGCTCGAAGTGGGTGGAACCGCCGTCCACGTCATCGAGCTCGGACCAGCTCACACCGAGGGCGACAGCGTCGTCTGGGTTCCCGGCGACCGCGTCCTCTATGCCGGCGATCTCTTGTTCATCGGTGGTACGCCGATCAGTTGGGCCGGCCCCCTTTCCAACTGGGTTGCCGCATGCGACCGGATGCTGGCACTCGAGCCCGCTGTCGTCATCCCCGGACACGGTCCGGCGATACCCGCTGATCGCATCAACGAGGTGCGCGACTACCTCCTCTTCGTTCAGGACGAAGCACAGGCGCGTTACGACCAAGGCATGTCCGCGGAGGACGCCATGCGTGACATCAGCCTCGGCCGCTTCGACGCTCTCGACGAAAAGGGCCGCATCGCCCAGAACGTACTTGCCGTCTACTACGAGCTCGATCCGAGTCTCGAGCGAGTCGACGCCCTCGAAGTGTTCCGTCGTATCGCGGATCTGGAGGGATTCCGCGGATGACCAGGATGGTCGATCTCTCGCGTACCTTGGAGCCTGCCTATCGCGACATGGTGCCGGAGCCTCACAAGGTGCTCGCCGGGGTTCTTGCCCCGAAGATCCACTACATCGCCCCTGGAGGAGAAGGCCGCCAGCGCATGATGGACATCTTCGGATGCCGCGCCGAAGACCTGCCCAATGGCGAAGGTTGGGGCGAGGAGTTCCTCAGCGAGATGGGCACCCACTGCGGTACCCACGTCGACGCCCCTCTCCACTCGGGAAGCATTGTCGAAGGCAAGCCCGCGCGCACCATCAGTGATATCGACCTGTCCGAGCTCTATCGGCCCGGCATGGTGTTGGATGTTCGAGAGTACGCGGCGCCTGGCGAAGCCATCACTGTCGACGCGCTCGAACAGGCCATCAAGGCAACCGGTCGCGAGGTCCGCCAGGGTGATGCGCTGCTCCTCCGCACGGGCCAGGAGCGTTATACACCTGCAGACCTGGAGTTCTACAACTATCCAGGTATGAGTGGCGAAGGGACCCGCTACCTCACCGGACTCGGCGCCACGATCCTCGGCACCGATGCCATGGCGTGGGATCGACCGTTTCCCGTGATGAGGGCCGCCTACGAGGAGAGCGGAGATGGGGGAGAGGTGTGGGACGGACACTTCGCGATCGCGGACAAGGAAGCGTTCATCGTCCAGCAACTCGACAATCTCAAATCACTGCCCGTGACCGGATTCCAGGTGGGCTTCTTCCCGATCAAGTTGCCTCGGACGAGCGCGTCGCCATGTCGCGTGGTTGCCTTCGTGGAGGGCTTCCCCGCCTGAGCCGCGGATCTCGATACGCCCGGCTCGTTCCTCGCCGGGCACTCGATCACCGACCGCTGGTCGAGTGCCCGAGGCACCAGCCGAGGGCGTATCGAGCCGCTTCCGGTCGTCGAGTGCGCCGAGCTTGCGAGGCGTGTATCGAGACGTCGGCCGACGCGAGGCGCCGAAGTCGAGGACTTCTCTTACGGACCCCCGCCGGATTGTGGCTGATCCGGACAGTCGGCGCGGGCTTGTGGCCGATGGGGGCGCTGGTTCGCATGCGGGGCTGTCGTCATCGGCCACAATCCAGCCGCGCCAGCAATCCAGCCGCACCAGCCCCCGAGGCGGCATCCGACAGGAAAGGACCCGCACGGCGGCGCAATTGTCGAGCTAGTTGCTAGGCTTTCGGCATGAACACGCCCACCGTGCCACCAGCCGTCGTCATCGCGGGCGCAGGAGCGGCAGGCACGCTGGTGGCGATCCACCTGGCGCGCGCGGCCACTCGGCGTGCCACCCCGTTGGAGGTCGTCCTCGTCGACCCGGCCGATCGACCCGGGCGCGGCCCGAGCTTCGGCACGACCGACGAGCAACACCTGCTCAACGTCCCGGCCGGCGGGCTGACCGCCTTTCCCGAGCAACCGGGGCACTTCGTGGCTTGGCGGCGGGCCCAGGGCCTGCCCGACGGTGCCGACGCGTACGCCTTCGCGCCGCGCCGGGAGTATGCCCGCTACCTCGACGAGACGCTCACCGAGGTGTTCACGGCCGCGGGTCACGCGGACATCACGCTGCGCCAGGTCCGCCGCACCGCGGTCGGGCTGCGCCGCACCACCGACGGCATCGCGGTGACCACCGACGACGGCGGCGAGGTCCGGGCCGCGGCCGGTGTCGTCGCGACCGGGCTCCCCGCGGCCGGGCACGCCTGGGCACCGCAGGCCTTGGTCGACTCGCCGTTCTTCATCCCGGACCCGTGGGCCCCCGGCGCCCTCGATGTCGTACGCCGTGACCGGGCCGGTGCGCCCGGCGTACTCGTCGTCGGCTGCGGACTCACGATGGTCGATGTCGCACTGTCGCTGACCGACCGCGCCAACCGGATCGACCGGGTGGTGTACGCGATCTCGCGCGGCGCGGAGCTGCCCGAGGTGCACGCCCCCGAGCAGCGGCCGCCCGCGATCCCGGACGTGAGCGACTGGGGCAGCGATCTGGAGAAGATCCGCGAGCACGTCGTCCGCCACCTGCACGGCGTCTGGGAGCAGACCGGCGACTGGCGACCGGGCATGGACGGACTGCGCTTCCAGGTCTCGGCGTTGTGGGAGCGGTTGAGCGAGGCCGATCGGGAGGAGTTCCTGCGCGAGGACGCCGGCCGCTGGAACCGGCTGCGGCACCGAATGGCCCCGAGCACCGCGGTCGTGATCGCCGCGCTGCAGGACGCGGGACGTCTCGAGGTCTCGCCCGGGCAGATCGAGGCGGTGCAGCCTCGTGACTCCGGCGGCCTGCACGTCACGCTCACCGACGGCCGTCGTCGTGAGGTTGGCTGGATCGTCAACGCGACGGGGCCGGCGCTGGACATGCGTACGCTCGGCAATCCGCTGGTCGACGATCTCTTCCGCGCCCGCGGCGGCGTGACCCGCGCGGTGGCTGCCACCGCCGGCATGGGCGTGTGTACGCGCCGGGGGCGGCTGGTGGACTCGGAGGGTACGACCGAGGCACCCCTGTGGACACTGGGTGCGATGCGGCGTGGTGAGCTCTGGGAGTCGACCGCGGTCCCCGAGATCCGAACCCAGGCGCAGGCGATCGCCACCGACGTGCTCGACGCTGTCGCGCCGTTGCCGCGCAAGCTCGCCGACGGCCGCATCGTCAGCGGCCACCACCCGATCGCCCGGCCGCGCGACCCGCTGGGCATGCCGCTGTCCACCACGGCTGAGGCCGCCGCGGCGTACAACTCGGGTCTCGAACGGCTGATGCGGCTCCAGTCCGGTGCCGACGATCTGCTCCGTGAGTCGGTCGAGCTCGACCCCGGCTTCGCGCTCGGCCATGCGGCGTTGGCGATGCTGGGTCACGAGGCCGGCGCCGAAGCCGATGTGGTGGCGTCCTTGGCGGCTGCGCAGGAAGCGGTGCGCAAGCGCGGCGACGACCGGGAGCGGAGCCTGGTCGAGGTGGTCTCCCAACGGGTCGACGACGTACGCAACACCGGAACCCAGGCGCTGATGAACCACATCGCCTCCTACCCGCGCGATGTGCTCGCGGTCTCGGCCGCCGTGCCGACGATCGCGTTCTCCGGCGTGATCGACGTGCAGCAGGAGGCGTGGGAGCTGGTCGAGGGCCTGGCCCCGGCTTACGGGGACCATTGGTGGTACATCTCGCTGCTCGCGTTCACCCGGCAGGACCAGTCGCTGTTCGAGGAGGCCGGGTTGCTGGCCGAGTCGGCGCTGATGTGCGAGCCGTCCTCGGGCCATGCGGTGCACGCCCTGACGCACGTGCTGTACGAGACCGGTCAGCACGAGACCGGCCGCAGCTGGCTCGACCACTGGGTCACCGAATCAGGTCGTGCCGCCAGTCACCGGGCGCACTTCTCCTGGCATGCCGCGCTGCACGAGCTCGCGCTCGGCGACACCGAGGCCGTCCGGCGCCGCTACTACTCGCAGCTCGCGCCGCCGACCGTGTGCGGCGTACGCGCGCTGGTCGACAGTGCCTCCCTCTTGTGGCGCTGGCGATTGACCACCTCCGAGTGGTTCGCCGAGGAGACCGCGCCACCTCCGGTCGAGCCGGTCCTGGAGGTCGTCGACGCGGCGCTGCTCACCGCGCCCGAGACCCCGTTCGTCGCGCTGCACTCCGCGATCGCGTTGGCTGCCGCCGGTGACGACCGCTTGGCCGTGCTCGCCCACGCCTGTCGTGGTTCGGCAGACGCCACGATCCGCACCGTGGTCGCCACCGTCGCCGACGCGTTGCTGGCCGCCAACGCCGCCGACTGGTCCCGCTGCGCGCTGCTGCTGGAAGACGTACTCCCCGTGCTCGTACGCGTCGGAGGGTCCGCCGCCCAACGCGAGGTCGTCGAGGAGACGCTGCTGTTCGCTCTGGTGAACTCGGGCCAGGCAGATCGGGCGCTCGCCCTCATCGACGCTCGCCTCGACCGCCGCCCCAGCCCCCTCGACTCCCGCCGCGCCCGCTCCCTCGCCTGACCTTTGCCGCGACTGTTGCCGATCTCGGGCGGGCCGGATTGTGGCCGATGGTGACTGCTCGGGCGGGATTGTGGCCGATCGCGACAGTCGCCACCGGCGTGTCGCTGTCGGCATCGGCCACAATCCAGCCACGCCACCGGTGCGGTGCGTCCTACGCGGGGATGCCCGGCCCGACGACTTCGAGGCCGTACCTCGGGCCGACTTCGGCCCAGCGCGGGATCTCGACCTCCGGGGTGAGGCCGTCGTCACCGGGAAGTCGGCGTTCGGGCGCCGGGATACCGACCTCGTCGTAGAGATGCAGCGGCCGGCGGGCGGCAGCGGAGCGTACGCGCCTGGAGATCTTGGCGGCTGCCCGCGACCTGTTCGCGGAGCAGGGGTACGCCGCGTTGTCGAAGCGCCGCTTCGACAACATGGACCTACTGGCGGCCGACCTTCGCGGCACCGGCGAATTGCGCGACGACCTGGACGACGGGCAGGTGGCTCAGCTGATCTGGTTGCTCAACAGCCCCGAGTGGTTCTCACTCATCACCGAGCGCAGCTCAAGCGAGGAGTACGCCCAACTCCTGGCCGACGTACTCCTCCGGACCCTGCTCACCCGGTGACGCGGGCCGTCGGCTCACGCTCGGCAGGCGCTGTGCGGCATCGCGGTCCGGCGTGCGCAGGTCCACCGGGTTGCCATGTTTGCTCATTCCGCAGGTAGAGGGCCAGGACTTCGGCGAGACTTGGGGCCATGTCCTCTGCTTCCCCCGCGGTCGATGTCCTTGCGCTCTGGGTACGGTTCGGTCCGGTCGATGCCGTGCGCGGCATCTCGTTCTCGGTGCAGCCGGGCAGTGCAACCGCGCTGCTGGGCCGCAACGGCGCGGGCAAGTCGACCACGATGCGTGTGCTGGCCGGGGTGATCCCGCCGAGCGGTGGCGTCGTGACGATCGCAGGCCGTGACGTTCGCACCGAGACCATCGAGGCCAAGCGGGTCACCGGCTACTGCCCGGACGTGGGGGGCACGGTCCCGCGCGCGACCCCCTGGGAGCACCTGCAGCTGGCGGCCAAGCTCCGGCGGCTCGAGCCGGGCTGGGAGGACCGCGGCCGCGAGCTGCTCGAGCGGTTCGACCTCGGTGCCGCCGCACACCGCGTCACGGCAGGCTTCTCGCACGGCATGGGCCGGCGGCTCTCGGTGATCCTGGCCTCGTTCCACAACCCCGACGTACTCCTGCTCGACGAACCCTTCGACGGCGTCGACCCCCTCGGTGTCGAGGCCACCATGGAGGTCATCGCCGACGCGCGGGCGCACGGGGCCGCCGTACTCGTCTCGACTCACCTGCGCGAGCTCGCGGTCGATGCCTGCACCGACGCGATCGTGCTCAAGGGCGGCTCGGCGGTCGCGGAGCTGTCTGCCGCCGAGATGACCGGGGAGGCGGGCGCGGGTGTCTACCGCTCTCTCTTGGACTGAGGCTGGCCGGGCGCTCACCGACACGAGAGCGCTGTTCGCGTTCCGGTCCAGCTCGGTTCGGGGCAAGGCACGCACCTACGTCCGGATCGCCCTCGCCGTTCTGCTGGTCGTCACGGTCGCGGCGGCCTGGTTACCGGCGTACCTCCCCGACGGCGATCACCGTCGCTTCGACGTGCTCCTGCTGCTGCCCAGCGCCTTCTTCGGCATCCTGCTCATTGCCGCCGTCTCGGGCGCGGCCACGGGTGGGGGCCGCGAGCTGATGCCCCGCGACCAGGCGGTCGCCTACCCGATCACCCCGGCCACCGATCACCTCGGCGCACTCGCAATGGCGCCCCTCAACATCGCCTGGATGATCCAGGCCTGGGTACTGCTCGGCTCGGTCGCGTATGCACTCGGCGCCTCCTGGCAGCTCGCGCTCGCGCAAGTCATCACCATGCTCTGGCTGGCCGCCGCGACGGCGTACGCACAGGTCTTCGCCTGGGCCGTCGAGTGGGTACGCCGGGGCCCGCACGGCGTATGGATCGTACGGATCTTCAACGTAGCCGTGGCTTTGGCTGCTGCCTATCTCGTCGCCGCGGACCAGCTCGTACACCTTCTCGACAATCTCAAGGTCACGCTCTGGATCGTCAACGGAGCGATCGCGGTGACCGGCAACGACTTCGTCGAATGGGGCCTGGTCGCGCTCGGACTGCTGGCCTCGACGTTCGTCGCGGTGGTCGTCGGCGCCTGGTTCGCCGGCCTGGTCACCAAGCGTCAGCCGCGCGACGAACTCAAGCTGGAGTCGGCGCCCTATCGCCCGCGCTCCAACCCGCCGTCGGAGTTCACGGCGCTGGTACGCACGGATCGAGTCGGCATCTGGCGCTCGGTCCCGCTGCGACGCGGGCTGGTGGTGCTCGGTGTGATGCCGGGGGCGGTCGCCCTGGCCGGCGCTCTCGAGTGGGAGATGATGGTGATCCTCCCGGGCTTGGTCGCCTCCGGCGGTGCGTTGCTCTTCGGCGTCAACGCCTGGTGCCTGGACGCCCGTGGCGCGCTGTGGCGCGACAGCCTGCCGGCCGACCCGAGGCAGGTCTTCTTCGCCCGGGCGATCGTGCTCGCCGAGGTGCTCGCGTTCGCCACGATGATCACCCTGGTCATGGGTGCGCTCCGCGCCGGCATCCCCAACGGCACCCAGCTCGCGGCGGTGTTGTGCGCGAGTGTGGTCGTGATCGCCCAGGTCGTCTCGCGGTCACTGCGTGGTCGGTGCAACGGCCGTACGCCGTTGACATGCGCAGCTCCCGCGCCACTCCCGCACCGCCGTCGGTGATGGTCGGCTACTCCGCGCGGCTCGCTCTCTCGACGACGCTGACCGCGATGGTCTTCATGATCACCGCCCAGGTCGGCGCCGAATGGTCGATCCTGCTGGCGCTGCCGTTCCTGCTCTTCTCGGCCTGGCGGATGACCCAGACGGCCTCGGTGTTCGCCGAGCCCGAGACCCGCTGCCGGGTGGTCAGCACCGTCGCATCGTGAGGTCTGCCCCGGCGGTCGTCCGCGTCAGCGGGACATATCCGTCCCGCTCGTACGGACGACTCACCGGCGAGGTACGACCACGACCGTCCCCGACGTCTTCTCCATGATCCGCTGACTCACCGAGCCGAGCAGGGATGCGCCCCGGCGATGGGTACCACTGGTGCCGATGACCAGGATCGCGGTCTCGGGAGTATGAGCGAGCAGCGCGTCGACGGGGTTGTCCAGGACGGCGGTGTAGGCGACGTCGAGGGTGGGATGCCGTGCCTGCAGTCTCTCCACGAGAGCACTGACCCGCAGCGTGGCCTCGTCGTCGGCGAGTGTGGCGGGTCGCTCGGCGTACCAGACGGCGTGTACGACGGTCACCGGCAGGCGGTGCAATTCGGCGTACTCCATGGCCCACGCGGTCGCCGTGTCCGCCGCGGTGGTGCCGTCGTGGCCGATCACGACGCGCTCGATGTCGGTGGCAGGCGTGCCCTTGGCGACCAGGACCGGAGCATCGCACCGCGAGGCGACGGCATGGCTGACCGAGCCCAGTGCCAGCGCTCCCCAACGACCCAGTCCTCGCGACCCGACCGCGAGCAGCGCGGCCTGACCGCCGAGCTCGATCAGCAGGTCGTCGGCCGCCGTTGCGCGTACGAGCGTCTCGGCACGCAGGCGAGGCTGGTCCGCCAGGGCGATGGTCAGCGCGCGGTCGACGTGGCGCCGGCTGGCGACCCGGCTGGCCTTCAGCCGCGACTCGGCCCACGGTGTTGGGGTCAGTGCGCCCCGATCGCCGGTGGCCGTGGCGATGATCAGCGGGATCCCCAGGGCGACGGCTTCTCGGGCGGCCCAGCGCACGGCATCCAGGCTGTGGTCGGAGCCGTCGATGCCGACCACCACCGGACGGCCGGGCAGCAAGGTGTTCATGTTCCGAGGCTGACACCGCCGCGGCCGCATCCCCACTGCCGGACGGGCTCGATGCCCGGGCCCTTCGTCCCGAGATGGGGTCAGGGATCTCGATACACCCGGCTCGTTCCTCGCCGCGCACTCGATCAGCGACAAGGCTGGTCGAGTGGTCCGAGGCGCTAGCCGAGGGCCCGTATCGAGACGCTTCCGGTCGTCGAGTGCGCCGAGCTTGCGAGGCGTGTATCGAGACGCCGGCCGGACGCGAGGAGCCGAAGTCGCGGAACTTCCCTTGCAGACCGGGTCACCCCGGACGAGCAGCGTTCGATCCTGGGTCAGGACGGGTACGAGGCGTGGCTGGCAGGCGACTTCTCCCGCTCGGAGTGGGCCAAGGTGCAGGACAACCCGGGGTGGCGGCCGTCGTACGTGCCCGGCGAGGTCGCGGCTGGCGGTGGTGGTACCGTGCCGCCCGTGCCGCCCGTGCCGCCTTCCCTTCCGACGCCCGATGAGCCGGACGACGTTGGTCGCCTGGCGGCGCTATTCGTTCGGCGATCAATTGCTGGCTCGGGTCTCTTGGTCGTGCTCGCCGTCGGGATCCTGATCACAGCATCTTCGACTCCGACTGCCGCGAGTCAAGACACCGAGGAGGTCACTGCGACCGTTCGGAGTGCGATTCTTGCTCAGCAGCAGATCGGCGCAATCGACGCGCCGTCGGTGAAGCCCGCCGAGAACGAGGGCAATATCACCGCTGATGGGCACTATCCAATTGCCGAGAAGGCCGAACTCAGTTCGCTCACCGATGAGCAGATCGTAGCCTCCCGAACGCGCAGCGAGCAGCGTATCCGGCAATTCTTTGCAGGAGATCAGTTGGAATTCGAACTCCGGATCAACGACGATATGAACGACGGATACCAGCCGCTTGTCGTCAACCCCGAGACCGGCAAGACCGCGAGCTCGACCGACCCGAGCAAGACGAACAGCTACATCCTCACCGGAGGAGCCGATCAGTTCACCTTCGACTCGGTGTCGATTGACGACGGCAGCGCAACCGCAACCGGGACGACCCGGACCTGGCTGAACGAGGCCGAGGTGCGGCCGCAGGAGATCTATGTTTTCAGCCCGAGCGGCATGATCCAGTTCACTGCGCACTTGAGCAATCCGGCCGGGGACACGTGGCAAGTCGACCAGTTCAACTGGGACTTCATGCCAGGCAGCGAGCCGTAGGGAACACGACTCCACAGGCGCTGGGCGGAGCCGGGGTCAGTGGCGCAGCAGCCGCTCGGCGAGCACGGCGGCCTGGGTACGGCGCTCCAGCCCGAGCTTGCCCAAGATGTTGGAGACGTAGTTCTTGACGGTCTTCTCGGCCAGGAACATCTGCTCGCCGATCTGCTTGTTGGTCAGCCCCTCGGCGATGTGGCCGAGCACGGCCAGCTCCTGGTCGGTCAGGGACGCGAGCTCGTCAGGCACGGGCGACCCCTTGCGTACGCGGTCGAGGACCCGCGCTGTCAGCGCCGGGTCGATCAGGGACTGACCCGCGGCCACCCGGCGGATCGTGTCGAGCAGGTCGGCACCGCGGACGTCCTTGAGCAGGTAGCCCGAGGCGCCGGCCATGATCGCGGCGAACAACGCCTCGTCGTCGTCGTACGAGGTCAGGATCAGGCAGTTGATGCCGGGATTCGACGCGCGCACGGTGCGGGCGACCTCGATGCCCGAGCCGTCGGGAAGCCGCGCGTCGAGCACGGCGACGTCGGGCTGCAGCGCGGGCAGGCGGTGTTCGGCATCGACGGCCGAGCCGGACTCGCCGATCACCTCGATATCGGCGGCGGTCCCGAGCAGCGTCTTGAGTCCTTGGCGCACCAACTCGTGGTCGTCGAGCAGGTAGACGGTGATCGTGCGGTCTTCCATGGCATTCCTATTCAGGGGTTTCGGCGAGTACGACGGCTTGTCCAAGAGGGAATGCGTGGTCGCGGCAGCGGCGGTGACCGCACCGCGGAGCGGGTGACCACAGGCGTGCTGGCGTAGGCGGCGTACTCCCGTGGCATAGAGCGGTGCACTCGGGGCGTGTCCGGCAACGCGTCATGGCGGGTCCTCGGTCTGGTGCGGTAGGACGGCGGACGCCGTCCAGGTCAATGCGACTCCGCGGCCGTCGAGGCCCGGGCCGGTCTCGAGCCGACCGCCGCGAGCCTCGGCGCGCTGCCCGAGGTTGCGCAGCCCGCTGCGGCGGGTCGGTGCGCCGAGCCCGGCACCGTCGTCGGCGATCTTGATGGTGAGGGTCTGCCCGGCGGCGGCGACGTCGACCTGGACACGGGTGGCTCCGGAGTGCCTGAGCACGTTGGTCAGACACTCGCGTACGACGGCCTCGACATCGGCGAGCAGCCCGTCGACCGCCAGCGTGTCGACCGGGCCGTCGAACCGTACCTTCGGCTCGAAGCCGAGCGCCGGACGCAGCTCGTCGATGATGCCCAGCACCGCCGACCGCAGCCCGGCACCGGTATCGGCCTGCAGCTGGTAGATCGACACCCGGATCTGCCGCACGGCGTCGTCGATGTGGTCGACGACCTGCTCCATCAGCTGTTTCTGCTGGTCGGCCGGCATCAGTTGCAGACCCTGCATGGTCATGCCGGCAGCGAACAGCTGCTGGATCACGTGGTCGTGCAGGTCCCGTGCGATGCGGGTGCGGTCCTCCAGGAGCAGCATCCGCTGCTGGTCGCGCCGGGCATCGGCCAGCTCGAGCGCGAGCGAGGCCTGGTTGGCGAAAGTGCCGGCGATGTCGAGCTCGGCGTGGCTGAACGGCGGTCCGTCGCCGGAGCGAGCGACGATCAGGGCGCCGCGCACCACGCTGGCGCCGGCGAGCGGAAGCACCATGATCGGGCCGACGTTGCCGCGCTCGGTGATCAGGCTGCTGCGCCCGCCGCTCTGCGCGGGGTCGCGTGCGTCGGCGCGCAGCGGCCGGCCGGTGTCCATCGCCAGCTCGGCAAGGGTGTTGTGACGGGGGAAGTGCGCACCGACGAACTGTTCCGAGCCGGCCCCGGTGGCCGTGTCGACGACCAGCTCGTCCTCACCACTGGGCAGCAGGACGCAGACCAGCTGTCCCGCCGACAGGTCGAGGACCTCCTCGGCGATGATGCGCAGGGCGTTGTCGTCGCTGCCGGCGAGCAACAACCGGGTCACCTCCGTCGAGGTGCGCAGCCATTCCTGTCGGCGCTGAGCCTCGTCGTAGAGGCGCGCGTTCTCGACTGCGATGCCCGCAGTCGCTGCCAAGGCGAGGACGAGTTCCTCGTCTTCCTCGGTGAACGGCGTAGACGTGCTGCGGGTCAGGTACAGGTTGCCGAACACCTCGTCGCGCACTCGCACCGGAACGCCGAGGAAGGCTCGCATCTCCGGGTGTCCGGGCGGGAACCCGACCGAGGCCGGGTGTTGGGTGAGGTCGTCGACACGGACCGGCACGGGGTGTGCGATCAGCTCCCCCAGCAGGCCCTTGCCCTGGGGGAGATGACCGATCTTCTCGGCGATCTCGGGGGCGATGCCGACGTGCTCGAAGGCCGCCAGATGAGTCTGATGGGGTGCGATCACGCCGAGCGCACCGTAGTTGGCCCCGACCAGTTCCTTGGCTGCTTGGACGATCCGGTGCAGTACTTGGTCGAGATCGAGGTTGCCGATCACCGCCTGGTTGGCCTCCAGCAGTCCGCGGAGCCGGTGATGTGCGCCCATCACGTCGGTCGCGCGGGCGACGAGTTGCTCGAGCAGGTCGTCCAGACTCAGGCGGGGTGCCGCCTCGGCCCTCGGGACGTCGCCAGGGATCTCTCCCGGTTGCTGCTCGTCGCGCGTCGGCACCTTCCAACCCTAGAGCGTTCGGCCCGCGGAGTCGTAGGGCCAGGTGGCCCCTGCCCGTGGCGCCGACAGTCCCGATGCCGGGCGCCGAGCGACAGGGGCCAGTGGTGGGCGAACTGGCTGTTCATGCTGGGTCTGCTCGGCATCGGGCTCGCGCTGACCTACGGCGTCGGAATGCGCAGCGCCTGCGTCGCCGGCTTCGTGATGTACCTGATGATGTGGACCGTCGTGCTCCCGCCGGAGAACAACCCGGTCCTGGACGAACACGTGCTCGGTGCGATCAGCATGGTGGTGCTCGGGCTCACCTACTCCGGTGACACGTGGGGCTTCGGCAAGGCGTGGGGCAAGACCAAGCTGGTGCAGGGGAACCCGGTCCTGAAGTAGACCGACCGACCTGAGGCACTGAACGGACAGCGGGATCGCGAGAGCGATCCCGCTGTCAGCTCTCGGCGGGGATCCCGCGTTCGTGGGCGAGCGCGCTGATCGCTCGAGCCAGCCGGATGTCGCGCGCGGTCAGAGCTCCGACATCGTGACTCCACACGGTGATCCCGACGTGGGGATAGGACAGTTCCACGTCGGGATGGTGATCGTGCTGGTCGGCCACCGGAGCGATCGCGGCGACCAACTCGGCACCGCGCGCGAAACTGCCGGTGGCGTACTCGATCCTCAAGCGTCCGTCGACCACGCGCCAGCCGCCGAGCTGTGCGCCGCGGATCTGCTGCCCGGTCAGGATG
>JASGGG010000020.1:0-38360 GCA_047605165.1 Nocardioidaceae bacterium
GCGGTGTCGCTGACCAAGATCTGCAACGATCTCCGCTGGATGGCGTCCGGCCCGCGCACCGGACTCGGCGAGATCAACCTGCCCGATCTCCAGCCGGGGTCGAGCATCATGCCCGGCAAGGTCAACCCGGTGCTTCCCGAGGCCATGCTGATGGTCTGCGCCCAGGTCATCGGCAACGATGCGACGATCGCCGTCGCCGGCGCGAGCGGCAGCTTCGAGCTCAACGTCATGCTGCCGGTGATCGCGAAGAACCTGCTGGAATCACTGCGCCTGCTGACCAACGTCACCCGGCTGCTCGCTGAGCGATGCATCGACGGCATCACCGCCAACCCCGAGCGGCTCCGTACGCTCGCGGAGTCGTCCCCGTCGATCGTCACCCCACTCAACCGGTTCATCGGCTACGAGGCGGCCGCCCAGGTCGCCAAGCACGCTCTGGCCCGCGGTCTCACGATCCGCGAGGCGGTCATCGACTTGGGCTACCTCGACCGCGGGGAACTCACCGAGCACCAGCTCGACGAGGCCCTCGACGTCGACCACATGACCCACCCCTGATCGACGACCTGGTGAACCCGACTGCCGGATTGTGGCCGATCCTGACGGCGATCGCCGGCTTGTGGCCGATGCCGACAATGATGCCGCTGAAATCGCTGTCACCATCGGCCACAATCCTCGCCGTGCCGACGTCATGAAGGCTGCTACGCCCTGCCCGGTTCAGTCAGCAGAACGGAGTCGAGGCTCAGACCGGAGAGTTTCAGTCACCTGGTGACTGAAACTCTCCGGCTTGTTGCGGGCAACCGCACCGCGCAAGCAGACTCGCCGCTGCTCCTTTGCTCTGCCGACCCAACCCAGCAGGGAGCCTCGCCCGAGCCTGACCGCGCTGGATGATCAGTCCCCTCAGGTCAACACCGTCCGGCGGGATGCATGGCAAGGCCGAGGAACAAAGGCGCCCTTGAGCGAAGCGGGCGGCCAGTGACGATGCTGGGCGACGAGAACGCAGCCAGACGCCCGCTGGGCGGCGCTGAGGTCAGTACCAGCCGTGGGACTGGGAATGCCCCCAGGCACCGCAGGGAGTGCCGTAGCGGGCCTGGATGTAGCCCAGGCCCCACCGGATCTGGGTGGCGGGGTTGGTGCGCCAGTCAGAGCCGGCGGAACCCATCTTGGAGCCGGGCAGGGCCTGCGGGATGCCGTACGCGCCGGACGAGCGGTTCGCTGCCAAGGGATTCCAGTGGCTCTCGCGGTCCCACAGGCTGTCCAGGCAGCCGAACTGCGACTGGCTGAAACCGAACTCCGCCAGCATCGCGCGGGCGATGTCGCGTGGGTCTCCGGCGGCGAGCTTCTCGGTCTTGGTGACCTGGCCGCCCGACTCCTGGGCGAGCAGGTCGGCCTTGGCGGGATCGACGGCAGCGCGGCGATCGCTGCGCGAGACCGCGAGCGTACGCCCGGCGATCGGGTCGAGCTCGCCGGCCGCCGAAGGGCTGGAGGTCGGGTCGGCGACTGTGCCCGTGGCGGCCAACTGCGCTTCTTCCCCGGGTTTGCCGGCTTTGAGGAAGATTCCTCCGCCGACGGCGATGCCGGTCGCGGCAACCGCGATGCCCGAGAAGAGGAAGCCCCGTTTGACGCCCTTCTTCAGGGCTGGCTCAGCAGGCGTACCCCGGTGTTTGGGGACGTACGCAGGGCTGCTGGCCACGGTGCTCGCTCTCGATGGCAGGACGAAGACCCGCGCCGGACGCACACGGGTCGTGCACTACCTTCTCCGATCGAGGTGCACGACGGCAAGTCGGGCCCGACCGCGATGCTGGGTGACGAGAACGCAGCCAGGCGCCGACCCGGGTGACCTAGATCGTGACGCTTTCCAGCATCTCGGTCACCAGCGCCGCGATCGGTGACCGCTCGGAGCGGGTCAAGGTAACGTGCGCGAACAGCGGGTGTCCTTTGAGCCGCTCGACTACGGCGACGACGCCGTCGTGCCGGCCGACCCGGAGGTTGTCGCGCTGGGCAATATCGTGGGTGAGCACGACCTTGGAGTTCGCGCCCATCCGCGACAGCACCGTGAGCAGCACGTTGCGCTCGAGCGACTGGGCCTCGTCCACGATCACGAACGCGTCGTGCAGGGAGCGGCCGCGGATGTGGGTCAACGGAAGCACTTCGAGCATGCCGCGGTCGAGGACCTCGTCGATCACGTCGGGCGAGGTCAGCGCGCCGAGGGTGTCGAAGACCGCCTGGCCCCACGGCGACATCTTCTCCGACTCGCTGCCGGGCAGGTATCCCAGCTCCTGGCCGCCGACCGGGTAGAGCGGCCGGAACACCACGACCTTCTTGTGCTGGCGGCGTTCCATCACGGCTTCGAGGCCAGCGCACAATGCCATCGCCGACTTGCCGGTGCCGGCGCGGCCGCCGAGTGACACGATGCCGATCTCGGGGTCGAGCAGGAAGTCCAGCGCGATGCGCTGCTCGGCGGACCGACCATGGATGCCGAACGCGTCCCGATCGCCGCGGACCAGTTGCACCTGCTTGTCGGCGCGAACCCGGCCCAGTGCGGAGCCACGATCGGAGAGGAGGATGAGCCCGGTATGCGTAGGCAGCTCGCGCGCGGCTTCGAGATCCACGACCTGCTCGTCGTAGAGGGCATCGACGTCGGCCGCATCGACGTCGATCTCCGCGACGCCGGTCCAGCCCGACTCGGGGGCCAGCTCCGCGCGGTACTCCTCCGCGTCGAGACCGACGGCCGAGGCCTTGATGCGCATCGGGAGATCCTTGCTCACCAGGGTCACGTCGGCGCCCTCGTTCGCGAGGTTGCAGGCGACCGCGAGGATGCGGGAGTCGTTGTCCCCGAGACGGAAACCGCTGGGCAGTGACTCCGGGTCGGTGTGGTTGAGCTCGACGCGCACGCTGCCGCCGTGCTCGCCGACCGGCACCGGCTGGTCGAGCCGTCCTGCTTGCATGCGCAGCTCGTCCAGGGTCCGGAGCGCGGAGCGGGCGAAGTAGCCCAGTTCGGGATGATGGCGCTTGCCCTCGAGCTCGGTGATCACGACCACGGGCAACACGACCTCGTGCTCGTCGAAACGCCGCAGCGCCCCGGGGTCGGCGAGTAGGACGGAGGTGTCGAGTACGTAGGTACGTCGACGGTTCGAGCAGATACCTTCGGCAGACGAAGCCACAACTAGCTCCTCGCGACCGGCACGCGCACTCGGCGCCCGGTCCTTTGTCATCGCGCGGACCGGGACCGGGCCCGAAGGTCTGAGTGCCGACCTCCGGCCTGCTGTAGGTCGTGACATGTCACGAACGGGCCTCCCGACGAAGCCCGGCTTCCCCACCGGGCTCCTGCAACGACGGTAGGACGGCAACCAGCACAACTCGGGCAGACACGCGGGTGCGTCAGGTTAACTCTGGGTTGCCGACGGCCAGCCTGCGCCAACTCGGCGAAGATTCGCGCCAACTCGATGACGATTCGTGCCAACTCGGCGAAGATTCGTGCCAACTCGGCGGGTGGATCAGCTGAGGCAGCCCTGGGTGGCGCCGACCTTGGCCAGGCCGGCGAGGTCACCGGCGCCGAAGTAGTGGTTCTGGCTCGACACGGTCGGCGCCATGACCTGTGTCCCGGCCGTCGCGTGCCCCAGGCCCAGTCCGTGGATGATCTCGTGGACCATCACCTGGCCCCAGGTCGGGTTGCCGGCGGTGGCATACCCGGGCGACAGGGACGACACTGCCGTCTTGTCGAACACCGCGCTTCCGCTGACGATCTTCCAGCTCACATCCTGCGGGTAGCTGAGCTTGACCGCGATCGGGCCGCCGAGGCCGATCGCACTTCCCTCGAGCCCCTCGACCTGGCTCGGACCGGCCCATCCGACGTAGAAGTCGGCAGTGGAGGGCCGGGTCGCATCGCTGAAGGGCACGTAGGAGGTGGTGCCGAGGTAGGTGAAGGTGAGCCCGGTGTTCAGGGCGAGCGCGTCGAACGCGGCCTGCACGTCGGCCAGCGAGCCGTCGTACCCGCCCGACGGGTTGTAGCGCCAGCGAATCGCACCAGCACAGGGGTTCCACCGAGCATTGCCGCCGTCGCTGCCGAACGACATGTAAGTCCAGTCGGTGGAGTCTCCGACAGGCGTGTCGGTCTGGGGCATGCCGACCACGCTGTTCGGGTTGGCGGCGCCGGCCGTGGACGTCTGGTCGGCCGGGGCCGCGACCCGCACCCGGATCCGGTGGGACCGGACGGCTGCGAGCCCCCGCTTGGGTGGGGAGGTGACCAGGAAGACCCGGGTCGTGGCCTTCTTGCCGGCCTTCACCGCCACCCGGTAGTGGCCACGCCGATCCGTGCGGTCGCGGTCGCGAAGGACCCAGTGGCCGTGCACCCGCTCCCGGAGCCGGACCACGCGGAGGACATGGTGGCGCCCGGTGCGGATCTTGCCCACCACGACGATCCGGCCGCCGTTGGCGACTCGACGAGGAGCGTACGCACGGCGCTGCTGGATCCGAGGTGCGATCCGTACGGCGTCGGCCTCGGGCGCGTACGACTGCGGCACCGGCGTCGCGTCCCGGACACCGGCAGCAGCGGGGACATCGCGTGCGCGTACGCCGTCGAGGAGGGGAACGAGCAAGGCCAGCAAGACGGCGGGGAGCACGACAGCGCGTCGCAGTACCGAACCCTCGCCCATCGTGTCCCTTTCAGCCCGTTTTAGATGGTTATCAGGATAGTTAATGATCTGTGCCAAAGCCAACTTAATCGGGGAAAATCGGACATCCATTGTCACAGCGGCCTCCCGGCGGCCGGGCACGAGGGGCTACGGGCCGCACGACCTCGAAGAGATGTGCCCCGCACTCGTGCTCGCCAGCATCCCGTCGGCGGGTTCGCGTCTATTCCGACGACGTCAACAGGTCGCCGTAGATGTCGCCCGTGCTCTCGGCCCGGTTCAGCACCTCGTCGAAGCGCAGCTGGCCGAGCGTGTGCCGCGTACCCGCGCCTTCCTCGATCTCGTCCCAGGTACGAGGTGCCGCGGCGTAGGGCGTCAGCGTGCCGCGCAGCGAGTACGGCGTGATCGTCGTCTTGGCTCCGGTGTTCTGCGACCAGTCCAGGAACACCTTTCCGGGGCGCAGCGACCTGGTCATCCGCGACACCACCAGCGGACTGTCCTGCTCCAGCGACAGCGCCAACTGGTGTGCCACCTCGCGCACCTCGTCGGGGGTCATCCGGCCCGGCAGCGGCGCGTACAGATGCATCCCCTTGCTGCCCGATGTCACCGGTGCGCAGGCCAGGCCCATGTCGGCCAGCCGGTCGCGTACGAGCAGCGCGACCTGGGCGCATTCGTGCAGGTCGGCGGGCGCACCGGGGTCGAGATCGATCACCATCCGGTCGGGATTGTCCACCTGGCCGTCGCGCACCAGCCACTGGTGCACGTGCAACTCCAGCGAGGCGAGGTTGACCAGGTAGGTGAGCGCGGCGAGATCCTCGACCACCGGATACCGGAGCATGCCGGCCGTCCCTCCTCGGGAGCCGGTGGTGGCGATCTCGACGTAGGGCAACCACTTGGGTGCTCCGGCGGGCAGGTTCTTCTCGAAGAACGAGGCCTCGCCGGTGCCGCCCGGCCAGCGGACGCGAGTCACCGCACGGGCGTGCAGGTGGGGCAGCAGCACCGGGCTGATCCGTGCGTAGTAGTCGAGGACCTCGCCCTTGGTCGTGCCCGTGTTGGGGTACAGCACCTTGTCGAGGTTGCTGAGCGTCAGAGTGCGACCGCCCACCTCGACCCGTACCTCGTTCTCAGCCATCGCGTCCATCCGTCGCCAGGTCGGCGGGACGGATATCTCGACGCACGCGTTGGTAGGCGGACTGTCGCAGCCGGCCTTGGTCGGTGAGCCCCAGCGACTCGACGTCGATGACGACCTCGGGACGTACCCAGGTCGCGCCCGCCGCGTCGAGGTCGGGCACCTCCGCGGCGAACGGACTGTCGGGCACCGACAGCGGGACCAGCAACTCCCGCAACCGCTGGCCCGCCTTGCCGGCCAGGCCCGCACCGACCCGGCCTCGGTAGGCCAGGCCGGCCGAGGTCGGCTCCCCGACCAGGACAGCACCGAGCCGCGAGCGCGAGCCGACCTCGGGCCGGTAGCCACCGACCACGTAAGACCTTGTCGGGCGGTGCGGGAACTTGAGCCAGGCCTCCGAGCGCCGCCCAGGCAGGTACGCCGACGACAGCCGTTTGCTGACGATGCCTTCCAGCCCCTGTTCGCGGGTCGCGTCCAGCAGAGCCGGGCCGTCGTCGTACCCGGGCGAGGTCTGCCACGCCGGGCCGTCGAGCTCGAGCGCCTCCAACAGCTTGCGCCGCATCGACAATGGCTCGGCGGTGACGTCGTGGCCATCGACCGCGAGGACGTCGAAGACCATCAGCACTGCCGCTCCCGTACGCTCCCCCAGCGCGCTCAACTGCTGGCGGCCGCGGACCAGGGCCACCGCCTCGCCGTCGAGGACAAAGTCGTGGCCGAGCGCCGCAAGACCACCGAACTCGGGGTAGTCGGCGGTCACGTCGTTCTCGTTGCGAGTCGTCAGCCGGAGCCTGCCGTCGCGCACCTCGGCCAGCAGCCGGATGCCGTCCCACTTCACCTCGTGCTGCCAACCCGCACCCGTCGGCACAGTCGTGCCGCGGGTCGCGAGCATCGGACGCATGTGCCGATCCTACGAGCGGCCGGCCGTCATCAAGCCGAGGCGACAGTGTCGGCCGGCAGGTTACTCTGGATCCATGGTGGATCCCGCTCTGCTCGAACAGGTCGTGAAACTTGGCCCGGCCGACCGCCAGGAGTTGTTCGGCGCCTCCTTCGAGCGGATCGACCCTGAGCTCGCGGCTCTCATCGACGCCGACGAGGCGGACCTCCGAGCAGGCCCAGACGACGGGCAGCCGTGGGAGGAGTTCCGCGCTGAGTTCCGCGAGCAGTACGGCCGTTGACCTATAGCGTTCAAGCGCGGTCGGCCTTCAGGGCTGGCGTTCGCCGCCGTACGCCGTGCTCTACGTCGTCTATGAGGAGCTCGACGCGATCTACCTGACTCGGTTGCTCCACGATCGCCAAGACACCCAGGGGCTGCTGCCGAGCTTCGAGCGATCTTGGCGGCTTGCTCCCGCTCCCGTAGCGCCGTTGCAGTTGGCGGCTATCGTCGCCGGTTGGCGAACCGCACGAAGCCGGTGAAGCCGAGTCTCTCCGAGGCGACGCGATTGGATGGCACCAACCGAGGGTAGCCCTGTCGGCGGGACTGGACCGTAGCGTACCCGTCGCGAGGTCCCGCTGCGATGGGTACGGTTCTTACATGAGAGCGATCTGGAAGGGCGCGGTGTCGTTCGGGCTGGTGAGCGTGCCGGTGCGCTTGTACAGCGCCACGGAGAGCCACGACATCTCGTTCCGGCAGGTGCACGCCGCCGACGGCGGGCGGATCAAGTACCAGCGAGTGTGCAGCATCGACGGGGAGGAGGTCCCGTACTCCGACATCGCCAAGGGGTACGAGACCGACGACGGTCGGATGGTGGTGCTCGACGACGCCGATTTCGCCGAGTTGCCGGCAGCCAGCAGCAGGGAGATCGCGGTGGAGAAGTTCGTGCCCCGCGATCAAATCGATCCGATGCTGTACGAGAAGTCCTACTATCTCGAGCCCGAGGCCATCGGCGCCAAGCCGTACGCACTGCTGCGCGATGCCCTGCGCGAGGCTGATCGGGTCGCGATCGTGACGGTCTCGCTGCGTACCCGGATGACCACCGCCGTGCTGCGCGTCCACGACGACGTGATCGTGATGCAGACGCTGATGTGGCCCGACGAGATCCGGACTCCCGACTTCGTCGGCATCCACGACATCGGCAAGCCGAAGCCGCAGGAGCTGAAGATGGCCAAGATGCTGGTCGACACGCTGGCCGGCGACTACGACCCGGCGGAGTACGAGGACGACTACGCCGAAGCGGTGCAGGCCCTGGTGCAGGCCAAGCTCGAAGGCGGGGAGGTCACCAAACTGCCCGAGGTCCCCGAGTCCAGCGGCGAGGTCGTCGACCTGCTCGCCGCGCTCCAGCGCAGCGTCGCCGCCGCGAAGAGCTCCCGCGGCGAGACGGAGCCAGAGCCCAAGCCCACCAAGAAGAAGTCAGCGGCGAAGAAGAAGGCGAGCTAGAAGGCAAGCTAGCGCACAGACCCAAGCACGGCTCCCCGATCGGGTCACGACCAGATGTCCAGGTGTCCGCTCCCCGCCAATGAACGGGATCCACCGAGAGCGGCGGGCAGAGTCAGCACCGTGACGAGGGCAGTCGTTGCCAAGGCGACGAAAGCGAGAGCGACCCAGTTGTCTCGGGAGAGCGATGCGTCCGCATCGATGGATGCCAAAGCGATGCTGATAACGGCCACCCCGGCCAGCGCAAGCGCTTGGCACAGCAGCAGGGGCGTTGCCTGAGCCTGGACATGACAAGCTGCCTTCGCCCGAGGCGTGGCTCCCAGAATCCCGAGTACTACCGAGTCCCGCGAGCGCTCCTTGACACTGCGTAGGACCGCGGCGATCAACGCGATCAGGAGACCTAACAGTCCAACAGCGAGGCTCACCTGCAGGAGCCTGATGTAGGGCACATACTCGTGGGCTTGCTCAATGATCTCGCTGTATGTGTTCGAGTAGTACGCAGCTGGGCTGAGGGCTGCGAGGCTGGCTTCGAAGTGAGCGCGGGCAGCACCGCCGTTCGCGAGCGAGACCAACGAACCATCGGTCCTGTCATCGCCGACCGAAGCCGGGAGCAGGAGAGCGCCCTGGAACTCCTCGCCAAGCGCCGCGGTGACAACAGACTGCGGGAGCCGCCGGATCGTCGTTGAGCCCACGTGAATCGGAGTTCGATAGTTCTCGATGAAAGCCTCGGGGACCGTGGGCCGGATCGCTATCCAGTGCGGTCCTTCCGAGCAATCGGCGACTCGCACGAGGTCCGCGAGCTGCTGACAGTTCGCTAGCAGGACTCGCAGCCCATTGCCGTCGTGGTCCTCCGTGTCAACGAAGCCGAGGGCACTCTTCGCACCAGGAAGCTGCCCCAGGCGCCCTGCGGGTACCTGGTGGCCCATCACGAAAAGGAGGTACCCGTCTGCGGAAGCGAGGCCTTGTTCGCCGACAGACGGATCGCGTTCGAGAGAGCGCACGAACGGCATAGTCGTACCGATCGCCAGCAGAGCAAGCCCGATGGCCACCGAGAGCCTGAAGGAAGCACTGTCACGCACTCCCAGGCGTCGACCGGCCACGAGCCCGGCACCGGACCGCGCCCGCCGAGTCACGACCGCTGAGACTTTGCCGGCCAGCAGATGCATCGCCACAACGGTCCCGCACATGATGAGAACCGCGCCGGCCACCACCAGGCGCTTACCCTCACTCGGCGTAGGCGTCGCCACTGCGACCAGGCCAAGTAGCACCGCTCCGAGCCCCCACGGAGCCAACCACCACCATCGGGGCGTCCTGGGTTCATGGCGCGGGCGCGTTCCCAGCGCGGTCCGGCCACCCGCATAGAACGCAACAACGACCGCGACGGCGAGGAATGCGACAACAATCAAGGCCTGACTCACTCGCGGAAGTCGTGCGTCGCTTGGCCAAAAGCTGAACTCGGTCAGGGGCACGCGACTCGCGTGAGTCCACCAAAGGCGGTATACAAGCCACCCAGCCAACGCGCCGGCTATTGCGGCGAGGCCGACTTCGGTGGCGGCAACGACCTGCAGCCGCGCTCGCGAGACCCCCAAGGCACGAAGGATCGCGGCGCGCTTGTTCATCTCCGACGATCTCAGCCGCATACACAGCACAAAGGCGATCAGGACCGGGATATACACGAGAGCGAGGGCAAGCGGGAGGAAGAATGCCAAAGGCCCTGCCCACCTGGATCGCCCGCCAGACGAGCGACCATACGACTGCACCGGCGTCAGGCCCTGTCTCGTGGTGGGATCGGTGCCCACACCCTGGATCACTCGAAGTTCATCGGGCGACAGCAGACCAGTCTTCGCAATTGTGCCGATGATCCTGCTGCTGCCGAGGAAGGCCCTCACGGCCGGATTCTCTTCGGAAACCCTCAGAACCGCCGGAGACACGTACACCTCCCCGGCAGTCGGCAGCTTGGGAATTCCCTGAGGAACCGCCGCCATACTCGGGTTCTTCGCGGCGACCACGACTCGCACCAGGTGGTCGTGGAACCACGTGTTCGCGAAAGACCCGGTGAACGATGTCGCCTCGCTGCGCCGGTCCGGCTCATTGACACTCCGAGCGGCTTTGACGGCCTCCTGATGATCCATGATCTGGAAGGCCGACAGACAGATCAGCGAGGCGAGCACGCCGATCGCGGAGACGATTGCGATACCTGCGGCCCTGGCACCACCCACGTAGCCGCCGGTCCTCGCGAATCGAAAGCCGATCCTGATCTCGCCCGCCAGCATCATCAGCTGACAACCTCGGCCAGCGCGCCTCCCCCGACCCGCAACACACGTTTGCATCGGTCGGCGACGTTCCGCGAGTGAGTCACGACGATGACCGTGGTGTCCTGAGCACCAGCCGTCTCCAGAAGGAGGTCCATGACGACGCGACTGGTCTCCTCATCGAGCGAACCGGTCGGTTCGTCGGCCAGCAGGACCCGAGGGCGGTGTGCCACGGCGCGCGCGATGGCAGCGCGTTGCTGCTGTCCTCCCGAGACCTGATGCGGGTATCTGGTCCCCAGCTCCTCCAACCCGACGCCGTCGAGAGCAGCCCGGGCGAGTTCACGGGCGCGAGAGCGCTTGATCCCCATAAAAAGTAGCGGCAGTTCAACGTTCTCGGCCAACGTGAGTTCATGGAGCAGTTCACCAAACTGGAACACGAACCCGAAGTGTTGAAGCCGGATATGGTCACGCTGGCGACGAGGCAAGGAGCTGAAGGGCTTCTCGTCGAAGACCACCTCCCCCCGGAGCGGAACAAGAATCCCGGCCAGCAATTGCAGGAGGGTAGATTTCCCAGAGCCGCTATCCCCGGTAATCGCCAGGCTGCTCCCTGCCTCTATGGCGAGATCGATGTCGCAGAGCACTGGGACGTTGCCGTACGAGTACGAAACATGCCGTGCCCCGAGGACGGCCTCGGAGCACGGCTGCGATTGCGATGTCAAAGGCGGACTCTCAGGAGTCAGCGGTCTTCCAACCGCTGCAGGTGTCGTCGAAAGCGTCGTTCTGGCAACTCTTGTACTTCACAGTCTTGCCGTTCGAGATGGTGGTGGATTCTATGATGCACCCGTCGCCTCCGCCTCCAGCGGTACCTCCGTGATACTCGATGCGATGCACAGTCGAACTCGAACCTACCTTGTAGTCGACGTAGACCCAGTCTCCGTCCGAGTCGGTGTCACAGACTTCGAAGGAGTTCGGGTGAGCGGTCGTGTCGATGAACTGGGCACTCGAGCCGTCTGTGGTGGCAGTCGGACCGCTTGCCGCGAAGGCCGAGCCCGAACCGAAAAAAAGCAGCAACACTGCTGCGAGGAAAACTAGAACACGCTTCACATCTACTCCCCGTTGCTTTGAGGCACGCCCGTTACGTGCCGGATTCCTCATGATTACATCCCTGTATCATTTCCCCCCCCTGACTTAAGTCACGAAACTGCCCAGGAAATGCCAGGGTCGAGTGTCCCCGGGGAGTCTCACCCCGGGGCTCCCACAGAACCGCGCGTGAAAGTCTCCCGTCACACGGCTCTTGTCACCTTGATCATCAGCGGATAGTCGACCCGGTCCCAGCGCACGAACGCACGGGGTAGAGCGCCACGAGACGTTCCCATGCAGCACGAGCTTCCCGGCGGGTTCTGTACCGGCGGTACTTCTTGCGGATCCAACGCACCAGGTAGGTGTTGATGCATGCCAGTAGGTGTGTCAACGCTGCGGGATAGAACGCCCCGTAGTAGCCCATCCAGCCACGGATGACGGGGTTGATCCACGCCGCGATCTGGGCAAGGTCGAGAGTGGCAAGGTCACCAAACTGCCCGAGGTCCCCGAGTCCAGCGGCGAGGTCGTCGACCTGCTCGCCGCGCTCCAGCGCAGCGTCGCCGCCGCGAAGAGCTCCCGCGGCGAGACGGAGCCGGGGCCCAAGCCCACCAAGAAATCACCAGGGAAGAAGACAGCGGCGAAGAAGCCGACCAAGAAGGCAAGCTAGCGGGCACACTGAATCACCGGTACGAGACCGGTGCGTCGATGACCGCTAGCAAGTCTGGAGCGACCCAGTAGACACGTCCCCCACGCCCGCTGGAGCCGGCCCGCTGGAGCCAACCGCGACGCACTGCATCCTTGATGAGGTTGCGGGCGCCTTGGTTGGTCAGGCCGACCGCCTTCTCGACGCGGGCGACCGTGAGGAACGGATTGGCGAACAGCAGCGCGACGAGCGCCGACAGGTTCGAACGCGTCGTCGCGGCTTCGGAGAGATACTGCTCACGCAGGGAAACCAGCTTTTCTGATCGAGCTATAGCGTCCTCGGCCGACCGTCGGACGGCCGTGAGGAAGAACTGCAACCACTCCTGGATCTCGCCGTTCTCACGGACGCGCTGGAGGCGGTCGTAGTACTCCGAGCGATGCGTCTCTAGGTAGCCGGACATGTAGAGCAAGGGTGTGGTGAGTCGTCCCTCTTCCATGAGCATGAGGTTGATCAGGAGTCGACCGATACGTCCATTGCCATCGAGGAATGGGTGGATCGTCTCGAATTGGTAGTGCATCAGCCCACATCGCACCAGCGTCGGTGATTCGTCGCCGTCATTGACGAAGTCCTCCCAGTCCGCGATCGCGTCAGGGAGGTCGCCCGGTAGCGGGGGGACGTACGCGGCGGTCTCGGGACTGTCGGTCGGCGACCCCACCCACACCGGTGTACGCCGGAACTCCCCCGGCAGCTTCTCCTCACCACGAACCCCCGATAGCAGCGTCTTATGGAGTTGGAGAATGAGCCGCTGCGTCAGCGGGAGCGTCCGCACAAGCTTGTAGCCCAACCGGGTCGCAGCGAGATAGCGCTCGACTTCGGCAACGTCTTCGGAGCGGGCCGACAGTCCGCTGGCCTCGGCTTGGAGGACTTCCGAGACCGACGTCTGGGTCCCCTCGATCCGCGAGCTAGCGACCGCCTCTTGAGTGAGATACGGGCCGACGAGGAGCTCGGGATCCTTGATGAGAGTGCCGATGCCTTGGAGCCGCCCGAGAGCAGCGTCGGCAGCAGAAAGTGCCTTCACCGTCTGGATGGCCAGAGGCAGGTCGCGCGGCATCGGTGCCGGTTTGAAGTACCAGAACGCCCACTTGTTACCGGGCTCACGAGTTGCTGTCCCGAACTCAGGTGCGGTGAAACGGGCAGGATCCATATCCTCAAAATACCAACTGAAGAGCTATTCTACTTGGATGTTCGAACTCGGATGGAAAGTTGAGTTGGAGCGTCGCGGTCAAGTTCCAACTCAACAACCCATTTGCTTGGAAATTCGGTTCATCATCCAACTGGGCTTGGACGTCCTGCTTGCTGTCTGTTGTGCTCAGCGGGCGGGAACCTGGACGACCACGACGGCCTTGCCGTGCAGTTTGGTGGCGGGCAGCCGTAGCCAGAGCTTGTACGCCTTCCGCCGTTGCTGGGCGGGCAGAAGCGCGGTGCCGTCCCGGTCGAGCGCGACCTGATCGGTCTTCACCAGACGCCCGCCCTGCCTGCGGAGCACCGTGACGGTGTCGCCCGGTTGGGCGCCCGCCGAGGTGATGCTGACCAGTCCGTTGCTCCAGGTTGCGGACAGCGATGCCTCCACGACCACGCGTACCGGCTCGCTGCGGGTCTTCTTGTGGCCGGCGACAACGCGGAGGATCGAGGTCTTGGTGAGCCCGGGCGAGGTGAGCGAATAGGAGCCGTCGGTATCGGTGCGGCCTTGGCTCACCACGACCCATCCTGAGGTGCCCGGGACGCGCAGCTTGAGCCGAACGGCTCGGTTCCCGAGGGTCGTGCCGTCGTTGCTGGTCACGACGCCGGTGACGGTGACCCCCTCGCCGGGGAGTACGCGAGCCGCGGACGTCGCGACAGACACAGCCGCGGGCACCCGCCGCCCCGTGATCGGCTCAGTAGTCGGGCCCGTCGTCGGTCCGGCGCTGGGTCCGGTCGATGACCCGGTCGTCGGTGTGGCGCTCGGACCGCTGCCCGGCGAGGCGGATGCGGTCGGCGTCGGGTTCGCGCCGGGCGAGGCCTTCGAGGAGCCGGACGCACCCGCGCGACGAGCGCCATCGGGACTCGCAGGCGTACCCGTGGCGTCGGGAGTCGCCGACGAACTCGGCGACGGCGAAGCAGACGATGCGGGGCCGGACGACACCGGTGGCTGAGCGGCGGGCTTGGCTCGGTGGGGTGCCGCCGGCACCCCGATCGGGCCGAGCACATCATGGGCAATCGACTGCACCGGGTCCGGCAGGCTCTGGGTGAATGCGGCAGCAGCCACGCCGCTCGAGAGGGCGATGGTGGTTACGATCGTGGTACCGCCGACGCCGAGCCTGCCGACGACGCGGCCGAAGCCACGGCGCGGCATCGCGCGACGGTAGGCGGTCACGATCTCCTGCTCGCCGACGAGCTCGGCACTCGTGCCCGGTGCGCGTAGCGCCCGCACCAGCGGCTCGTCGCGCCACACGCTCAGGTCGTCGTCTGTCTTGTCATTGCCACGGGCTGCCATCTCTCACACCACCTTCCGCGTGTCACTCGTGCTCAGCTCCCGAGAGAGTGCCTTGAGCGCCCGATGGACACCGACCCGGACAGTGCCGGGCTTCTTGCCCACGATGCGCGCAACCTCCGCGACGTCGAGGTCCGCGACGACGCGAAGCATCACCAGTTCGGCCTGCTCGGGCGGCAACGTCGCCACCAGAGCCAGTGCGGCCTCTGTCGATACGTGATCCATCACTACTGCCTCCGCGCTCGCCACGACCTCGGTCGGGGTCGGCTCCGCAACCGGCACCGACGGCCGGGCGGCACGCGCCCGGCCATGGTCGATCGCCCGGTTCCGGGCGACGGTGAACACCCAGGACCGGAACTCCGAGAGCCCACCCTGGAACTTCGCCAGGTCGCGGACAACCTGCAGCCAGGTCTCGGCGGCCAGATCTTCCGGCGAATCGTTGCCACGCACCGTCAGATACCGCAGCAGCGGTGGCTGCAAGGCCCGCCATATCTCGACAAAGCCCTGCTCGTCACCGGCCCGGGCTGCCGCGAAGGCAGCATCGAGCGACGAGCTGTCGGCCCGCCCCTCCTCGGGGTCGGGCCGACAGTCGCGGAGGCTCTCCTGGCGCGTCAGGGGAGCTCCTTTCCGTTGGCGAGCTGGCCGTTCTAGGAAACCACGACACCACTGGTCGACGCCCGCAGCTTCGCTCCGCCGGCGAACGAGAGTCGGTAGGAGACATCCGTCGCCGCGCCCGCGTCGAAACTCACCCGGCCCTTGGTGCCAGTCCTCTTCGCCTTCACCGAAACCCACGTGGCACCGTCCAGCTTCTCCAGCGTGACGAGGCGTCCCTTCAATGCGTGGCCGGCTCCGCGCAGGCTGCCGCTGACGGCGTACCCCGTGGCGGTGTGCTTGCCCCGGATCGACAGCGAGGTCGAGGACTTGAACACCACCGACTTCACCACGCTACGTGCGGCAGACACCCCGTCGGTCCGCGGCAGGAACAGGTAGTAGCGAGTCGCGACCGTCGGTGTGACCGAGAACGACACGCTGCCGTCCGCCGCTGTCACTCCCGAATCGACCACGGTGAACGCGGTCGCGCCCTTCGGCCTCGCCTTCAGCTCGACGGTCTGCCCCGAGAACGGCAGACCGTCGTGAGTCAGCACTCCGGCGACCGTCGCAGTCGCGCCCGGGTCGATCACCCGCGGCGTGATCGCGATCGAGAGTGCGTTAGGCCGGGCGGCCACGTGTACGACGCCGCTGCGTGCCTGCCGGAAGTTCGCGGTGCCTAGGAAGGCCAAGCGGTAGCGGGTGTCGTCGGTCGGCCGCACCACGAATCTCACGTGGCCGTTGCGGTTCGTACGACGAGCAGCCTCGAAGCTCCACTTGGTGGCACCGTGCTCCTTGCTCAGCAGGAGCACAGACTTGCCGGCGAGCGACACACGGTGCGACCGCAGCCGCCCGGAGATCACATCAGTGCCGTCGAGGGCGACGCGCGCGGACTTGGCGCGGATCGACAGCGAGCTGGCCAGACGCTTCGCGTGGTGACCGCTCGGGACACGCACCTTCACCGTCGCCACGCCGCTGTGGGACGGACGGTTGCCGGCGTCCCCGGCGAACTCCCAGCGGTACTTGGTCGTGGTCGCCGGGGTCACGGCAACCTTGACAGCTCCCTTGGCTCCGGTCAGCGTGACCGCGATCGGGGTGAACGCGGTCTCACCAGACGCCTTCGCCTCCAGCGTGACCGGCTTGCCAGCGGCGGACTTGGGCTTGGCGACCTTGAGCCAACCGGTGACTTTCGTCGTGCCGCCGGGAGCGATGGCTGTCTTCTGGGCTCGGATGGACAGTGAGGTGCGAGTCTGGGCGTCGGCCTGGGCGGTACCGGCGACCAGCGCCGTACTCGCCGTGGCAACGGCTGCGAGAGTTGCGATGCGACGTAGCACCGGCATGGACATCGAGAAGCCTCCTGGGACGACAACGGCTGTCACCCCAACACAGCGTTGCGGGGGCCGTGAGCGTTACAGCAGTGGGTCTCGATACGCGCCTCGTACCTCGGCGCTACTCGACCGGCCTCAGGCTGATCGAGTAAGTCGCGAGGAACCAGCGACCGTATCGAGATCCCCTGCCGCCGCGCTCGACGACCGAAGCGCCTCGAACCTCGGCGCTCGACCAACGTCTAGGCCTGCAGCAGCGTGCGCACGACCCGCAGACCGACCGAGAGCCGGGCGAGGTCGGCCTGGTCGTCGGAGCAGATCTCGCCCAGCGTCCCGACGGCGCGGGTGACGACCACCTCGTCGGCCTCCTCCCACTCGCCGATTCGAGCGGCGACCGACTCCTCGGGGGGCGTGGTCGCGAGCACCTGCGCGGTCAACTGGCCGTGCACGGCGTGCAGATCCTCACGCAGCGCGGCCCGTGCCATCGTCTGCCACCGATCGTCGCGCGGCAACGCCAGGATCCGCTCGATCAGCAGCGCCAGACCGAGCCGCTCGCCCAGCGCGAAGTGCATCCGGGTCACCTCGAGCGGGTCCAGCCCGGTGCGGTTGGCGGTCTCGACAGCGGTCAGGATCGCGTACGCCGGGGGCAGCACCGCGACCCGGGAGGCCAGGTCGTCGGGGACGCCCTGGGTCACCAGCCGCTCGGAGCGAGCGGTGTAGGCATCGAGTTCACGCCCGGTAAGCAGCACCGGCAGCGCAGCCAGGATCTGCTGGGCCTTGTCCGCGAAGAAGTCGACGGTCGCCTGGCTGTCCAACGGTGGCCGCCGGTTGTTGATCAGCCACCGCGAGGCGCGCTCGACGAGCGTACGCATCTCCAGCCGCATCCGGGTCTGCACATCGGCCGGAAGCACGTTGTCGTAGGAGTTGATCTCGTCGATCATCGGGCGTGACCCGAAGATCTCCCGAGCCACGAAGTTGGCCCGCACCAGTTCCTCGGCAGAAGCCGCGGTCTCCTCCGACAGTCGCGGATAGAAGGTGATGCCGGCGCCGTTGACCAGGTCGTTGACGACTTGGGTGACGATCAGCTCACGGCGCAGCGGGTGTGCGTCCATCTGCGCCCGATAGGTCTCGCGCATCGGTGTCGGGAAGTACAGGTGCAGATCGCCTTGCAGGAAGGGGTCGTCGGGCAGAGATGTCTCGATCAGGTCCTCGGCCAACGCGATCTTCGTGTACGCCAGCAGCACCGACAACTCGGGGACCGTGAGCCCCTCGTGCCGCTCCACGCGTTCCGCGACCTGTTTGGTGCTCGGCAGGAACTCCAGCTCACGATCCAGCCGGCCCTCCCGCTCGAGTCGCTGGATCCAGTCTTCGTGGACATGCAGCAGCGCGGCACGCTGGAAAGCGGCATTGGCGAGCGCGACGTTCTGCTCGTAGTTGTCGCGCAGCACCAGGTGCCCGACCTCGTCGGTCATCGAGTGCAGCAGCTCGCCGCGCTGCTTGGTGGTCATGTCACCGGCCGCGACCACCCCGTCGAGGAGGATCTTGATGTTGACCTCGTGGTCGGAGGTGTCGACGCCGGCGGAGTTGTCGATGAAGTCGGTGTTGATCCGGCCTCCCTCACCGTCGCAGCCGAGCCGGGCGTACTCGATACGACCCAGCTGGGTACAGCCCAGGTTGCCGCCCTCACCGACGGCCTTGGCGCGCACTTGGCTGCCGTTGACCCGGATCGCGTCGTTGGCCTTGTCCCCGACCTCGGCGTTCGTCTCGGCCGAGCTCTTGATGTAGGTGCCGATGCCGCCGTTCCACAACAGGTCGACGTCAGCACACAGGATCGCGGTGAGCAGTTCGTTGGGCGTCATCGCGGTGACGTCCCCGTCGATTCCCCCACCGATTCCCAGCGCCTCGCGCATCTGTGGACTGACCGGGATGCTCTTGCTGGCGCGGGGGAAGACCCCGCCTCCTTCGCTGATCAGGGAGCGGTCGTAGTCCTGCCAGCTGCTGCGGGGCAGGTCGAACATGCGCCGCCGCTCGGCGAACGAGATCGCGGCGTCCGGATTGGGGTCGACGAAGATGTCGCGGTGGTCGAACGCCGCCACCAGCAAGATGTGCTCCGACAGGAGCATGCCGTTGCCGAAGACGTCGCCGGACATGTCCCCGACACCGACGCAGGTGAAGTCCTGCGTCTGGCAGTCGATGCCGCGCTCCCGGAAGTGCCGCTTGACCGACTCCCACGCTCCGCGCGCGGTGATGCCCATCGCCTTGTGGTCGTACCCGACCGAGCCGCCGGAGGCGAACGCGTCGCCGAGCCAGTAGCCGTAGTCGGCCGAGACCCCGTTGGCGATGTCGGAGAAGGTCGCGGTGCCCTTGTCGGCGGCCACCACCAGATAGGTGTCGTCGCCGTCGTGGCGGACCACCTCGGGCGGGGGTACGACGACTCCCCCGACGAGGTTGTCGGTGACGTCGAGCAGGCCCGAGATGAAGGTCTTGTAGCAGGCGATGCCCTCGGCCATCCACGCGTCGCGGTTCGAGGGCTCGGGGAGCTGCTTGCAGAAGAATCCGCCCTTGGAGCCCACCGGGACGATCACGGTGTTCTTGACCATCTGCGCCTTGACCAGGCCGAGCACCTCGGTGCGGAAGTCGTCGCGCCGGTCGGACCAGCGAAGCCCGCCGCGCGCGACCATGCCGAAGCGCAGGTGCACACCCTCGACCCGGGGCGAGTACACGAAGATCTCGAACTTCGGCCGCGGCTCGGGCAGCTCCGGGATCGCGTCGGGCCGCAGCTTGATCGAGATGAACGACTTGGGTTGCCCGGTCTCGTCGGTGCGGAAGTAGTTGGTGCGGACGGTCGCCCGGATGATCGTGAGGTACGACCGCAGGATCCGGTCGTGGTCCAGCGACTTCACGTCGTCCAGGCTCAGCACGATGCGGTGCTCGACCTCGTCGCAGCGGCGAGCACGCTCCTGGTCGTCGGCGATCGCCGGGTCGAAACGCGCGACGAACAGGTCGAGGAGCGAGCGGGTGATGTCGACGTTGCCGCGCAGCGTCTCCTCGATGTAGTCCTGCGCGAACGGGGTGCCGCCTTGGCGCATGTACTTGGCGTACGCGCGCAGCAGAGTCGCCTCCCGCCAGGTCAGCCCGGCGGCGAGCACGAGCGCGTTGAAGCCGTCGCTCTCGTTGCGGCCGTCCCAGACCGCGGACACGGCCTCACAGAACAGCTCCCGCCCGCCCTCGGGCACGGGCCGTGCGAAACGCAGGCCGAAGTCGTAGATATGCGACGGATGGTCCAGCCCGTCGAGCTCGTAGGGCCGCTCGTCGGTGACCTCGGCGCCCATCGTCGAGAGCACCGGGAGGATCGCCGACAGCGACAGCGGCGACCCGACGCGGAACAGCTTCAGCCGCATCTCCCCGGGACCGGCGTCGAGCGGCTCGTACAGGGACAAGGTCGTCGTACCCTCGGCCAGACCCTCGATACGACCCAGGTCCACCGCGCCCGTACGTGGCGGGAAGTCCTCCTTGTAGGCCTCCGGGAACGCATCGGCGTGGGCGTGCGCCAGCCGGGCACCCTTCTCCTCGCCGTACTCCCCGACCAGGGCAGCCAGATAGTCGTCGTGCCACGATCGGGCGGCCTCCGCGACCCGGCGCTCGATGTCGGAGACGTCGTAGTCGGTCCGGATCAGCTGACCGGGAGCGGGGCGCACCACGAAGTGCAGCCGCGCCAGCATCGACTCGCTCACCCGCGCGGTGTACTCCACCGACTCGCCGCCCAGCCGTTCCTTCAGGATCGTGGCGATGGCTTCGCGGACGGCCGTGTTGTAGCGATCGCGCGGCAGGTAGACCATGCAGGACAGGAACCGGCCGTAGGTGTCGCGGCGCACGAACAGCCGCACCTGGCGCCGGTCCCGGGTCGCCAGCACCTGCTGGGCGATCGGCACCAACTCGTCGATCGGCGTCTGGAACAGCTCGTCGCGCGGGTAGGTCTCCAGCACGTCGAGCATCGCGCTCCCGCTGTGCCCCATCGCGTCGAACCCGAGCCGCTCGAGCACCTGCTTCGCCTTCTGCCGCAGCACCGGGATCCGGGTCAGCGACTCGGTATAGGCGGCCGACGAGAAGAGGCCGAGGAAACGCTGCTCTCCGGTGACCTCACCGGACTCGTCGAACGTCTTCACGCCGACGTAGTCGAGGTAGGCGGGGCGGTGCACGGTGGACTTGCTGTTGGCCTTGGCGAGCACGAGCAGGGTCTTCTCGCGGGCACGCTCGGCTACCAGCGGCGGCAACTCGGTCAGGCCGTCGCGAAGGTTCTGATCCGAGCGCAGGATGCCCAGACCGCTCCCGGGCACGGCGCGGAGGTACTCGGCGGCGCCGTTGCGCTCCAGGCGGTATTCGCGGTAGCCCAGAAACGTGAAGTGATCCCCGACCAGCCACCGCAGCAGGGCGGCGCCCTCCTCGACCTCACCCGCGGGCAACGTGGGCGGGTTGGCGGTCAACTGCTCCACGATCTGGCTGGCACGCTGGCGCATCCGCTCCCAGTCCTGCACCGAGTCACGCACGTCGCTGAGCACCTTCTGCAACGCCGCCGTGATCTGGTCGAGCCCAGGCTGCTCGGTCTCGCGATCGATCTCGATGTGCATCCACGACTCGCGGAACACCTCGTGCGCGTCGGCATCGGCAGGTCGGTCGTCACTCGGATACACCTCGAGCAGCTGACCGGTCAGGTCACGGCGGACGTAGAGCTGGGGATGGATGACCAGGTGAACGCTCCTGCCCTGGCCCGACAACTCCATCGTGACCGAGTCGACCAGGAACGGCATGTCGTCGGTGACCACCTCGACGACCGTGTGCCCGTCGGCGGACCAGCCGTCGGCGCTGACCGACGGCGTGAACACCCGCAGCCGCTCGGTGCCTTGCGGCCGCTGCTCGGCGAGCTTTCCTTGGCTGACGGCGGCGCCGTAGATATCGACGTCGGCGCGGGAGGCGATGTCCTCGTACGCCACATGCCGGTAGTAGTAGGAGAGGTAGTCACCGGCTCCCGGTCCGGGGCCGCCGGTGCCTTTGCGGCTGGCGGCCAGCGCGGCAGCGCGCGCGATCAACTCGTCTTTTTGTTCGTCCACCACGTTGTGCACGAGAGACACGCTAGTCCTCCCCGCCTCGATTCGACACCAGGAACCCGGAAACTGCGTTGGTACGGCATGATGCGGATATGCGGTTCCATCACGAGAGCACCTACTCAGCGCCGGTCGGCGAGGTCTTCGCGATGCTCACCGACCAGTCCTTCCGCGAGCAGGTGTGCGGGCAGGTCAAGTCGTCGAGCCATGCCGTCGATGTCGCGGCCGGCCCTCCGGTCGTGGTGACCGTCGACCAGGATCAGCCGGTGCGCAACGTGCCGCCGTACGCGGCGAAACTCGTCGGCGAGATCGTGCGGATCCACCAGATCGAGACCTGGGCCGATCAGGCCCGGGCGACTCTGGACCTGACCATTCCCGGCAAGCCCGGCCAGCTCACGGCCACCCGGACCCTGACCGAGCACGACGGTGTCACCACCGACAGCATCGACGGCGAGCTCAAGGTCAACATCCCGTTGGTCGGCGGGAAGCTGGAGCAGGTCATCGGCGGGCTGCTGACCGGCTTCCTGGCCGCCGAGTCGGAGGTCGGTGCCACCTGGCTCTCCGGCGTAGGCTGACCGACCATGCCCACCATCGACCTCGTCGCCGACATCGGGGAGAGCTTCGGCGCGTACGCGATGGGGGACGACGAGCGCCTGCTGAGGACACTGACCTCGGCCAACATCGCGTGCGGCTTCCACGCCGGCGACCCGCGCACGATGGACGCCTCGGTCAGGGCGTGCGTCGACCACGGGGTCTCGATCGGTGCGCATCCCAGCTTCCCCGACCTGGTCGGCTTCGGGCGCCGCGCGATGAGTCTGACCCGCGACGAGCTGCGCACCGATGTGCTCTATCAGGTCGGGGCTCTCCACGCCTTCGCACAGGCACATGGCGCCTCCGTCACACACCTCTCGCCGCACGGCGTACTCGGCAACCTGGTGATGAGCGACCCCGCGTACGCCGAGGGCGTGGCGGACGCCGTCGAGGCGT
Source organism: Nocardioidaceae bacterium (assembly GCA_047605165.1). Classification (GTDB taxonomy): domain Bacteria; phylum Actinomycetota; class Actinomycetes; order Propionibacteriales; family Nocardioidaceae; genus SSC3. The sequence continues at coordinate 22,630 of JASGGG010000020.1, forward strand.
ACGGCGGTCGGCTGGCGATCTTCACCTTGCCAGGTGAGCTCGTCCACGAGGCCCGGCGGCGCGGGCTGCGCGTCGTGGTCATGGGTGCGATCGATCGCGCGCACGAGGACGACGGATCGCTGGTCTCGCGCCGCGAGCCCGGGGCGGTGCTCCACGACATCGACGAGATCGTCGACCGGGCCTTGTCGATGGCGATCGACAAGGCCGTCACCTCACGCAACGGCACCAAGGTCGAGATCGACTGTCAGTCCCTCTTGCTGCACGGCGACAATCTCGCCTCGATCGAAGCCGCGGAGCGTGTTCGCGCGGCGCTCGAACACGAAGGCGTGACCATCGCCTCGGCGTCGTCAGCCAGCCCCGTCGTGCCCTGACAGCCGATGACCTCCGTGGTGACGACCGTGCGGGCCTACGGTGATGCCGGCCTGCTCGTCGAGTTCGACGGCGGCGACCGCGACCAGAGGTGGGGGGCGGCGCGCGATCTGGGGGCAGCCCTGAGGTCAGCCCCGCCGCCAGGTGTCCTCGACGTCGTCGCCAGCTTCGCGAGCGTATTCGTCAGCTTCGACCCCTTGGCTGTCGAGTCCGGTGCGCTCGCTCGCGCCATCGAATCGATGCCGACTGCCGACCAGGGCCAGACCGAGCCGCGCCTGTTCACGATTCCGGTGGCCTACGGCGGGGACTTCGGTCCCGACCTCGAACAGGTCGCCGAGGCTCTCGGGTTTCCCCCCGCCCGGTTGGTCGATCTGCACACCCGTAGGCCGTGGTTCGTGCGACTCGTCGGCAGCCCTGCCGGTGCGCCGTTGACGGAGGGCCCGCGTCTCCCGGCGAACGTGCCGAGGCTGGCCACCCCGCGCACCCGGGTCGAACCGGGAAGCGTCGGCTTGAGCGGGGCTCAGTGCATCGTCTACAACGCGCCTTCGCCCGGCGGCTGGCAGCTGATCGGTCGTACTCCCCTGAAGCTCTTCGATCTCACGTCGCCGCCGCACGTCGGGTACCGACCCGGCGACCGGATCCGGTTCACCGCGATCGACCACACCCGATGGGACGAGTTGTACGGTCGCCCCCTCGTCGGGGAGGGGGTGGGGTGAGCACGGCCTTGCGGGTCCTGCGAGCAGGGCACGCGACCGTGCAGGATCTGGGGCGGCCGGGGTTCGCGGCGCTGGGCATTGCCTGCGGCGGCGCGGCCGACCAGCACGCGGCCCGCACCGCCAACGCCCTGGTCGGCAACCCGGACACCGCGCCCCTGGTCGAGATCACCGCCTCGGACTTCACCCTCCGAGCGGATCGAGACGTTCTCGTCGCGGTCACCGGGGCGGCCGACGTGGTGCTCGTCGCCCGAGGTGTCTGTCCCGCGTGGGAGCTCCTTCCCGTGCGCGCCGGCTCGGAGGTCCACCTCCCGGCGCCGACGGCCGGGCTGCGGTCCTATCTGGCGGTCAACGGAGAGTTGTCGGCCGCGAGGACGCTGGGCAGCGCGGCTCCCGACCCCCTGCTCGGCTTCACACAGACGATCGCCGAGGGCGACGTGCTCCACCTCACCAGCCGGCTGGACCGGGTCCCGACCGATCCGCTGCCGATCTTCCGGCTGGGCGTCTCCCCTCCGGCGTACGCCGTCGCCGGAGTCAGCACGGTGGCGATCACCCCGGGCCCCGAACACGAGCTCCTCGGTGATCCCCGACAACTCGGTGAGACGTTCGGCGTCATGCCGGACTCCAACCAGGTCGGGCTCCGGCTCGACGGCCCGGAGCTGAGGCTCGACCGCTACGCGGAGACCCTGTCGCGTGGGGTTCCGGTCGGGGCGGTGGAGATCCCGCCGACCGGCGGGGTGATCGTGCTGCTCAGGGGCCGGCTGGTGACCGCCGGCTATCCGGTCGTCGCCGTCGCGACCACGACCTCGCTGGACGTGCTCGGGCAACTCAGACCGGCCGACCGGTTGCGATTCGCCCCGACCACCGTCGAGGCCGCCGTCGCCGAGCTGCGCGCGCAACGGCAGGCGCACGCTGCCCTGGCCGGTCGCGTACGCAACGCCCTCTCGGCGCGCGGACTCGGCCACCTCGTACACCCCGGCCACGCATCCCGGGCTGCGTCGCTCGGGTCACCGATCGGTGCTTGACGTCTCGTCGGCTTGTTCCTCGGCCAGGTCGCGCTTGCGCGCCGCGTGCACGACGAAGCCGAGCACCACGAAGGGTCCGAACGCGATCAACGCGACGATCAGCTTCTCGAGCGGATGCAGCGCCCCCAGGTGCAGTGCGACCGATTGATCGATCATGACCGCCCGATCATGACTGGAGGAACGGGTACCGGTAGTCGGTGGGCGGGTCGAAGGTCTCCTTGACGGAGCGGGGGCTGGTCCAGCGCAGCAGGTTGGAAGGGGCGCCGGCCTTGTCGTTGGTGCCCGAGGCGCGGGCGCCACCGAAGGGTTGCTGACCCACCACAGCGCCGGTGGGCTTGTCGTTGATGTAGAAGTTGCCGGCCGCGAAACGCAACGCCTGTTGGGCCCAGGCGATCGCCCGGCGGTCTTGGGCGATGATCGAGCCGGTCAACGCATAGGGCGCGATCGACTCCGCGCCGCGCACCACCTGTTCGAAGTCCGCGTCGTCGTAGACGTAGACCACCAGGATCGGGCCGAAGTACTCCGTGCTGAACATCGCGTCGGTGGGGTCGTCGGAGACCACGATCGTGGGGCGGACGAACCAGCCCACGCTGTCGTCGGTCTGACCGCCCGCGACGATCTCCAACTTCGCCGACCGCTTCGCCCGTGCGATCGCCCGCTTGTGCTTGGCGAACCCGCGATCGTCGATGACCGCGCCCATGAAGTTCCCGAAGTCGGTGACGTCGCCCACCGTCAAGGCGTCGACCTCCGCCAGCAGCGCCTTGCCCATCCGCCGCCACAGCGACTTGGGGACGTAGGCCCGCGACGCCGCCGAGCACTTCTGGCCCTGGTACTCGAACGCTCCCCGGATCAACGCGGTCCGCAGCACGTCCGGGTCCGCACTCGGGTGGGCGATCACGAAGTCCTTGCCGCCGGTCTCCCCCACGATCCGCGGGTAGGACCGGTAGCGGGTGATGTTGGCGCCGACCGTGGCCCAGAGGTGCTGGAAGGTCGCGGTCGACCCGGTGAAGTGGATGCCAGCCAGGTCCGGATGCGCCAACGCCACCTGGGAGACCGCGAGCCCGTCACCGGGCAGCAGGTTGATCACGCCCGGCGGCAGCCCCGCCTCGGTCAACAGTTGCATCGTCAGCGTCGCCGCGACCTGCTGGGTCGGCGACGGCTTCCAGATGACGGTATTGCCCATCAGGATCGGCGCGGTGGGCAAGTTGCCCGCTATCGCGGTGAAGTTGAACGGCGTGATCGCATAGACGAAGCCCTCCAGCGGCCGGTGATCGGTGCGGTTCCACACCCCCCGGCTGTTCGCGATCGGCTGCTCGGCGAGGATCTGAGCCCCGTAGGCCGCGTTGAACCTCCAGAAGTCGACGAGTTCGCAGGCCGAGTCGATCTCGGCCTGGTAGGCGGTCTTGGACTGACCCAGCATCGTGGCGGCGTTCAGCCGCTGCCGCCACGGACCCGCCAGCAGGTCCGCCGCCTTCAACAACACCGCAGCGCGGTCCTCGAACGCCAGGTCCCGCCAGCCCGGGGCCGCCTCCGCGGCTGCCTTGATCGCGTTGCGCGCATCAGCAGTCGACGCGCCGCGTCCCGTGCCGATCACATGCCCGTGATCGTGCGGCTGGACGACGGAGAACTCCGCACCGCCACCGGTCTTGGCCTGACCTCCGATCACGGCGGGCAGATCCAGCACCGTCTCTTCCTGCCGGGCCAGCTCGGCCTGCAGTTCGGCCCGCTCAGGAGTGCCCGGGGCATACGACAACACCGGCTCGTTGACAGGGGCAGGCGGGGACGAGATCGCATCCATGTCCCCATGCTGTCACCCGCTCGTCGACGGGCCGAGCCCGGGCTGGCGGCAGGAGCCGACCTGTAGGTCGCCTGTCGTGAAGCCCGTGGGATCGTGTCACCCATGATCCTCGAGCACGGAATCGGCGGCGCGAAGGATCTCCCGATTCCGGCCGAGTACGCCATCGCGGGCGCCTCTGCCGCGCTCGCCGTGTCGTTCATCGTGCTCGCGCTGGCCTGGCGTACGCCGCGGTTCGACGCCGCGCACCAAGGGACACCTGTACGGGTGCTCCAGCCGCTGGTCGACAGCCCGGTCGCGGGGTGGGTCGTACGGCTGCTCGGGCTCGCGTTCGCGCTCTACGTCGGCTGGGCCGCGGTCGCCGGACCGGACAAGGTCGTCAACCCGTTCTTCGGTGTCTTCTACGTGTGGTTGTGGGTCGGCTTGGTGCCGGCGTCGTTGCTGTTCGGTGCCCTTTACCGGTCCGTCAACCCGGTACGCACCCTGCACCTGCTGGTGTCGAAGGCCGCGCGGATCGACCCCGCCGTGGGCCTGGTGCGGCTTCCCCGGTGGGTGGGTCTGTGGCCGGCGGCGCTGGGGCTGTTCGCGTTCGTCTGGCTCGAGCTGGTGTACGAGCGCAACAGCTATCTCGCCGACGTGCGGCTCTGGTGCCTGGTCTATGTCGCGATCGTCTTCATCGGAGCATTCCTGTTCGGCGACGAGTGGATCGGGTCGGCCGACCCGTTCGAGGTGTTCTCGACCTTGGTCGGCCGACTGTCGCTGTTCGGACGTACCGCCGACGGCACCTTCGTCGTACGCAATCCGCTGGCCAGCCTCGACGGAACGCCGCCGTCGGCGGGACTGGCCGCGGTCGTCTCGGTGCTGTTCGGCAGCACCGCGTTCGACAGCTTCAAAGACTCGCCCCGATGGGTCGGGATCGTCCAGGACCAGCGCATCTTCGGCCTCTCGATCGGCTGGTCGCGACCTACCTACAACCTGCTCGGGCTGATCGCGTTCATCGTGATCGTGTTCGTGACGTTCTCCGTCGCGACGATGCTGACCGGCGTCCAGGCGGGCGCCAGCCGCTGGGCGCTGCCGAACCAGTTCGCGCACGCGGTCGTGCCGATCATCGTCGGCTACGTGATCGCGCACTACTTGAGCTTCTTCGTCGTGCTCGGGCAGAGCACGCTGGTCCAGCTCAGCGATCCGATGGTGCGCGGCGACAACCTGCTCGGCACGGCCAACCTCGCGGTGAACCCGTGGATCATGCTGCACCCGACGCTGCTGGCGTTCGTGAAGGTGCTGTCGGTGGTGACCGGTCACGTGCTCGGCGTCGTCGCCTCGCACGACCGGGCGATCAAGCTGCTGCCCAAGCGACACCAGCTCACCGGGCAGCTCCCGCTGCTGGTCGTGATGGTCTTCTACACCGCATCGGGTCTCTACCTCCTGCTCAGCGCCTGACCCGCGCCTGACCCCGGCGGACGTCACACGGAACCCGAGGCTATGACCTCGGTTCCGTATGACGTCCCGGGAGTACGCGGACCGTATCGGTCAGCTCGGCGATCGCCTTGCGCAGTGGCCCGTCCGCGGTCTCGGTGATGCTGCTGCCCGCCATCAGGGCTCGGTCCGCGGCGGCTGGGTCGTCGGGCAGCACGTGCACCGGCGAACCGGGCGCCACCGTCGCCAGTGCCCTGACGACGTCCTCCTCCCGCCAGGCCATCGACGGCCGGGCCCGGTTGAGGACGACGACGACGGGTACGCCGCGGGCCACGTCGCCGAGGTCGCGGAGCCCGCGGACCAGCCGTGCCAGGCTGATCGGGTCGACGCCACCGACGGCGACCACCTGGTCGGCGGCACGCAGCGCCCCGATAGTCATCGCGTTACGGCCCATCGTCGAACCGTAGGGATCGGCGGGAGCCTCCAGGCAGAAGCCGACGTCGACGACCACAGTGTCGACCAGCCGGCGGGCCTGGCTGAGCAGGTCGTCCAGTGCCCGTTCGCGTACCTCGGGCCAGCGGTCGGCGCGCGGCAACCCGGTCAGGACCCGCAGCCGTTTGCCGGCACGGGGCGCGAACCCGGCCAGGGCGACGTCGTCGAGTTGGCCTCCGTTCGCGTACCTCGCCGAGGCCAGCAGCCCCGACGCCTGGTCGAGCACACCCAGGTATTGCGCGACAGCACCGCCGTAGGGGTCGGCGTCGATCAGCATCACCTCGCTGTCCTCGGCCAGTTGCGAGGCCAGAGCGACGGCGACCGTCGTACGCCCGGGAGCCCCGGCCGGCCCCCAGACGACGACTTGTCGTCCCGCGCGATCGGGCGACGGCGTGAGCAACTGCTCGAGCTCGTCGTCGATCGAGTCGCGCTCACCGGCAGTCCGGGAGCTGTCGATCTCGGTAGCCACGTCCGCGATCGTGCCCAGAGCAGTGGGGGCGAGCACCCGGTGGACGCCCAGGCGTTGTGCCCGTGCGGCGGCATCGGCATCGGCGGTGACCGCGACAACCACGAGCCCGGCCCCTTCGAGCTCACCGACCACCTCGACATCGAGGCCCGGCGTCGCAGCGTCGACCACCGCGGCGGACGCCGTCCCCTGACGCGCCGCCGCGAGCAGGTCGGCCAGGTCGAGACAACGTTGGACGAGATTCACCCGCGGGCCGTCGAGGGCCTCGACCGCGTGCGCCTCCCACGCGGCGCCCGTGGCGAGCAGCAACACCCCATCTTCATCCGTGCCCCGTCTTCATCCGTGCCCCGTCTTCATCCGTGCCCCGTTCATCCGTGCCCCGATCCGTGCCCCGTCTTCATCCGTGCCCTGTCTTCATCCGTGCTCCTGGGTCAGCCGGCCTGGCGGGTGAGCGCGACCGTCCCGGAAGCCAGTGCCGCGATCACTCTGGGCAGCTGGGCTGCCTGGCCGGAGTCGAGTCCCACGATGACCTGCCGCGTCGACGACGGTGACAGGCTGCTGCTGGACCCCTGCGGCAGCGAGACCACAGCGACGTCGTCGAGCAGCAGCTTGGCCCTCGTAGCGTCGGGCGCGGTCACCCAAACGTCCAGTCGCGAGCCGACCCGTGCTGTCGCGGGAACGCTGGACGAGGGCAGCGTGATCGGCAGCTCCACCAGCTCCGCGGAGCTGGTGTCGCCGATCGCGGCGCGGGGCAGCAACTCGCCTGCCTTGAGGTCGCTCAGGGCACCCGTCCCGTGCGGCAGTGATTGCGCGGCATCGAGGTAGCGGTCAGCTTCGCGGGACGAGGTGAATCGCACGTGAGCGGTGGTCACGTCGGCGTCGGTGAGCGGCTGGCCCGCAGCCACGTCGTGACTCAGGCTCCACACCGCAATCGTGTTGTCGGCGCCGGCCAGCAGCGTCGCGCCCAGGAGCCCGCAGCCGGCCACGATCGCCACCCCCACCGCAAGCCGGGGGTCACGCCACGACGGCCGCTTCACCCGAGTCGCGACCGGACCCACCGGGACCGACCTGCTCTCCCGTGTGCTCGTCTGCGTGCTGGCCATGCCCAAGAATGGACCACCTGCAGGCCCCGCGAACAGAGGGGAACCGCATTTCGGCGTACGGGAGCTAGATTGCCGTTGTGACCGCTTGGGTGAGAAGGCACGGGCTCAAGGTTCTTGTCGTCGTGGCCATTCTTGTGTTCGCCCGCACCTACCAGGTGCATGCGCACACGTGGGACTGGCGGCTGATGCCTGCTGCGGCCCCGACCAAGCTCGAGTTCGACGGCCGCGACTACCAACGCAGTGACAGTAGTGACGGAACGTCGGTCGAGCCGGCCTACGTAGCGCGGGGCACTACTTCCGGCGGCGGCAAGATCTGGGGGCCACGGACTGATGGGACCCCGACGATCCTCTACGTCCGCGACGGCGATCGGACCTGGGGCTACGAATTGATGGGCGGGCCATAACGCGCAGGCTCCAGCGTCCCTCAAGGAGACTGATAGGCCAAATGCACGGATCTGACTTCCTCCAGCTCGACCCTGACCAGGCACCCCGGAGGGGGCGCACCGCCTGGCTGGCCGATCGACTGCGCTCGGCGATTGCCGACGGCACTCTGGGCGTCGGTGCACGACTTCCCGCGACTCGCGTGCTGGCAGCCGAGCTGTCCATGGCACGCGGCACCGTCGCCGACGCCTATCAGCGCCTCACGGATGAGGGTCTGCTCGCCACCAACCAGGGCGGCGGCACCATCGTCGCCGCCGCACCCGTCGTCCCGGCCTCGCCGGCACCGTCGCCAGGCACGGATACGGCGCCGAAGCTGCTCGACATCTCCTCGGGCATGCCCGACCTGAGCGGGTTTCCCCGCGCGGCGTGGTTGAGAGCTGAGCGGCAGGTACTCGCGACAGCGACCAGCAGTGAGCTCGGCTACGCCGACCCGCAGGGAGCACCGCGTCTGCGCACTGCACTCGCCGGATGGCTTGCCCGGAGCCGAGGCGTCGTCATCTCACCGGAGCAGGTGATCGTCACCGCCGGAGTCACCGGCGCGCTCAGCCTGCTCGCCCAAGTGCTCCGCGACCGCGGCATCACCAGCTGCGCCATCGAAGACCCGAGCGCCGATGGCAACCGGCGCATCCTCGGCTACTGGATGGACAGGCTCGCCCCGATACCGGTGGACGAAGACGGCCTGAACGTCGACCGCCTCATAGCCAGCGGCGAGCGCACCGTGCTGATCACTCCCGCGCACCAGTTCCCGACCGGGGTGGTGCTCTCGCCACAGCGCCGCCGCGACCTCCACACTTGGGCCGATGCCGTTGACGGGCTCGTGATCGAGGACGACTACGACTCCGAATATCGCTACGACCGGGCCCCGGTGCGGGCGTTCCAGGCAGCGGCACCCGAGCGAGTCGTGCACGTCTCGAGCCTGTCCAAAGTGCTCGCCCCAGCACTGCGCCTGGGATGGATGATCGCACCGCAGCGCCTGCACGGGGATCTCGTACGCAAGCGGTGGGCTACCGACCTGGGCTCGCCTGCACTGCCACAGCTCGTCCTCGCGGAGCTGATCGAGTCCGGCGTGCTCGAGCGCCACGTGCGTTCGCTGCGGCTTCGCCATCGAGAGCGCCGCGACGCCACCGTCGCAGCAATCACCAAGCACCTGCCCGGGTGCGCTATCGAGGGCATCGCCGCCGGTCTGCACCTGGTCGTCCGACTCCCCGAGGACGTGGACGATACCGAGATCGCCGGACGCGCCCGCGAGGCCGGCATCGGTGTGCATCCGCTCTCCCAACATCGCTTCGAGCCAGGCCCACCCGGACTGGTGATCGGGTATGGGCCGCACCCGATCCCGCATCTCGACCGCGCCATCACAACGCTCGGCGCACTCATCCGTCGATAGCCGCATCGCCTATTGATGCGTGAAGGCCAGCACGGCGGCGAGCGTGACGAAAGAGGCCGCGAAGACCCGGTTGATCCAGCGCGTCACGACCGGCTTGCCGATCACATACCTGCGCAGCCCTGCCGCACCCAAGCCATAACCGGCGAAGATCGCCAGGGTGATCGCCATGAACACCGCCCCGAGCGCGGCCATACGAGTGAGCGCGCCCGACTCGTTCGGGTCGACGAACATCGGCAGAAACACGAAGAAGAACACCGTCAGCTTCGGATTCAGCAGGTTCACCAGCACTGCACTTCCGATCGTCCTGAGGGCAGTGGGCCGAGTCTCCGCTTGGTGCTCGTCGGTCATCGCGGCGAGCACGCTGCTCTGCCGCCAGGTGCCCCAGCCCATATACAGCAAATACGCGACGCCGAGCCACTTCACGATCCCGAACGCCACCGGACTCGCCGTCATGACCGCCGCCGCTCCCGAGAGAGCGAGCGCCATATGGGGCACGATCCCCAGCGTGCACCCTGCCGCCGCGATCAGGCCGGCCCGAGCACCCCGCGCCATCCCGGCGGCAACAGTGAACAAAGCACCTGTGCCGGGGGTCGCCGTCACCACGATCGAGGTCAACCAGAAGTCCCAACGCACCGTTGCAGTCTTGGCAAAGGCATGGCATAGAAAGAAGGGCCAACCTGCCACACTTCTGCTAGGCCAAGCCTGGCAACGCGTACGCCCGTTGCCGAGGCTCTGGACCCCGAGAAGTACTTCATCGTCGTGGTGAACCAGATCGGCAACGGTCTGTCGACCTCCCCGCACAACACCGACGACGCCTCGATCGCGATGTCGCGCTTCCCGAAGGTACGGATCGGCGACGACGTCCGCGCCCAGGAGCAGCTATTGCGCGAGGCGTTCGGGATCGACCAGCTCGCCCTCGTGGTCGGCGGCTCGATGGGTGCCCAGCAGACCTGGGAGTGGGCGGTCCGCCTCCCGGAGAAGGTGCTTCGCGCTGCCCCGATCGCCGGCACCGCGCAGAACAGCCCGCACGACTTCTTGTTCACCCAGACGCTGCTCGAGGCGATCACGAGCGACCCAGGTTGGGCCGGTGGCGAGTACGGGTCGAACACCGAAGTAGCTGCCGGACTGGGACGGCACGCCGACATCTGGGCGGTGATGGGCTTGTCGACCCAGTTCTGGCAGACCGGGTTCTGGCGGGCCGTCCCGATGCTCAACGGAGAGACCACCGACGACTTCGAGGAGTTCCAGGCGGGCTTCATTCGTGCCCTGTTCCAGCTGATGGATCCGAACGCGTTGATCTCGATGGGCTGGAAGTGGCAACGCGGCGACGTCGCACGCAACGCCGACGGCGACCTCGCGGCCGCGCTCGGCCGGATCACAGCCAAGATGCTCGTGATGCCGATCGACCACGACATGTTCTTCACCGTCGCCGACTGTGCAGCCGAGCAAGCGCTGACCCCGAACAGTGAGCTTCGCGTACTCCCCTCCATCGCCGGGCACTTCGGGCTCTTCGGCTTCGAACCGGCCTACCTGGCCGAGGTCGACCGCAACCTCACCGAGCTCCTCGCTACGCCGGTGTGAGGGCAAGCCTGCAACGGCCCCCAGCAGGTCAACGGCTCAAGACTTGTCAAACCACCTCAACCAGTGTCATCGTGCTGGGATGGCCCGCAAGTTCCTCAGCCCTGCCGAAGTGGCCGACATTCTCGGGGTCAAGGTCTCCCAGGTCATGGCGATCCTCACCACCGGTGAGCTGATGGGCATCCAGGTCGGCGGCCGGGGCATCTGGCGGATCGAGGACGTCGAGCTCGACGCCTACATCGAACGCCGCTACGACGAAGCCCGCGCCAAGCATCAGAAATCCGAGGAAGTCGAGACCCCGGAGGACAGCGAGCAGGGCTAGCCCTGCCGCCGCAGGAGCGCAACCGCGGCCAGCCGGCAGGCCGTGGCCGAGCCGTCGTGTTCGCTGGAAAGCTCGACGAAGTCGGCACCGACGCGGCCGAGTTGTCCGCGCACCTCGCCCCCGTCGCGGAGCGTGGCGACCACCGGCGCACCCACCGCAGCAAGGCGGCGTACGGCGGAGGTCAGCCCGAGCCGGTCACGTGATGTGAGCACGGAGTCGGGCAGCGCTCGGTCGGCGAGCCCCTGAGCTGTGGTGATGCCCGCGAGCGGGACCAGCACCTCCGTGCCGCTCGACAGCAGCACCCAGCCGTTGCCCACGGCGGCGACCACGCCACGCACCGCACCCGCACCCTCGACGGCCAGCCGGACTTCGAGATCACCGGATGCATACAGGCGACTGGCGAGCGTGACCTCGGCATAGTGCGCGACCGCGAGGTCCGCGACCTGTGCCTCCCGACCCACCAGGTAGTCGCCGGCAGCCTGCTGCTCCAGGTCGTCGATCGTCCGTGCCAGCGCCCGCTCCCATCCCGCCATGCCGAGGAGCCTCGCCGAACTTCCACCGATCTGTCAACAACTGTGGACAACCAATTGACTCCAGCCCATTTAGAGCTTTAGATAGCTCAAATAAAGTTAAACAGAGTCAAACGATGTATCAGACGGGTGTCCCGGAGGGTCGAATGACAGCTGCACCTTCTTTCGCCGGCGTACTGACGACCGCGCTGACCTGGTGTCTCGCCGGCGCTGCCGCCTGGCTCGTCCTCATCGCAGCCCTGTGCTTGGCCGAAGGGCTGCTGACCGGCAGGGTCGATCGTTTCGGACCGTGGGCACCTGCCTTGGTTCGGCGGCTGGTGCGGCTGGCACTCGGCATCTCGGTCGCGACCGGACCCGCGCTACTCGCGAGCGCGGCCGACGCCTCGGCTCCACCGGTCGACGGCCCTCCCGAGACCTCACGGGTCCTGGTCGGGCTCCCCTTGGTCGATCGGCCGACGAGCCAGCTGACGCCGCCCGCCCGGGCGACCCGAGAAGCGACTGGATCCGAACCCAGACACGAACTCGGCCAGCGAACGACACCTGACGGCGTCGTCGTCGTACGCTCCGGCGACTGCCTGTGGAGCATCGCACAACGGGCCGGCGTGACCTGGCCCGAGCTGTACCGACTCAACCGGGCTGCGATCGGTGGCGATCCCGACCTGATCCATCCCGGCCTCCGGCTCCGCCTGCCTCTCGGTGACACGACCGAGGTTCAGGAGACGGGAGCAGAGCGGTGAGCTTCCCAGCTCAGCGACGACCCGATGGGATCGTGACCCGCTTCGTACCCATCGAGGCGGAGCGACTCAGCGATGCCGATCTGGAGCCGCGCGCCGTACAAGGCACGCTTGCCCTCGACCTGCATGCGGCTGACGCTCCCCCCTTGCGTACGCTCCCGGGCGCCGCCTGGACGGAGCAGGGGGACCCTGAGGAACTGCGCACGTGGGCGGGCCGATTCGCCCAGACGGTCTTGGAGGCGCTCAACTGCGACCGACCGGTCACCCAGCTGTTGCGCTGGACGACGCCCCACATCTACCGGCAGCTGGAGCGCCGCATCGCCGCCCGCCAGAAGGCCGTACGCTCGGTGCCCCGGATCGGGCAACGGCACCCCGTCGTGCGAGCCACCGTGCGCAGCGTGCACGTCTGCCAGCCCGGCCCGGATGCGGTCGAGGTCGGTGTGCACATCCAGACCGGGGATCGGTCGCGTGCGATGGCAGCTCGCTTGGAACGTCGCGGCGGGCAATGGCTATGCACGGCCCTCGAACTCTGATCTAACCCGGGGCCGGCTCGGCCTCGGTTGCCCGCGCTGGTCGAGCCTGCCTGCTGGATTGTGGCCGATCACGACACTCGGGGCACCGAAATCACCGTCGCCATCGGCCACAAACCAGCCGGAACAGTCGCCATCGGCCACAAACCGGCTGCGGGACCGCGCAGAGACAGGCTCGGCCCCGAGCGGCTCGGCCCGGCGTGGCTCAGTGCTGTTCGGCGATGAAACCGGTGGGGCCGCCGGGGGCGCCGTGACAGCGCTTGAACTTCTTGCCGGAGCCACAGGGGCACAGGTCGTTGCGGCCGGCGTTCGCGAAGGCGTCGTCGTTGGTCACCGTGCCGCCGGTGCCGACCAGCTCGGCCTCGCCGGTCTCGCTGGGCGCGGAGTAGGACAGTCCGGCCGGGGTTGCCGGGGCTTCGAGGCCCTTGGCGTGGACGACGGGGTGGTGCGCCTCGACCTCGACGGGGGTCTCGTCGTCGGCTTCCTCCTCCGGCTCCTCCTCGACCTGGACGTCGATGTTGAACAGGAAGCCGACCGCCTCCTCCTTGATGCCGTCCATCATCGCGGTGAACATCTCGAAGCCTTCACGCTGGTATTCGACCAGCGGGTCGCGTTGCGAGTAGGCCCGCAGCCCGATGCCCTCGCGCAGGTAGTCCATCTCGTAGAGGTGCTCGCGCCACTTGCGGTCGAGCACGGAGAGGACGACCTGACGCTCGAGCTCGCGCATGACCTCCTCGCCCACCTCCTCCTCACGCCGGTCGTACGCCGTCTGGGCGTCCTCCTGCAGCGCGGCGATGACCTCGTCCCGGTCGAGGTTCGACTTCTCGCCGCCGACCTCCTCGACCAGGGTCTCGGACTCGAGCTCGACCGGCCAGATCTGGCGCATCTCGGTCCACAGCTGGTCGAGGTCCCACTCCTCGGCGTACTCCTGGGTGGCGCTGCCGACCACCCCGGCGACGACGTCGTCGAGGAAGCCGCGAACCTGCTTCTCCAGGTCCGCCCCCTCCAGTACCTCGCGCCGCTCGGCGTAGATGACCTTGCGCTGGCGGTCCATCACGTCGTCGTACTTGAGCACGTTCTTGCGAGACTCGAAGTTCTGGCTCTCGACCTGGCCCTGGGCCGACGCGATCGAGCTGGTGACCGACTTGGCTTCGATGGGTACGTCGTCGGGCACCTTGAGCGTGACCAGGATGCGGTCGACCCAGTCGGACTTGAACAGTCGCATCAGCTCGTCCTGCAGCGACAGGTAGAAGCGGGACTCGCCCGGGTCACCCTGACGACCGCTCCGACCACGCAGCTGGTTGTCGATACGGCGCGACTCGTGGCGCTCGGTGCCCAGCACGTAGAGCCCGCCGAGTTCTCTGACCTCGTCGTGCTCGGCCGCGACCTGTGCCTTGATCTTCTCGACCGTCGCGGGCCAGGCCGCCTCGTACTCCTCGCTGTTCTCGAGCGGGTCGAGGCCCTTGTTGCGCAGCTCCTGGTCGGCGAGGAACTCGACCGAGCCGCCGAGCATGATGTCGGTGCCACGGCCGGCCATGTTGGTGGCAACGGTGACCGCGCCCTTGTGCCCGGCCATGGCGACGACCTTGGCCTCGTCGGCGTGCTGCTTCGCGTTGAGCACGGAGTGAGCGACGCCGCGCTTCTTCAGCAGGCCCGACAGCAGCTCGGACTTCTCCACCGAGACCGTGCCGACGAGGATCGGCTGGCCCTTCGCGTTCCGCTCCGCGATGTCGTCGACGACCGCGGCGTACTTCGCCTCCTCGGTGCGGTAGACGAAGTCGGACTGGTCGACCCGCTGCATCGGCTTGTTGGTGGGGATCGGCACCACACCGAGGCTGTAGATCTTGTCGAACTCCGAGGCTTCGGTCATCGCGGTGCCGGTCATGCCGGAGAGCTTGTCGTACATACGGAAGTAGTTCTGCAAGGTGATGGTCGCGAGCGTCTGGTACTCCTCGCGGACCGTCACGCCCTCCTTGGCCTCGATCGCCTGGTGCAGGCCGTCGTTGTAGCGGCGCCCGGACAGGATGCGGCCGGTGTGCTCGTCCACGATGAGCACCTCGCCGTTCATGACGACGTACTCCTTGTCCTTGTGGAAGAGCTCCTTGGCCTTGACCGCGTTGTTCATGAAGGAGATCAGCGGGGTGTTGACGGCCTCGTAGAGGTTGTCGATGCCGAGGTGGTCCTCGACCTTGGTGATGCCGGCCTCGAGCACGGAGATGGTGCGCTTCTTCTCGTCGACCTCGTAGTCGACGTCCCTCTCCATCTTGGCGACGATCTTGGCGAACTCGTCGTACCACTTCACGTCGTCCTCGGTGGGGCCGCTGATGATCAGCGGGGTGCGCGCCTCGTCGATGAGGATCGAGTCGACCTCGTCGACGATCGCGAAGAAGTGGCCGCGCTGCACGCACTCCTCGATCGAGGAGGCCATGTTGTCGCGCAGGTAGTCGAAGCCGAGCTCGTTGTTGGTGCCGTAGGTGATGTCGGCGCTGTAGGCCTCTCGCCGCGCGGCCTTGTCCATCTCGGGCAGGATCACGCCGGTCGACATCCCGAGGAAGTGGAAGATGCGGCCCATCCACTCGGCGTGGTACTTGGCCAGGTAGTCGTTGACCGTGACGATGTGTACGCCCTTGCCGGCCAGCGCGTTGAGGTAGGCCGGGGCGGTGGCGACCAGAGTCTTGCCCTCACCGGTCTTCATCTCGGCGATGTTGCCCATGTGCAGCGCGGCGCCGCCCATGATCTGCACGTCGAAGTGACGCATCCCGACCACCCGGTTGGCGGCCTCGCGCACGGTGGCGAACGCCTCGGGCATCAGGTCGTCGAGGCTCTCGCC
>JASGGG010000021.1:0-38114 GCA_047605165.1 Nocardioidaceae bacterium
AGAGCAGCCGCCTCCTAAGCGAAAGGTCGCGAGTTCGACTCTCGCCCGGGGCACCTGCGTGAAACCGCAGGTCACATTGGCTCGTAGCACCGGTGGCCTGCAGTTTCGTCATTGGAGGCTCCCCTGCCGGACCGTGCCACGTTGGCCGGCGAGCTGTTCGTGATGGCCGTCTTGGACGATCCGTCCCCGCGAGCGGGTCCAACAGGAGATCGAGAAGTGAACCGATACGTGGGCGTTATGCTTCGTCGCCCACAGCGACCTCGCGACCCGAGTTGCTCCACTGAGACCAAGAGCCCGGGTACAGCCTTGCGTCAATGCCCGCCACCGCCAGTGCCGCCACCTCATGCGCTGCCGTCACTCCGGAACCGCAATAGACGGCGACCGGCTGCTTCCCGTCGACACCCAGGGCACCGAAGCGCTCTTGTAGCTGGATTCGCGAGAGGAAGCGACCGTCCGAAGCGAGGTTCTTGCCCGTAGGCGCACTCGAGGCACCCGGGATATGACCGGCGACGGGGTCGACAGGTTCGACCTCGCCGCGGAACCGCTCGGCAGCCCTGGCGTCCAGGAGCACGCCGACCGTGGGCCAACTCGCCGCGGCGTCCGCGTCGATCGCGAGAGTCTCGTCGATCGCGACGACAGCGTTCCCAAGCGAGGGCCGCACGTCGCCGGTCGCGAGCTCCCCACCGGCTCCGAGCCATGCAGGCAACGCGCCGTCGAGCAGCCGTACATCGCGATGTCCGGCCCACCTCAGCAACCACCACGCGCGCGCCGACGACAGGTTGCCCTCACCGTCGTACACCACGACCGCACTGTCGGCGTTGATGCCCCATCGTCGCATCGAGTCTTGGAAGTCAGCGGGGTCCGGCAAGGGGTGCCGGCCCGCAGCCGGCTCCCCACGGGAAGCCAACTCCGTGTCGAGATCGACGTAGACAGCACCGGGAATGTGGCCCTGGAGATACTCGCTATGCCCCGGCGGGCCGCCGAGCTGCCACCGGACATCCAACACGACAGGAGGCTTGTCTCCCGCGAGCTCGACCTGGAGCTCGTCGGCAGCGATCAACACCGGCTGGCCGAGCTGCGCCGTGGTCATCCGA
This sequence comes from Nocardioidaceae bacterium, assembly GCA_047605165.1. Classification (GTDB taxonomy): domain Bacteria; phylum Actinomycetota; class Actinomycetes; order Propionibacteriales; family Nocardioidaceae; genus SSC3. The sequence continues at coordinate 1,095 of JASGGG010000021.1, forward strand.
TGCGCCCGTGAGACCTGCCCGAGGCCTGCACCAGCTGAAGCACCGGACGAGCTGCGAAGAACTCCTCACCCGCGGATCGGGCTGCCCGTTCGACGTCGCCGGCCCGCGGCAAGTCCTTGCGCTCGGCGAGTCCACTGATTCGCCCGCCGGCGCTGGGGAGCAGGGCGATCCCCAAATCGGCTCTGGCTCCGGTCGACACGCTCTCGAGCGTAGTCGTCACCGCGGCGACCTCGACGCGCGCACCCTTCCGCTCGAGTGACGGTTCCGACAGACGAATATGCTGGCTCAACGCGGGTTGGCTGACGTGCAGCACGGCGGCCGCCTTGCCGAAGCCACCGCATTCCGCGATCGCGGCGATCGTACGTAGATGTCCTAAGTTTAGCGAATTAGTCATGTTTAAGACAGTAGGCCTCCTGGCGCCGAGAGCACCACGACTCCTGGATCGAAGTGTTACCAATCACGGTGCGGCATGGATGTTCACCGGCGATCCCGCTTGGACCTTCATTATAGAGTAATACACTCTAGTAACTGTGACTACGGTGACGTGGCTGGCGCGCTCGGGACCAGGCCTGGCGGCTCTCGGCCTGCACCACCAGATCAAGCACGCGTTGGACCCTCCGGGTCCTCAATCCGGGAAAGGCCTTCTGATGGCGGAGACCGCGGCCGAAGAAGTGATCGTGCGAACGGAGCTCCAGGCCTCCTTCCGGGCGGCGATGGGCAACGTCGCCGCGCCGGTCGCCGTTGTCACCACTCACGCGGGCGGTGTCCCCCACGGGACGACCGTTTCGGCGTTCGCGTCCCTCTCCATGACACCGCCCATGCTGTTGGTGTCGCTCCAACACGCCTCGCACCTGCTCTCCCTCCTCGACGTCGGAACGCGGTTCGGGGTCAATGTCCTGGCTGCGCACCAAAGTGCTTTGGCAAGCCGCTTCGCGACACGTGGTCCCGACAAGTTCACCGACGTTCCCTGGGTTCTTAACGATGGCGCACCGGCGCTCCTCGACACGCACGCTTGGGTCGCGCTGAGGGTGGCGAGGCTGGTCCGAGCTGGCGATCACACGCTGGTGCTCGGTGACGTCGTGAACGCGAGGACTGGCCACGAGGCGCCTCTTACCTATCACCGCCGGTCCTTCGGGACGCACCTCGCCCACTGATCGGAGGAGCCGAGACCTATGCACATCGAGACGATCAGCACCCCAGAGCTGGGGAACCGCATCGATGACAGCCGGCTGACACCGTGAGGGCACCGCTTCTGGTGCTGGGCGAAAGCCCTGAGCAGCTCGAAGCCGCTCATGCGGTGGGCATCACCACGTATCTTCAATCCCGATCCGCCTGACTACCACCAAGGAGCATCCGCGTGCACGTTGCCGTCGTTGCCGGGAACCCCCGACCGAACAGCCGAACCCTGACAGCCGCGGCGTATGTCGCGCGCGAGCTCGCGGGCGAGCCCGACCTCGTGGTCGATCTCGCAGACCTCGCCGTCGAGCTGATCGACTGGCAGTCAGCCGTCGTCGCCGAACTCGTCGAGTCCGTCGGTAAGGCGGACCTGGTGGTCTTCGCGAGCCCGACCTACAAGGGCGCCTACACCGGCCTGCTCAAACTGTTCCTCGACCGCTTCCCCGCGGCGACGGGCCTGAGAGGCCTCGCCGTCCCGCTGATGCTGGGCGGAGGTCCGGCGCACGCGCTCGCGCCCGAGCTGACCTTACGGCCCATCCTGACCGAGCTGGGCGCGACCGTTCCCGGGCGCGGATTGTTCATTCTCGACTCCGCGTACGCCGACCCCGAGGCGTACGCGGGATGGCTCGCGCAGGTACGCTCGATCGTTGCCGCGTGGGAAGCGCACTCGTCGACACCGAAGGGGCCCTGAGCCTTACGGATTCGTGCCGCGCTGCACGAGCCTCCTCCGGGGACCAGCTGGATCGGCGAGTGAGGAATCGGCTGCTATTCGGGCAGCAGGGTGAAGCCGGCGGTGTGGCTGGGCACGATCACCCGGAAGTCGCGGTGGCTGTAGGTCGCTATGGTGTCGAGTTTCAGCCGTTCGGCGACGGCGACGACGCTGGCGTCGACCACATCGAGTTTGAGGTCCGCGTATTGCGTGCAGAGCGCCCTGATTCTCGCCCAGTCCTCCTGGAGCAGCTCGATCCGCCTGAGCGCGCCGTTGACCACACGATCGAGGAACTCGGTCCGCGCCACAGTTCCGAGGCGATCAAGAATCAGCCACGAGGTTTCGGCGATGACCGGCACTGTGGCGGCGAGTTCCGACTGGTGTGCTTCGATGACGGCGACGCTCTCGTCGTGTCGGCTGGAGTTGCCGTCTGCCGCCGACAGCCAGACGTTGGTGTCGACGAGCAGCACCAACTACACGACTTCCGATGAACGTGCGGCCTGCACGTGACGGAGTTCACGGATGTCGCCGGTCGCCCAATTGGGGTCGCCGGAATGGCCACATCCGAAGAAGCTTGTCCAGGCCGTCGCCGAAGCCGCAGCGCCTGGCTCGGGAAGCTGGCTCGACATCTCGGCGACGAGCTCGTCAACGGTGATGCCGCGACGCTGCGCCTCAGCCGCTAGCCGAGCCTGAGCCTCGGGCGGGAGACCAAGGATCACGGTCATGGCTCGAGCGTACTCTCAACCAGTCCACGACGAGCGCTGCGGAGGCAGGGCCGGCAACTCGACTGGACTCATCGAGCCTTTGCCGCCTCGGAACGCAGGGGCGAAGGCGGCGATCAGCGGCTACTTCTAGGGGTTCGTGCCGCGAACGTGCTCGAACACGAGACTGGTCTCGGTCGAGGCGAACTCGCGCGAGGCGCTCAGATGCCTGATCACGAACTCCCGCAGCGCATCGGGGGTCTCGGCGGCGACTTGGATCAGGAAGTCGTTGACCCCCGCGAGGAAGAAGACGTTGAGTACGCCGGGGAGCCCGGCCAGCCTCGCCGTGTAGTCACCGAGCTGGGCCCGGGCAGCGGGCTGCACGCGTACCGCGATCATCGCCTGGATCGGCCGCCCAATGGCTTCGGGATTCAGGTCGGCGTGGAAGCCTCGGATCGCGCCGAGCTCGCGGAGTCGCTTGACGCGTAGCGAGCACGTCGACGGCGCCACCCCGACGCGGTCCGCGAGGGTATTGTTCGGCAACCGGGCGTCCTCCAAGAGCTCTGCGAGAATCCGGCGGTCGATCGCGTCCAGCGCAGTGCCCTCACCGAGCCGCCGCACACCTTTCGAGGTCCCGTTCTCACCAGCCGACACGCCTGCAGGATATTCGATTCATCCATCGGGTATCGATGATCGATTGGAATCAGTGGTGGGCAATCGAAGGTTGGCTCACAATATGGAGAACGTCGTGACGAGGAGTCCAACATGCGCATCGGTGTTCCCAAGGAAGTCAAGAACCACGAATACCGGGTGGCGATCACGCCGACCGGCGTCCACGAGCTGACCGCCCACGGACACGAGGTGTTCGTCCAGCAGACGGCCGGAGAAGGGTCCTCCATCACCGACGCAGAGTACGAAGCGGCCGGCGCGAAGCTGCTCGAGTCGCCCGACGAGGTCTGGGGCAACGCCGAGATGGTGCTCAAGGTCAAGGAGCCCATCGCCGAGGAGTACCACCGGCTGCGCGACGACCTCGTACTCTTCACCTACCTCCACCTGGCCGCCGACCGGCCGCTGACCGAAGAACTGATCGCGCGCAAGACCACGGGCATCGCGTACGAGACAGTGCAGCTGCCCTCGGGTGGGCTGCCGCTGCTCTACCCGATGTCCGAGGTCGCCGGCTGCCTCGCGCCCCAGGTCGGTGCCTACTTCCTGATGAAGGCCCAGGGCGGGCGCGGCGTGCTCATGGGCGGTGTCGGCGGCGTGGCCAATGCCAAGGTCGTCATCATCGGCGCCGGCGTCTCCGGCCAGAACGCCGCCAACATCGCGCTCGGCATGGGTGCCGACGTGACCCTGCTCGACACCGACCTCGAGAAGCTGCGAATGTCGTTCTGGCGCTACAACAACCGCGTCCACGGGCTGGCCTCGTCCAAGCTTGCGATCGACCAGCACGTCACCGAGGCCGACCTGGTCATCGGCGCGGTGCTGGTCCCCGGCGCCGCCGCACCCAAGCTGGTCACCAACGAGCTGGTCTCCCGGATGAAGCCGGGCTCGGTGCTCGTCGACATCGCGGTCGACCAGGGCGGCTGCTTCGAGGACACCCGCCCAACCACGCACGCCGAACCCACCTTCCCCATCCACAACTCGACGTTCTACTGCGTGGCCAACATGCCCGGCGCCGTACCCAACACCTCGACCTACGCCCTGACCAACGCCACCCTCCCCTACACCGTCGCGCTGGCCGACAAGGGCTGGGCACAGGCCTGCCGCGACGATGCTGCCCTGGCCCTGGGCCTCAACACCCACGCCGGACACCTCACCAACGCTCCGGTCGGTCAAGCGCATGGCATCGCGGCAGTCTCGCTCGCCGAGGTCCTTGCCCCGTAGAGCCGAGGTCTGCTCGTCACAGTCCAGTATGGTGATCGGTATGGCAAACACCCAGAAGGTCACCATTACGCTTCCTCTGGAGTCGGTCGAAGCCATCCGCGGGCTCGTCGCGGAAGGCAAAGCAGACAGCATTTCGGGGTTCGTGCAGCACGCCGTACGGACATCTCTGGACGATGTCACCGGCTGGGGAGCCCTGCTCGCCAAGGCGTTGGAGGAAACCGGGGGGCCGATGACCGCCGTCGAGCGAGCCTGGGCGGACCAGGTTCTTGGTCACTCCGACTCCCAGGGCGCCGCGTGACCACGGGTATCACGCTCGATGCTGGACCATTGATCCAGTTGGATCGTGGCGATCGTCGAGTCACTGTCTTGCTGGCTCGGGCACACGAGACCGGAGACCTCGTCGTGATCCCGGGCGCCGCGCTCGCCCAGGCCATCCGTGATCCGGCTCGACAAACTCGGCTCTCCCGGCTGCTACGACAACCGCGTACGGCCGTCGTACCGCTGGGCAGACCAGACGCTGTCGACGTCGGCCGTTTGTTGGCGAGCGCCGGCACCAGCGACATCGCCGATGCACACGTCGCCCTCTGCGCTCGCCGCGCGCAGACGCCAGTCGTCACCAGCGACCCCGACGACCTCCACGCGCTCGACCCGACCCTCGAGCTGGTGACGGTCTGACCAGGTACGGTCCTGGTCTCGCGCGGCGCCAGCTCCCTCGGAGATGGGATCGCGGAGCCGCCGGAACGGCACCCCGCCGCACCACGGACGGGCGACCAGGCACCTGCCACGGCCGGCCTTCTTGCCCGGCGAGGATTCGTGCCAACTCGGCGACGATTCGTGCCAACTCGGCGTCAGAGGACGGCGGCGAGGAACTTGCGGGTCTCCTCGTTGTCGGGGTCGTTGACCAGCTTGCTCGGCGGGCCCTGCTCGAGGATGCGGCCTTCGTGGAAGAAGCACATCCGGTGCGCGACCTCCCGGGCAAAACCCATCTCGTGGGTGACCACCATCATCGGCATGTTCCGCTCGGTGGCCAGCCGCTTCATCACCGCGAGCACCTCACCGGTGAGCTCCGGGTCGAGCGCCGAGGTAGGTTCGTCGAAGAGCATCACCTCCGGCTGCATCGCCAGCGCTCGCGCGATCGCGACCCGCTGCTGCTGCCCGCCCGAGAGCCGGATCGGGTGCTCGTCGGCCTTGTCGGCCAGGCCCACGTCGGCCAGTAGCTCCAGCGCCCGCTCACGTACGGCCGACTTGGCCATCGAGGTGCCGGTGAGCTTGGCCTGAGCCGCGGAGTCGGATCGCGACAGCGCCATCGGCCCCGACATGACATTCTCGACCACGGTCATGTGCGGGAAGAGGTTGAACTGCTGGAAGACCATGCCGGCATACATGCGTACCCGCCGAATGCGCTCGCGCTTGGCTTTCGTGCGATGACCCCCACCGAGCGTCTGTCCGGCGATCTCGATGGTCCCCCCGGTCGGGTCCTCCAGGAAGTTCACGCAGCGCAGCAACGTGGATTTGCCCGAGCCCGAGCGTCCGAAGATCACGATGACCTCGCCCTTGTGCAGGTCGAGGTCGACGCCACGGAGCACCCGGTTGGTCCCGTAGGTCTTCTCCAGGGCACGGACCCGCACGACGACCTCGTCGGACGCCGACGTCAGGGGTTGTTCAGCCGAGTGCTCCATGGCCACCTCCCGTGGTCGAGACCGGCTCGGTGAACCGCCCGCTCTTCGCGTCGCGGACATACCCTGCCTCGAGCCGCTTCTCCAACCGACGCTGGAAGAAGGAGAAGATCGCGGTCAAAGCCCAGTAGATGGCAGCCGCCACGACATAGGCCTCGAGGTTCTTGAAGTCCGCCTTGCCGACCAGGTTGGAGCGCCGGAAGATCTCCGCGCTGTCGACCGCCGTGCCGAGGAAGGAAACCAGGGCAGTGTCCTTCATCATCGCGATGAACTCGTTGCCCGTCGGCGGGATGATCACCCGCATTGCCTGGGGAAGGACGACACGACGCATCTTGGTGCCGTAGCGCATGCCGAGCGCGTCCGCGGCCTCGCCTTGCCCATGAGCCACCGACTGGATACCGGCACGAAAGATCTCGGTCATGTAGGCGCCGTAGTTCAGCCCCAGTGCGAGAGTGCCGGCTTGCACCGCGGAGAGGATCAGGCTGTCGGCGAATCTGGTGCCGAGACCCGGGAACTGCTCGACGAGATTCGCACCGACCTGAGGCAGCGCCAAGTAGATCAGGAACATCTGCACGATCAGCGGCGTACCCCGGAAGAAGGACACGTAGAAGCCGGAGATGCCATAGGCGAACGGGTTACGCGAAAGCCGGCCGAGCGCCCCGAGGAGCGCGAGAACCATCGCGAGGATAATGCCGCCGATGGCGATCTGCAGGGTGAAGCGGATTCCTTTGGCGATGAACCAGAAGTTGTCCTTCATCCACGCCGTGTCGAACTTCGCGAAGCTGAAGAAGACGGCGAGAGCGGCGAAGATCACCACCCAGACGGCGACGACCTTGACATTGAACGGGATCCGGGCGCTGGCGAGAGCAGTGCGCTCCCGCCAGCCCGGTGTCTCCTCGGCCACAGGTGTGGCTACTTCGCGACCGTGAGGTCGACGCCGTCGTACCACTTCTTCGACAGCGTGCTGAGCGTGCCGTCGGAATGCATCTCGCCGATGATCTCGTTCACCGCGTCGCGCGCACTGGTCGAGTCCTTCTCCGAACTGCGGTCGAAGCCTACGGACAGCGGCTCGTAGAACACCGGGTCACCGACGATCTTGACCGGCTTGCCCGAGTCGATGAAGCCCTGTGCCGTGGTCGAGGAGGTGATCACCGCGTCGAGGCGCTTACCGTCGCCGAGCGCCAGGTCCTGCAACGCCGTCGTGTCGGTGTCGTAGCCCTTGATCTCGGCGTCGTCGATGATGAAGTCGAACGTGAAGCCCTTGATCTCCAGCTTCTTCTGCAGGAACTCGTCGTAGGTGCAGCCGCTGCAGACGCCGATGGTCTTGCCGTCGAGGTCGGTGGAGAGGTCGTTGACCGTGGTGTTGTCCTTGTGCACGACGACCACCGCCGGGGTGTAGTAGTACGGGTCGGTGAAGTTCAGCACCTTCTGCCGCTCGTTGGTCGGGGTCATCGAGCCGACGGTCATGTCCCAGCGGCCGTTCCAGCTGCCCGCGGTGATGACGTCCCACTGAGGCGCCTCCCATGCGACGTTCACGCCGAGCCGCTTGGCGATCTCGGTGGCGACGTCGATGTCGAACCCTTCGTACTCCCCGGTCTTGGCGTTGAGCGACGACTGCGGCGGGTACGCCGGGTCGGTCGACACCGTGATCGTGCCCTTGTCGCAGATCTGGGCGAGCAGGTCGTCTTTCGCGTCCGTCGTGGCACAGACGCCGTCGCCGGACGACTTGTCGCTGGAATCGGTCGTGTCGTCGGTGTCACCGCAGGCGACCAGGAATGCACTGGCGACCACGACGGTGGTCAGGGCGAGCAAGGCTCGGCGCATGGTGTTACTCCCTCAGGGTTCGGCTGGGGCCAGTTAGGCCGTGGGCGCAGAATCCCATGCAACCCAGCCGAACGGAAGAGGACGCGTGTGGAAATCGCAGGTTGGTGACCAACCTGCAACAATCTCGCGCGCGAACGCGTCTTTTTCATACCGATATCGTCGTGCCATGGGTCATCAGCACGGGTACAACCACGTCCACGCCGACGGCCCGTCCGCTGTCCCGGTCACCGGCGCGGCGGTGATCGCCCTCCTGGTGTTCCTGGCCGTGTGCGCCATTGCGACCGTTGCCGGCGTGGTGCGCTTCTGGCCCGACCAGCACAGCGTCGACCAGCTCAAGAAGGCGGCCACGTACGCCGCCCCCGGGGTCAGCTTCGAGACCGCGACCGTACGCTCGCTGAAGGCGGGTTGCGACGCCGGCGGGCAGGACCCAGCGGACAGCACAGCGGACAACACGGGTGACGACTCGGAGAACACCGGCAACCCGGTCGCGTGCGGCGTGCTCAAGGCGAAGCTGGCGACCGGCCCGGACAAGGGCACGGTCGCGAGCATCAACGTGACCGGCGCTGTCACCGACTCCGGCCTCACCCGCGGCGACACCGTGCGGCTGATGCGCGTCCCGACGGGCGAAGGCCAGCCGGCGTCGTACTCCTTCGACAGCGTGGTGCGCTCCCACACCCTCTGGTGGCTGCTGGGCGCCTTCGCGGTGGTGGTCGTCGTGGTCGCCCGGCTCCGCGGCGTGCTCGCGATGGTGGGCCTGGCCGTCGGGGCCCTGATCGTGCTCAAGTTCATGCTGCCGGCGCTGCTGTCGGGATACTCGGGCGTCGGGGTCGCGCTGGCGGGCTCGGCGCTGATCATGTTCGTGGTGCTCTACCTCGCCCACGGCCTCTCCGTGCGTACCTCCGCAGCGCTGGCCGGGACCCTGATCGGGATCGGGATCACCGCCACGATCGGGGTCTTCGCCGTCGACTCTGCCCGCCTCTCCGGGCTCGCCGACGACAGCGGCGCGCTGCTCTCGGCGTACGCGAACGACATCTCGTTCCAAGGGCTGCTGCTCTGCGCGGTGATCGTCGCCGGGCTCGGTGTGCTCAACGACGTCACGATCACCCAGGTCTCGGCCGTGTGGGAGCTGCGCGCCGCCGCACCCGAGCTGAGCCGCCGCAAGCTGTTCACCAGCGCGATGCGGATCGGCCGCGACCACATCGCCTCGACGATCTACACGATCGTGTTCGCGTACGCCGGTGCCTCGCTCGCCACGCTGCTCCTGCTCTCGCTGTACGCCCGGCCCTGGGGTCAGCTGCTCGATGCCGAGAGCATCGCGGAGGAGGTCGTGCGTACGCTCGTCACCGCCATCGGCCTCGTCCTCGCCGTGCCCGTGACCACGGCCATCGCGGCGGCCACGGTTGCCGGGCCTGGGCGGACGACCGGGCGCGGCGCGCACGCTGCCTGAGCGCCGGCACGAGCCGGGTGGGGACAGCCTCAAGGGGCGCAGCGACGACGCAGCCGCACCGCGGAAGCAGACCCGGCCCGGCCGTACTCGCCCCCCCTTGCCCTGCCGACTCAACCATGGAGGAAACCGAACCCGCTCAGCACCGAAGGGCTGGATTGTGGCCGATGGTGACACCGACACGCCGGTAGCGGTTGTCGGCATCGGCCACAACCCGGCCACAGTTGCCACCATCGGCCACAACGCAGCGGCAGTCGCCTGGGACGCGGGCTCAGGCGTAGGAGCCGTCGGCGTACTTGTAGTCGTGGCCGTCGATCACGTAGACGACGGCCTTGCCGTCCTGATCTGCATGGGGTTGAACTCCGTTGTCGCCGGGTCGGTCGAGAGGCAGACACGAGCCTAACCAGGAAACGGACATTACGGATATGCAGTGACGGATGTCATGACAGGAGGCGGGGCGCCCGCCGCTCGGCCGGAACCAACGCGCGATGCTCCGCGTCCCAGGGGCATGCGCAAGTCATGGATCGTTGCCACCGGGATCGCTGCCGCTGCCTTGCTCGCGGCGCCGGTCATCGCTCACAACTCGGGCTCTGACAGCTCTCCTCGAAGCCCGCTGGGCCTGCCCGTGGCCGCCGCCGACGACGAGCTCCCGGCGTTCGCCGACTGCGACGACCTGCTCGACTGGTACATCGCCAAGGCGCTCCCCGAGGTCGGGCCGTACGGCTTCGGCTGGGGACTCCGGGCGTACGCTCGCAACTTCGACGGGGTCGACGCGGGCACAGCGCTCTCCGGGCCGGTCCCCTCGGCCGCGGCCAAGAGCCCCGCTCAGGATGCCGTCGGCAGCAGCGACACCGGGACGAACGTGCAGGAGCAGGGCGTCGACGAGCCCGACTTCGCCAAGACCGACGGCAACCTGATCGTCCGGCTCCAAGGCCGTCGGCTGGTGATCACCGACGTCTCCGGGGACAGGCCGCGCGAGCTCAGCTCCACACGGCTGCCCAAACGCGTGTACGCCGACCAGTTGCTTCTGGTCGGCGACCGGGTGCTGGTCTTCGGCAACGCCCCGGGCGGAGTCGGGGTCCGGCCGATGGCAGACGTGGGGCGGGCCCGGATGGCTTGGGGCGGCTGGTCGAACACGGTCCTGCTCAGCTACGGCATCGGCGACCCTGCGGCACCCGAGCTGGTCGATCGCACCACGTACGACGGCAGCCTGGTCGAGGCGCGTCAGTACGACGAGACCGTGCGTCTGGTGTTGAGCAACGGATTGCCTCAGCTCGACTTCGTGACGCCGACCAAGCACCGCACCGAGGCCGAGGCGAAGCGGATGAACAAGCAGATCGTGCGCAACTCGACCATCGACGACTGGCTGCCCAGCGCGCTTCACGGGGGTGAGCGCGCGCCACTCGTCGACTGCTCCGACGTCCGGCATCCCCAGCAGGACACGGGATTGGGCACGCTGAGCATCGTCACGTTCGGCGCTTCGGACCCGGCCGACGACAAGGCTGTCGCCGTCACCACGGACTCGACCCTGGCGTATTCCTCGGCCGATCATCTCTATGTCGCGGCCAACAACGACGCCCGCGTGAAGGAGCTCGACGACATGACCGGTTCCGACGGGCCGGTCGATGGTCGGCCGATGATGCGGCAGGGATCCGCCCGGGTGTACGCCTTCGACCTCGGTGCCGACGACGCCACCTACGCCGGCTCCGGCTCGGTGCCCGGCTGGATCGGCGACCGCTGGTCGATGGACGAGCACGACGGCTACCTGCGAGTGGCAACCCACCTCGAGGGCGAACGCGGTGGCTCCAACCGGATCACCGTGCTCGGACCGGCCCAGGACGGCACCCTGCGGCGGGTGGGCGCGGTCGGCGGGCTGGGTCCGCGCGAGCAACTCCAGTCGGTGCGCTGGTTCGACGACCTGGCAGTGCTGGTGACGTTCCGGCAGATGGATCCGCTCTACACCGTCGACCTGGCCGACCCGGCCCACCCGCGGCAGCTCGGCGAGCTCAAGATCCCCGGCTTCTCCGCCTATCTGCACCCGATCGGCGGCAACCAGCTGCTCGGGCTGGGCACCAGCGCGACCAGGCGGGGAGTGAGCACCGGCGGACAGATCGCGACCTTCGACATCGGCGACCTCACCAAGCCCGAGCAGATCGGCTATCTCAAGCTCGACGGCCGCGAGGACTACCTCACGGCCGCTGACAACCCGCACGCGTTCGTCTACCTTCCCCAGCACCGCACGATGCTGACCTCGGTGCAGGACTGGAACGGGTCCCACATCATCGAGGTACAGGTCGCAGACGACGGTGCGCTTCGGGAGACCGCGACGTACGTGTCCCGCTACGACGTGCGGATGCTGCCGGTCGACGGCGATCGAGTCGCGCTGGTCGGGGACGTCGTCCGGATCGTCGACGTGACCTGAAACGAGCAACCCGGCCCGTCGGCCGTCGTCGCGCTTCACCCACGATGCATCTGCTTCGCTGACGGAATTTCGTGGGTGGAGCGGTTGTTTCCCACGCAAACATGGGAAACTACCCGGCTACTCCGAGCCGCGTAGCCTGAGGACATGTGTCGCAACATCCGCCCGCTGAACAACTTCGAGCCGCCCGCGACCAGCGACGAGGTGCACTCGGCAGCGCTGCAGTACGTGCGCAAGGTCAGCGGAGCCACCAAGCCGTCGATCGCCAACCAGCACGCCTTCGACCACGCGGTCGCTGAGATCGCGGCCGCCACGCAGCGGCTGCTCGACAACCTGGTCACCACCACGGCGCCGAAAAACCGCGACGAGGAGGCCGCAAAGGCGCGCGCCCGGTCCGCGGCACGGTTCTCATAGACGGATCTCGATACGCCCGGATCGTCCCTCACCGGGCACTCGATCAGCGGCCCCGAAGGCTGGTCGAGTAGCGCCGAGCTTGCGAGGCGTGTATCGAGACCTCGGTCTACACGACCTTGACAAAGACGTGCTCGGCGACGTCGTAGTCGATCTCGGCGGTCTCGCCGCCGCTTCCGACGAGCAGGCCCTCGGCGCTCGTGGACACCAGCACGTCGCTGTCGGGCAGAGCCCCGGCACGACGCATGGCTGCCATCAGCGCTTCGTCCTTCTGCACTTCTTCGCTGATCCGGCGAATGCGTACCCGCACGGCCTCGTCGTCCTTGCCGACGGCGCTGAGCGGCTGGACGTCTTGCATGAAGTCCTCACCACCGGGCTCCTCGCCCAGCTCGCCCAGACCTGGGATCGGGTTGCCGTAGGGCGACTCCACGGGGTGATGGAGCAGCTCGACCAGGCGGCGCTCGACAGCCTCGGACATCACGTGCTCCCAGCGGCAGGCCTCGGCGTGTACGAACTCCCAGTCGAGACCGATCACATCGGTCAACAGCCGCTCGGCGAGGCGGTGCTTGCGCATCACCCGAGTCGCCAGTCGCTCCCCCTCCGGGGTCAGCTCGAGGTGACGGTCGCCCTCGACGGTCAACAGTCCGTCGCGCTCCATCCGCGCCACCGTCTGCGACACCGTCGGACCGCTCTGGTGCAGCCGCTCGGCGATGCGGGCACGCAACGGGACGATGCCTTCTTCCACCAACTCGTAGATGGTGCGCAAGTACATCTCGGTGGTGTCGATCAGATCGCTCACAGGGCTAACCTACCGTCCCGGCAGATAGGGCCATCTGGCACTGGCGTCATTCGAGCTGGGAGAGCACGTCTTGGGCGACGAGCGGAACAACGCCAGCTGGCCTCGAGCCCCGGCCAGCCCCAGACGGCCTGCCCGAGAAGAGTGGTCGCAGACGACATGATTTCCGCCGAGAACCATGTCGTCTGTGACCAGTCGTTCGCCTGCGACCACCCCCGCGGCGGGCCGTAAATCCGTTGGCGCATTGCACCGGCCGGCGTACGGTTGGCGTACACGGGAAAGGAGGTGGTCCGAGACAATGAGTTCTTCGAGGACACGTGAGGTGGCTGCTTCCTAGCAGCGACCTGCCGGCCCAGCCAAGGACGCACGCTGGGCAATCCAAGAGCAGCCACCCGGCCCGCAGGCCCCGGGAGTCCTACCGGGATCCACCGCCTGCGGGCCGCTGCCATTTCCCGCTACGAGCAGAGCGGGCGTCCGACCGGAGAGTTTCAGTCACCTGGTGACTGAAACTCTCCGAGATAGTCCTCGGCCGGCGCGGGCGATCGAGTGCCGCCTATAACCTGATCTCGATACATCCGGCTCGTTCCTCGCCGGCCACTCGATCCGCGGCAAGGGTGGTCGAGACCCGCGTCAGGCCACTGCTTCCCCGACCGGGGCGTTGAACTGGGAGGCGTAGAGCGCGGCGTAGGCGCCGTCGGCGGCGAGCAGCTCCTCGTGGGTGCCCTGCTCGACGATCCGGCCGCTCTCCATCATCAGGATCAGGTCGGCGTCGCGGATCGTGGAGAGCCGGTGGGCGATGACGAACGACGTGCGGTCGGCCCGTAGCGACGCCATCGCGTGCTGGACCAACAACTCCGTGCGGGTGTCGACCGACGAAGTGGCCTCGTCGAGGATCAGCAGGTCCGGCTCGGAGAGGAACGCCCGCGCGATCGTGAGCAGCTGCCGCTCGCCCGCGGAGAGGTTCGATGCCTCCTCGTTGATCACCGTCTCGTACCCGTCGGGAAGCGTGTGTACGAACCGGTCGACGAACGTGGCCCGAGCCGCGGCGGCGACGTCCTCCTCGGTGGCGCCGGGGCGGCCGTAGGCGATGTTGTCGTGGATCGTGCCTTCGAACAGCCAGGTGTCCTGCAGCACCATCCCGATGCGGTCACGCAGGTCGTGCCGGCGCATCGTCGCGATGTCGACCCCGTCGAGGGTGATCCGGCCGTCGTCGATCTCGTAGAAGCGCATGATCAGGTTGACCAGCGTGGTCTTGCCGGCACCGGTCGGGCCGACGATCGCGACGGTCTGCCCCGGGCGCACGTCGAGGGACAGATCCTCGATCAGCGGCTGCTCGGGGTCGTAGGCGAACGAGACATGTTCGAAGACCACCGCGCCGCTGCGATCGCTCGGCTGCGGCGACGATTCCGGGTCCGCGCTCTCCTCCTCGGCGTCGAGCAGCTCGAAGACGCGCTCTGCCGAGGCGACACCCGACTGCAGCAAGTTGGTCATCGAGGCGACCTGGGTCAGCGGCTGGGTGAACTGCCGGGAGTACTGGATGAACGCCTGCACGTCTCCCAGCGACATCGAGCCGCGGGTCACCCGCAGCGCGCCGATGACCGCGATCAACACGTACTGCACGTTGCCGATGAACATCATCGTCGGCATGATCAGGCCGCTCACGAACTGCGCGCCGAACGACGACCGGTAGAGCTCCTCGTTCTGCTCGTCGAAGGCTCGCTGGACCTCCTCCTGGCGGCCGAACACCTTGACCAGCGCATGACCGGTGAAGGCCTCCTCGATATGCGCGTTGAGCTTGCCGGTGCGCCGCCACTGCTGGACGAACAAACCCTGCGAGCGCTTCATGATCCGGCTGGTCACGAACATAGCGAGAGGGACGACGACCAGCGCTATCAGCGCGAGCAGCGGCGAGATCCAGAACATCATCACGAGCACACCGACGACGGTGAGCAGCGACTGCAGCAGCTGACTCATCGTCTGTTGCAGCGACTGGCTCACGTTGTCGATGTCGTTGGTGACCCGCGACAGCAACTCACCGCGAGGCTGCTGGTCGAAGTAGCCGAGCGGCAGCCGGTTGATCTTCGTCTCGACGTCCTCGCGCATCGTCCGCACCGTGCTTTGCACGACATCGTTGAGCAGGTACGCCTGCACGAACGATGCCAGGGCCGACACGACATACAAGGCGAGTACGCCGGCCAGGACCGCCGCGAGCGCGCCGAAGTCGACGCCGTGGCCGGGGATCACGTGGTCCATCGTCGCGATCATGTCGCCGAAGCGGCGGACGTTCGCGTCGGAGCTGTGCTGGAGCTGCTCGGCGAACTGCGCCTGCGTCGTCCCCGACGGGATCTGCCGGCCGGCGAGACCGGCGAGGATCAGGTTCGTCGCGTGCCCGAGCACCTTGGGCCCGATGACGCTGAACGCGACCGAGACCATGGCCAGCAACACGACCAGTGCGACCTTGAGGCGTTGAGGTCGCATCCGGCCGACCAGCCGCCTTGCAGACACGCTGAAGTTCTGCGACTTCTGGCCGACCATCCCGCCGCCGAAGGGGCCGCGGCCGGGCCCGCCACCGAGCCCCGCGACGCGCTCGGTCTCCTTCAGCTTTCCGGACTTGCCGGCAGCAGCCGCGCTCACGCGGCGGACCCCCCGGAACCTTCGGCGCTTCGAGCGCCGCACGGAGATCGAGTACCGCTGCGAGGAACGAGCAGCGGGGTATCGAGATCCCGCGAGCGCGGCAACGGTCTGCAAGCGAAGGCCTCGACTTCGGCGTCGGTAAGAGAAGTCCGCGACTTCGGCGCCTCACGTCCGGTTGGCGTCTGTAAGAGAAGTCCGCGACTTCGGCGCCTCTCGTCCGGCCGGCGTCTCGATACACGCCTCGCAAGCTCGGCGCACTCGACGACCGGAAGCGGCTCGATACACCCGGCCCAGACACTCGGCTTGCCCTCGCCGGGCACTCGACGACCGAATGCGTCTCGATCCACGCCTCGCAAGCTCGACGCACTCATCCGGCGGAGTCCGAGCCGGTGATCGAGTGTCCGCGAGGAACGAGCGGACGTATCGAGATCACATCGGTGCCTCGGTCTCGATACGGGCTCGTTCCTCGCCCTACTCGACCAGCGACGTACGCTCCGCTCGCTCACGCCGCGTCCTGGTCGGTCAGCTGCGAGCGCACGATCTCCTGGTAGGTCTCGTTGCTCTCCAGCAGCTCCTCGTGGGTGCCGCGGCCGATGATGCGACCGTCGTCGAGTACGAGGATCTGGTCGGCGTCCAGGATCGTGGAGACCCGCTGGGCCACGATGATCACCGTCGCGTCCCGGGTGACCGGCTTGAGCGCGCGCCGCAACCGCGCGTCGGTGGCGACGTCGAGCGCCGAGAACGAGTCGTCGAAGAGGTAGATCTCCGGGCGCTTGACCAGGGCTCGTGCAATCGCCAGCCGCTGCCGCTGCCCACCGGACACGTTCGTGCCGCCCTGGGCGATCGGGGCGTCCAGCCCTTCGGGCATGGCCTCGACGAAGTCACGCGCCTGGGCAACTTCGAGAGCCGCCCACATCTGGTCGTCGGTGGCATCGGGCTTGCCGTACGCGAGATTGGAGCGCACCGTGCCGGAGAACAGGTACGCCTTCTGGGGCACCAGCCCGATGGTCGCCCACAGCTCCTCGGGGGCCAGGTCGCGTACGTCGACGCCGTCGACCAGCACACGGCCACCGGTCGCGTCGTACATGCGCGGGATCAGGTTCAGCAGCGTGCTCTTGCCGGCGCCGGTCGACCCGATCAGCGCGATCGTGCGCCCGGGAAGCGCCTCGAAGCCGATGCCGGCAAGCACCGGCTCGTCGGCGCCCGGGTAGGCGAACTCGACGTCCCGGAGCTCGACCGACCCGTGGGCGGACGTGATCGCAACCGGCTCGGCCGGCGGCGCCACCGACGACTCGGTGTCGAGGACCTCACCGATCCGGTCGGCGCAGACGGCGGCACGCGGGATCTGCACCAGCATGAACGTCGCCATCATCACCGACATCAGGATCTGCATCAGGTAGCTCATGAAAGCGGTCAGCGCGCCGATCCGCATGTCACCGGAGTCGACGCGGTGACCACCGAACCAGAAGACGCCGACGATCGAGATGTTCATGATCATCATGACCAGCGGGAACATCACCGCCATCCAGCGTCCGGTCGTGACGGCGACGCTGGTCAGGTCGAGGTTGGCCTGCCCGAATCGCTTGGTCTCGTACGGCTCACGGATGAAGGCGCGGACGACGCGGATGCCGGTGATCTGCTCGCGCAGGATCCGGTTGACGCCGTCGATGCGCTTCTGCATGACGCGGAAGCCCGGCACCATCCGGGAGATCACCAGCCCGACACCTCCGAGGAGCGCAGGGATGCAGATTGCCAGCAGCCAGGACAGGCCGAGGTCCTCGCGCATCGCCATCACGATGCCGCCGACCATCATGATCGGCGCGCTCACCATGATCGTGCAGCCCAGCAGGACCAACATCTGGAGCTGCTGCACATCGTTGGTGGTGCGCGTGATCAGCGAGGGTGCGCCGAAGTGGCCGACCTCTTGGGCGGAGAAACCGCCGACGCGGTGGAAGATCGCGGCCCGGAGGTCACGGCCGTACGCCATCGCGGAGCGAGCGCCGAAGAAGACCGCGGTGATGCTGCAGGCGATCTGCACGAGCGAGACCGCGAGCATGATGCCGCCGACGCGCAGGATGTAGCCGACATCGCCGACCAGAACGCCCTCGTCGATGATGTCGGCGTTGAGACTGGGTAGCCACAGCATCGCCAGGGTGCCGACGAACTGAAGCGCCACCACGATGAGCAGCCGCGTGCGATAGGGCCGCAGGTAGGCCCGCAGGAGTCGGAGCACGGGATCCCTTCGTCGGCGACGACAGCTTTTTCACGATAGTGAGTGGCTACTCGCTTCACAACTGGTTTCCCGCGCTTAGAGCTCGCGCCAATCTCTTACGGCGCGAGCCGCTCGATCGTCCAGCCCTCCCCCTGGCGGCGGTAGCGGATGCGGTCGTGCATGCGGCCCGCGCGGCCCTGCCAGAACTCGACCATCTCGGGAACGACGCGATACCCACCCCAATGGGCAGGCCTGCGTACCGGCTCACTCTGGTTCGCCCTCGCCCGGTCGAGCAACGCGTCGAGCACCTCCCTGCTCGGCACTACCTGCGACTGCGGGGAGGCGATCGCTCCCAGCTGCGACTCGTGCGGGCGGGAGGCGAAGTAGGCGTCGCTCTCCTCCGGAGTCACCCGCTGTGCCCGCCCCTCCACCCGGACCTGCCGACCGACCGGATGCCAGGGAAACACCAGGGCGCAGCGCGGGTTGACGTCGAGCTCGGTGCCCTTGCGGGACTCGTAGTTGGTGTAGAAGACGAAACCCTCGTCGACGCCCTTGAGCAGCACCAGCCGAGCCGACGGCTGTGCGTCCGCCTCGGTCGCCACCACCATCGCGTTGGGCTCATGCACGCCTGAGTCCACCGCCGCGGCCAGCCAGCCAGCGAACAGCTCCATCGGCTCCGGAGTGAGACTCGCCTCGTCCAGCCCTTCGGCGGCGTACTCCTGCCGCAATGCACTCAGATCCATAGGCTCACCGTAGCCAGTGCCAATTGGACATGCAGTTCTCCCTCCAGCGACCTGATTTCGGCTCCATGAGGTAGAACTGCATGTTCGGTTGGCGTCCCTGTGGATAGAGATATGCACGATCTCGCGACTTCGGGCAGGCTTTGCCGATGCACGTGACCCAGGTGTTGGCCCGGTTGGGCGGCGTATGCGACGCCGCTGACCTGGTCGCAGCCACCTCGCGTGGTCGCGTGCGCCGGGCACTCGAGCGTGGGGAGATCGTCCGCGCGAGCAAGCGCGGGTATGCCCTTCCGACCGCAACCGAGGGGCGCCGAGCCGCTCAAACCTTGCACGGCGTGATGTCAGGGCTCAGCGCTGCGGCCTACTGGGGGTGGGAGTTGAAGAGGCCGCCGGAGGACCCGACGATCACGGTGCCTCGTAACCGCCGGCTGGCGCGTCATCGGCGTCTCGGGGTCGCGGTGCGCTGGCGTGATCTTCCCGCCGCAGCCGTGTACCAGGGATTCGTCACCCGGCCGGCGACCACCGTGATCGACTGTGCCCGCGACCTTCCCTTCGACGAGGCACTCGCGGTCGCGGACTCGGCGCTGCGCCACGGCGACGTCGACCGCGAAGAACTCGTGATCCTCGCGAATCAGTTGACCCGCGGCCGGGATCGGGTCCTCCGCGTGGTGTGCGCCGCAGACGGACGTGCGGCGAACCCGTTCGAGTCGGTGCTGCGTGCGATCGCGCTGGAAATGCCGGAGCTCACGCTCGTCCCCCAGGTAGAGATCCGCGACGGTGCCTTCTTCGCACGACCGGATCTCGTCGACGTCGTTCGCCGAATCGTCGTGGAGGCCGACTCGTTCGAGTTTCACGGCACACGCAGGGCTCTGCGGAACGACTGCATCCGCTACAACGCCCTGGTCGTCCGCGGCTGGCGGGTGGTCAGGTTCACCTGGGAGGACGTGATGCTGCGACCGGAATACGTACGCGACGTGTTGCAATCACTTTGCGACCACGCCCTGCCGGCGGGGAGGTAGGGCGAGCGGGCTCCGGGGGTGGTGCAGAATGCGAAGCAGCCGGTTTCTGCCGAGACGAAGGAGTCGAGATGGCCGAGGTGCACCACGGACTCGAGGGCGTGATCGCCTTCGAGACTCAGATAGCCGAGCCCGACAAGGAAGGCTCCGCGCTGCGCTACCGCGGCATCGACATCGAGGATCTGGTCGGTCGTGTCCCGTTCGAGAATGTGTGGGGGCTGCTGGTCGACGGCACCTACACCCCTGGCCTCCCACCCGCCGAACCGTTCCCGCTGCCCGTGCACTCCGGGGACATCCGCGTCGATGTGCAGAGCGCGGTCGCGATGCTGGCACCCGCCTGGGGGATGCTGCCGACCTACGACATCGACGAGGAGCAGGTGCGCGACGACGTCGGCCGCGCTGCCGTCATGGTGCTGTCGTACGTCGCCCAGGCCGCGCGCGGGATCGGGCAGCCGATGGTGCCGCAGCGCGAGGTCGACAAGGCCCGCTCGATCACCGAGCGGTTCATGATCCGCTGGAAGGGCGAGCCGGACCCGGCCCACGTGAAGGCGGTCGACGCGTACTGGTCCTCGGCTGCCGAGCACGGCATGAACGCGTCGACCTTCACCGCCCGGGTGATCACCTCGACCGGCGCCGATGTCGGCGCGGCACTGTCGGGCGCGGTCGGCGCCATGAGCGGGCCGTTGCACGGCGGCGCCCCGAGCCGGGTGCTGCACATGATCGACGAGGTGGAGCGGCGCGGAGACGCGGCCTCCTACGTCAAGGACCTGCTCGACAGCGGTGAACGGCTGATGGGCTTCGGGCACCGGGTCTACCGGGCCGAGGATCCGCGTGCGCGCGTACTTCGTCGCACTGCACGCGAGTTGGGGGCGCCGCGTTACGAGGTCGCCGAGGCGCTGGAGAAGGCTGCCCTGGACGAGTTGCGCGCCCGCCGCCCCGACCGTGTCCTGGAGACCAACGTGGAGTTCTGGGCAGCGATCGTGCTCGACTTCGCCGAAGTACCGCCGCATATGTTCACCTCGATGTTCACCTGCGCCCGCACCGGCGGCTGGGCCGCCCACATCCTGGAGCAGAAGCGCACCGGCCGGCTGATCCGCCCGTCGGCCATCTATGCCGGGCCGTCCCAGCGCAAGCCCGACGAGGTCGAGGGCTGGAACCCCGCCTGGGCGGAGTGACTCGACCCTCGCCACCACCCTGCTGGATTGTGGCCGATCCAGACAGTCAACGCTGGTTTGTGGCCGATGCCGACATGCTGTGTCGGCGTGTCGCCGTCGCCATCGGCCACAAGCCAGCCCGAGCAAACGGGATCACGACATAGCGTGCCCGCAGTTGGAGCAGAACCTAGCGTCCGCGGCGGTGCTGGTGCCGCACTGCGTGCAGTCGTGGTGTACGCCCGCCCCGCGAAGGCCCTCGCCCACGGCTTCGGCGGTCGTCCGGGCGGCGGGGGCTGACTCCTCGGCCAGGTACTTGGCCTGGAGCCGCACCGTGCCGGCGTTGAGCATCCCCAGCCCGATGACCGCCATGAACGCACCGGCGGCGAACATCCCGATCCAGCGCACGGGCGACGACGAGTCGAAGTCCCCGAAACTGCTGAGGAACCCTACGAACCCGACGATCGCCAGGATCGCGCCGATACCGCCGACCAACGCGCCGGCGACCGTGAGCGTACGCCTCGTCGTGCGGTTGCCGTCCCCGGGAGTGTCCATGCCCCGTCCCCTCGTCCAGCCGACTCGTCCGTGAATGCCATGATAGGAGTCCCCCTGACAGTGCCGTCGGGTTCACCGCGCAACACGCAACGAGGTAGACCGTCGTGACCGACGCAATCACCATTCCCACCGACCTACGACCCAAGGACGGCCGCTTCGGTGCCGGACCGTCCAAGGTCCGAGTCGAGTCCCTCCAAGCCCTGGCCGCCACCGGCACCGCCCTGATGGGCACCTCTCACCGGCAGGCCCCGGTCAAGAACCTGGTCGGGCGAGTCCGCGAGGGTGTCAGCTCCCTCTTCAACGCCCCCGACGGGTACGAGGTCGTGCTCGGCAACGGCGGCGCCACCGCGTTCTGGGACATCGCGACCTTCGGACTGATCGACGCCAAGAGCCAGCACCTCTCGTTCGGCGAGTTCTCCAGCAAGTTCGCGGCCGCCGCCAAGGCCGCGCCCTGGCTGGACGAGCCGAGCGTGATCAAGTCCGAGCCCGGCACCCGGCCGGCACCCGCTGCCGAAGCCGGCGTCGACGTCTACGGCTGGGCCCACAACGAGACGTCCACCGGCGTGATGGCTCCGGTCCAGCGTGTCGCGGGTGCCGACGAGGGCGCGCTCGTCCTCGTCGACGCCACCTCCGGGGCGGGGGGTCTGCCGGTCGACCTGAGCCAGGTCGACGCGTACTACTTCGCGCCGCAGAAGAACTTCGCCGCCGACGGTGGCCTGTGGATCTCGGTGATGTCTCCCGCCGCGCTGGCTCGGGCCGAGAAGATCGCGGCAAGTGACCGGTTCATCCCGGCGTTCCTCGATCTGAAGACCGCCATCGACAACTCGCTGCTGAACCAGACCTACAACACCCCGGCGCTCGCGACGCTGTTCCTCCTGGCCGAGCAACTGGACTGGCTCAACGGCCAGGGCGGCCTGGAGTTCGCCGTCGGGCGTACCACCGCGTCCTCGGACCACCTCTACCGCTGGGCCGAGAAGTCGGCGTACGCCACCCCGTATGTCGCCAACCCCGACGAGCGCTCGCTGGTGATCGGCACCATCGACTTCGACGACTCCATCGATGCCGCCGCGATCGCAAAGACCCTGCGCGCCAACGGGATCGTCGACACCGAGCCCTACCGCAAGCTGGGCCGCAACCAGCTGCGGGTCGCGATGTTCGCCGGCATCGACCCAGCCGATGTCGAAGCCCTGACCACCTGCATCGACTACGTCGTCGAGCGTCTCTGAGCCGTTCGGGGCCAGTTGGCACGAATCGTCGCTCGCCTCGCCACGGAAGGCTGCGGCTCCCCCGCTCGGTTGAATCGGCAAGCACGGAGAGCGGCCAACGCCCGATTCGTCCCCGCCCTGCGGTCTGTGCGAACCTCACGCCCGAGAAGAATGGTCAGAGACGACACGATTCTCGCAACAAACCGCGTCGCATGTGACCAATCTTCCTGCACAGACCGCACCGCGGAAGCAGACCCGGCCGCGGCCGTACACGTCGCCCTCCTTGCTCCGGGCCTTCCCGCCACGCTGCCAGCACGAAAGCCGAGTTGGCGCGAATCGCCGCAAGGAGCGCAGCGACCCTCCGACGATTCGTGCCAACTCGGCGAGGATTCGTGCCAACTCGGCAGGTTGGGTCGGTGCGGCTACGGTTCCTCGGCGTTGCGGCTGCGGCGGCGCAGCCACCAGGTGACGGCTCCGCCGAGGACGACGACCCAGGCGGCACCGAGGGCGATCGGCACCGAAGGTCCGCCCCACGAGCCGCTCGTCGTCGACGCGACCGTGCTGGCCGGCTCGGGGCTACGCGCGGAGGTCGGCGTCCCGGTCGGCTCCGGAACCAGCTCCGCCAGCACCTTCGCCGGAATCGGTACGGACAGCACCGGCGCGTGCACACCCTCGGAGCTGAGCAACATCGTGCTGCCGTCGAGTGCGATCCCCTCGCCCTGAGCCTGGTGCGGTAGTCGGAACGAGTCGAGGATCGTGAAACCCGGTACGCGCAGCACGGTCGCGCTCCAGTAGTCCCGTAGCAGCACGTGTTTGCCGTCGGGGAAGAACGCTCCGTCGGTAGTCACGCTCGGCGCCGACGCGACCGCCCGCAGCACATTCGTGCGGTCGGATCGCAGCCGCTTCGGCGCAACGTACACCGTGCCGGCAAGCAGACCTTTCGTCACGACGTAGACCCGGCCGTTGGTTGGCTCGATCAGCAAGGTCTCGGCGTCATGGGCTCCGTCGGGATAGACCAAGTCGTACGCCGTCGCCGAGACCGTACGGTCGCCGGGCCCCGGCATCGGCATCCGGTACAGCGTGATGTGACTGCGAACGCCGTTGTTGTCGCCGATGTCCCCTACCCACAGGGTGTCGCCCAGGCCGGCCGCGAGCGCCTCGACGTCGGTGACGCCCCCCGCGTACGTCGTGACACCCGTGGTTGCGCAGGTCTGCTTGTCGACCAGGAACACCCGCGCGGCGTCACCCGAGTCGTTGGTGGTGATCAAGGTATCGCCGTCGGCGACCAGCGCACTCGACTCGTCGATCCGGTCGTCGGCCAGGCGGCACACCACCTTCCGGGTCCCGGCCTGCGCCGGCGCCGCCACGAGCAGCAGCATGAGACCGACCAGGAGCGCGATCACCCTCATCTCGGCTCCCTGTGCGCGATCGAGAGCCCAGCGACGAACGTCGCGGTACCGCTTGTCGGATTCCAGCCACCAGGTGACCGGAATCCAGCGATCCGCATCACGACCTGACTCCTCACTGCGTCAACCGATCGGCCAGAAGCTCGCCGAGCCGCGGCTTCAGCCCCCAGGAAACGACGAGCTCGTCGAGTTGCGACCGGGCAGCAGGGTTCGCCGGTGCTCCGGTGCGCACCGCTCGCAGCAGCGTGTTGCGCGGCGTGTGCTTGCTCTCGACGAACTCCATCACCTCCACCCGGTAGCCGACTTGTCTCAGCAGCGCCGCCCGCAGCGCATCGGTCAGGGTGTCGCCGAAGCGTTCGCGCAGGATCCCGTCGCGGGTCAGCAGCGAGTACGCCGGGGGCGGCGGTGCCGCGCGCAGCTGCCTGGCCAGGTCGTGGTGACAACAGGGCGCGGCCAGCACCAGCGCCGCACCCCAGGACACCGCGGCGGCTAGTGCGTCGTCGGTCGCGGTATCGCACGCGTGCAGCGCGAGCACCACGTCGACTGGAGGCCGCACGGCCTCAGGACCGATGGCGGCCTGCACGAACGTCGTACTGTCACCGAGGCCCAGGCGCTTTGCTACTGCCGTGTTGTGCTCGAGCGACTGGGCCTTGCGATCGACGCCGACGACCTCGACGTCGAGTCCGCGACCAGCAGCGAGATAGCGATATGCGGCGAACGTGAGGTAGGCGTTGCCGCAGCCCAGATCGACCACGCGCAGCGGGCGTACGGCTGGCAGCGCAATCTCGTTCAGCCCGGCATCGAGCGCCCGCAGGAACTCCTCGACCTGCCGGTACTTGGCCTGTCGACTCGGCTTGATCCGCCCGGCCGCGTCGGAGATACCCAGCTCGGCCAGCACCGGGTCGTCCGCGGGGAGCAGCCGGGCTTTGGCCCGGTCGTGCGCAAGCCCACCCGGCTCGACGCCGGCACCGACGTGCAGCAGCACGGCGCCCTTCTTGGTCACCCGTAGCCGAACCGTTTCCGTCGCGGTCTCCACGTGCCAGTTGGCGAACGGCAGCGCCAGCAGCGCGTCGACGGCGGCCTCGGCTGCCGGCCCGGGCACATAGTTCTGCGTGTACGCCTGGGTTGCGTCGAGCGTCACCACCTGGAGTCTGGCTCCCGCCTTGAGCGCCACCGGGCGTACCTCTGCCCGTTTCGGTTCGAGGGTGGCATTGCGCTGACGGCCGGACGCGAGCCCACGCACCAGATCGGGCGCGAGCAGCGACGCCCGTACCCGTGCCAGTCCCGCCTGCAGCGACTCGGCCACGGCCTCAACCACGGGCCAGGGCACGGACCACCACGATGATGATCAGCAGAGCCAAGGCACCCGGAATCACCAGGCGGCGGTAGCGGGGGTTCACGAAGCCGAGTCTAGTTGGGCGGACGAGTCGGCCGCGGTCCGTGAGAGAAGTGCCCGACTTCGGCGCCTCGCGTCCGGCTGGCGTCTCGATACGCGCCTCGCATCGAGATCGCCCCTCAGGCCGGTGGGGCTGGATTGTGGCCGATCCCGACAGTCCTGGCCGGCTTGTGGCCGATGTCGACAGCGACACGCCGGGCGGAAGTGTCGCCATCGGCCACGACGCTGCGGGAAGCTGCCGTCCGCAGGGCCGGCTCGGAGTGCGCCCGCCGCCACCCGAAGGCCGCCACCGCCCCGAGCACGCCGAGAATCGTCAGCAATCCACCGAGGATCAACGTCCACCGGGCACCGAGGTTCTCCCCGACCCAGCCGATGATCGGCGACCCGATCGGGGTGCCGCCCATGAACACCATCAGGTACAGGGCCATGACCCTGCCCCGGAACTCAGGGGCCGCCGCCAGCTGAACGGTCGCGTTCGCCGAGGTGATCATCGTCAGCGCCGAGAGGCCGAGCAACGGGGTCCACGCCATGAAGGACCAGTAGGTCGGGAGCAGGCCGGCGACGATCTCGGCGGCACCGAAGAGAACAGCGGCGATGACCACCAAACGGCTCGTCGGGTTGGTACGCCGGGCGGCGAGCAGCGCGCCGGCAAGAGACCCGATGGCCATGGTCGAGCCGAGCAGCCCGTACTCTCCTGCACCCTTGTGGAACACGTGGGTCGCCATAAGAGCCGAGGTGACCTGGAAGTTGAGCCCGAACGTCCCGGCGAAGAACACCACCGTCATCACCAGCATGATGTCGGGGCGGCGGCGTACGTAGCCGACGCCGGCGCGGATCATGCCGCGTCCCGCACGGGCGGGTTTCGGGGTGTCGAGTTCGCGCGGGTCCATCCGGCGCAGCGCGTAGATGACTGGCAGGTAGCTGACCGCGTTGAGCAGGATCACCCAGCCGGTGGCCCGCGGCCCCGAGCCGAACGCGGCGATCAGCAGGCCGGCGACGGCAGGGCCGATGATGCGCGCGGTATTGAACGACGCCGAGTTGAGCCCGACGGCGTTGGTCAGGTCGTCCGGGCCGACCATCTCGGAGACGAACGACTGGCGGGCAGGTGAGTCGAAGGCGGTCGCGACGCCGAACACGAACGCGAGCACGTACACGTGCCACGGCTGCGCGACGCCGCTAACTGCCAGCACGCCGAGCAGCAGCGACACCGTCCCCATCGAGAGCTGGGTGATCTGGAGCAGCCGCCGTTTGGACATCCGGTCGGCGACCAGACCGCCGAGCGGTGAAAGCAGCAGCATCGGGAGGAACTGCAGGCCCGTGGTGACCCCGATCGCGGTGCCGCTTCCGTCGGTGAGCTGAAGCACCAGCCAGTCCTGCGCGACCCGTTGCATCCAGGTGCCGACGTTCGACACGATGCCGCCGGCTGCGTACAGCCGGTAGTTGCGGTTGGAGAGTGCTTGGAAAGTGGGGCTCAACGACTACCTAGTTTCGACAGGATCGGAGCGGCACGGCGGAGTGCATCGCGCTCCTCGGGGCTCAGCTCGCACATCGCCTGCGCCAGCCAGGCCTCACGACGCCGGCGATCAGCGAGGATCATCTGGCGGCCGCGCTCGGCGAGCTGCACGATCACCGTGCGGCCGTCGGACTCGTCGCCGCAACGCCTGACATAGCCGTCCGCTTCGAGGGCGTTGACCAGGCGCGTCATCGACGGCGGCTTGACCCACTCGTGCGCCGCAAGCTGACCGATCGTCTGGTCGCCCTCGCGGAACAAGACGGCCAGCACCGAGATACGCGGCACGCTCAGCTCGTTGCGCGGGTCGCGCTCGGCGCGGATCCGCCGGGAGAGCTTGGCGACGGCGATCCGCAACTCGGCGGCGAGCCCCGCATCGGAGCGGGAGACCTTCTCGACGGTGGGCATATCGTTAGCATAACTCATTAGCAACGCTAACTAAATGGCCAGTGGCTGCCTGCTCCCCATCGGAGCGATACCGTCGTCGCATGAAGCCGGAGACCCACCGCATCGGCAGGCGCACCTACCTCGTGGCCGACGTCGAACCCCTCGACGTCGACGGCGTACGCACGATGCAGGTCGGTGCCGGGCTCTGGCTCGTTGCGTTCGTGCTGCTGCTGCCGTTCTACGGCTCGCTGAAGGACAACGGCCATACCTGGTGGCTGTGGACATGCCTGGCCGGGTTCGGGCTGGGAATGTTCGGCGTCACCTACTGCCGGCGGCGCAGGCATCAGCGCGAGACCGCCTTCCTCAACGACTGAACCGCGCCGGCGGCGTCCCGCCGCGGACTGAGCCGGATTGTGGCCGATGGCGACTGCGACACGCCGAGCGGATCTGTCGGCATCGGCCACAAGTCAGCGATCACCGCCGGGATCGGCCACAATCCAGCGCAGCTGGATGACGGGAGGAGCGCCGTGGCTGGCGACGCCGAGGAGGGAAACCAGGCTTCGTGCCGAGCGCCCTGGACGTCGATCGAGGCCGACGAACGCCGCCAGGTGCGGCAGGCGGCGTCGCTCTAGAACGTGTCGAGGTCGTCCCAGGTGAGCGTGTCGAGGACCGGCTCGGGGAGCGGTTGCGGCTGGTTGCGCTTGCCGAGGCGGGCCTCGGAGTGTGCGCCACAGCCGTGGTCGAACGACACCACCCGGCCGTCGTCGTTGGCGTACGCGTTGGCACAGACCCCGAAGGCCTGCGAGAGCGGCCCACGCAGGCGTACGAGGAACCCGCAGCCCACGCATCTGCCCGGCGCCGACTGGGCGATCGCGGCGTCCGGCCCGTGGCTGCCCTGATGCCAGCGCTCCGCGGCGAGCTCACGTCCCTCGATCGACAGCACCCGGGGCCGGCCCAGGCCGAGCTCGTCGCTGACCGCCTTGAACTCCTCGGCCGAAACCGTCTCGTCCGCCGCCGTATACGCAGGTGCGAGCCGAGGGTCGTCGTCCTCGGCCGGCAGCAGGTCGCCGGGGCTGAGGTCGCCCGGCCGGATGCGGTCGCGCCAGGGCACCCACGCGGGGGCGACGATCGCGTCGTCGCCGGGCAGCAGCACCACCTCGTCGAGCGTGACGGACTTCTGCCGGGCTGCGCGGGCGACGGTGACCGACCAACGCCAGCCGGCGTACCCGGCGCGTTTGCACTCGAACAGGTGGGTCGTGACCTTGGCCGCGTCGGAGAGCGCGCCGAGGTGCTCGCCGACATCGTCTGCGGGCACCTGCTCCAACAGCGCGGTGCGGGCGAAGTCGACCGCCTCCAGTCCGATCTCGTCGGGCTTGGGCGCCTTCTTCGGCTTGACCTTGACCATCACCCGGTCGATTCTCCCCTACGAGCACGAGATTGTCCCGCGGCGGGCCGGGTTCCCGGAGGTGACGACCGTCCGAGGGGCAAGATAGGGCCATGGACCCCGCGGAGCAGGCGCCCCAGCCTGCTGAACCACCGGCTGGACAGTCAGCCGGACAGTCGGCCGGCAAGGTGCGCTCGGCTGCCGCGGGTACGGCTCACGCCACCAAGGCGGTCGGCCGGGCGACCGGACGGGCAGCACGCGGGACGTTCACGCTGGCGCGGCGGGTCTCCCACGCGGAGGGGGCCGGCGAGTCGGGCCTCTACCGGATCATCGAGCTGCACGCGTTCAACGCCGCCGGCGATGCCGCGGTCGCGATCTCGCTGGCCGGCACGCTGTTCTTCCAGGTCCCCGGCGGCGACGACCAGGCCCGCGGGCAGGTCGCGCTGTTCCTGCTGCTCACGATGCTGCCGTTCGCGGTCGTCGCGCCACTGATCGGCCCGTTCCTCGACCGGTTCAGCCACGGCCGCCGCTGGGCGATCGGCGCCACCATGGCGATCCGTGGCGTGCTGTGCTGGGTGCTGGCCAGCGCCGTGGCCGACGAGTCGCTGCTGTTGTTCCCGGCCGCGCTGGGCGCGCTGGTCGCAAGCAAGGCGTACGGCGTGACCCGGGCTGCTGCCGTACCCCGGGTCGCGCCACCCGACCTCGGCCTGGTCCGCGCCAACTCGCGGATCTCGCTGGCCGGAATGACCGGCGCTGCCGTGTCGGCGCCGCTGGCGGTCGGAGCGTCGATGATCGGGCCCGAGTGGTCGCTGCGCTACGCGTTCCTCGTGTTCGCCGGTGGCACGATCCTGGCGATCCTGCTCCCGCCCTCGGTCGACAACACGGCGGGTGAGCGGCAGCAGCGCCTGGCCGCGAAGGGTGTCGGGCACCTGCCGCAGCCGGTGGTGATCGCGCTGCGCGCCAATGCTGGGCTACGCCTGCTGATCGGGTTCCTGACGCTGTTCATGGCCTTCCTGCTGCGCATCCACCCGTTCCCGGGGTGGGAGGAGCGCAAGGCGCTGCTGCTCGTGCTGATCGTCGGAGCAGCCGGGCTGGGCAACAGCATCGGCATCGGGCTCGGCAACGTACTCAAAGGGGTCAAGCCGCAGGTCTCGGTGCTGATCGCGCTGTTCGCCGCGACCGCGGCGGCGGTCGTGACGGCAGTCCACTGGTCGCTGATCACCGGCATGCTGCTCGGACTCACAGCCGGTGTGACGCAATCCTTCGGCAAACTGTCGCTCGACGCGACCATCCAAACCGAGGTGCGCGAGGCGTACCGATCCTCGACCTTCGCCCGCTCCGAGACCCTGCTTCAGCTGTCGTGGGTGATCGGAGCGTTCATCGGCATCGTGCTGCCGCTCAACGCCCGGCTGGGACTCACGGTGCTGGCCGTGTTGATGGTGGCAGATGCCGTGTGGGTCGTACGCGGACTCAGGGCCGGCCGGTCAGCCGCGGCACAGACGCGGGATCAGGAGGCCTCCGCAGCCGTTCAGTGAGAGCCAGCACTGATCGCTCCGCGCTGGTGATCGAGTAAGGCCCGAGGAACGAGGGGCTGCATCGCAAGCTCGGCGCACTCGACGACCGGAAGCGGCTCGATACGGGCTCGTTCCCGCCCTGCTCAACCAGCGACCTTCGTGCGACGACTCACAGCTCGAGTTCGTCGGCCAGTGCGCGCAGCAGCTTGGCGGTGGGCCTGGCGGTCTTGGCGTCAGGATGCCGCCCGGCCCGGTAACCGCCCTCGATGTTCTCCAACAGCCGGTAGAGGTCCTCGATGATGTTGACCATGTCGGCCGGCTTCTTGCGCAGCGCCTTGGCCACGGACGCGGGCGGGTCGAGCAGGCGTACTTGGAGGGCCTGGTCGCCCTTGCGTCCCTGGGCGATACCGAACTCGACCCGCGTCCCGGCCTTCAGCGTGGTCACGCCCGCGGGAAGCGCGTCGGAGCGTACGTAGACATCGCCGCCCTCGTCCTGCGAGAGGAAGCCGAAGCCCTTGTCGGCGTCGTACCACTTGACCTTGCCCGTTGGCACCGTCGTCCGTCCTTCGTGATCTGGGGTATCCGCGCGAAATGCGAATGCCAAGCCTACGGGCAGCACCGCGAACGACACCAGTCGGTTGACCGGCTAGCTCGCCTTGCTCTCGATCAGATGCTGGTCCAGCCAGGCAGGGAACTCGGTGAGGTCGGTCAGGACCACGTGCGTACCGGCGGCCCGGAGCTCCCGCTCGGTGCAGCCGCCGGTCAGCAGGCTGACGCTGGTGACGCCCGCGGCGAGCGCTCCCTCGACGTCGTGCACGTGGTCCCCGACGAAGACCGAGGCGCCGTGGGCCACCAAGTGCTCGGCCTTGCCCGCACCCCACGCCCAGCCGACCAGCTCGTCGACGTCGAAGGCGAGGTGGTCGAGATGGAGCCGGGCATTCGGCTGGTGCTTGCCGGTGACGACGATCGTGGCGCCACCATGCCGCCGGACGGCTGCGAGTGCCTCGTACGCGCCGGCGAACGCCGGGGTGGGCGCGACGGCGGTGTCCGGGTAGATCGCGCGGAACCGGTCCACCAGCCGGGCGATCAGGTCCGGGTCGTCGACATAGTCGGCCAGCATCAGATCCAGGGGCGGGCCGAGGCGGGTGATCAGCGCGTCGATGTCGTACTCCACGCCGGTCTCCTCGGCCAGCGCGCGCAGACAAGCCGCGAATCCCACCCGCGTATCGATGAGTGTCATGTCGAGGTCGAACCCGACCACCAGCCTGTCTCCCATGCCTCAAGCCTACGCATGCCGAGTTGGCACGAATCGTCGCCGAGTTGGCACGAATCGTCGCCGAACCTGTGGAAAAACGGAGGATTCGCGCCAACTCGGCGGTCAGGCGTCGCGGCGCAGGAACAGGAGATAGCTGACTGCCATCACCAAGGCCGCGAAACCGGCGAAGATCAGGGTGCCAGCCACCGTGGAGATCTGGGCGCCGCCGAGGAACGCGTCCAGTGCCTCGCCGACCTCGGTGCTGTGGATGAGCCGGTCGCCGGCGTTGAACGGGAACGCCTTCGAGACCTTCTCCAGCCCGTCCATACCGGGGATGAGCCTGATGATCAGCCCCAGGATCGGCTCCAGCGCGAGCGGCCAGAGAAAGACCACGACGAGCGCGGCGGTTTGGTTGCGGATGATCGCGGCGGCGGCCGTACCGATCCAGACGAAGATCAGCATGTAGAGCAACGCCCGGCCGTACTGTCGCAACAGCGGAGATCCGCTGAAGCGTACGCCGTCGTCGTGCAGCCAGAGCCAGCCGACCAGGGTCGCGAACAGCAGGATCGCCGCGACGGTCGCGACCGTCCAGAGCCCGATCACGACGAACTTGGCGATCCAGACCTGCGTACGCGAGCGCAGCGCGGTCAGCGTGATCCGGATCATCCCGTGCCGGTACTCGTGGCCCCAGGAGAGTACGCCGACGATCACCAGCACGTACGCGATGAGGTACGGCCCAGCGACGGCCGCGAACTGGGTGACGATCGCGGGCGCGAGGAAGTCCAGCTCCTGGGGACTCGGCGGGGTCTGCCGGTAGGCGATCGAGCTGCCCATCGCGATCAGGAAGGACAAGCCGACGCCGATCAGCACCGCGATCGCGGTGATCCAGTAGGTCGAGCGGATCGTGCGGATACGCAGCCACTCGTAGCGCAGCGCATCGATCATGGCAGGCCACCGGCCTGGAACTCCTCGGCGAACCCGGTCGCCTCGAGGAACGCCTCCTCCAGCGTCGCCGACTGGGTGGCGAGCTCGTGCACCCGGATCCCGTGGTCGAAGCAGAGGTCGCCGATCGCGGCCGCGTCGAGGCCGGTCACCGACAGGGTCGCGTCGTCGACACGGGTGGTCGTGACGCCTTCGCCGGCCAGGAGCGGAACGAGTTCGGCGGCCTGCGGAGTGCGTACGAGGACAGTGCTGGTGGTCGTGGACCTGATGAACTCGTCCACCGGTCCGCTCGCGATCAACCGGCCCTTGCCGATCACCACCAGCTGGTCGGCCATCAGCGCCATCTCGCTGAGCAGGTGGCTGGAGACGAGCACAGAGCGCCCCTGCCCCGCGAGGTAGCGCAGCAGCTCGCGCATCCACTGGATGCCTTGCGGATCGAGCCCGTTCGCCGGCTCGTCGAGGATCAGCGTATGCGGGTCGCCGAGTAGTGCCGCCGCCAACCCGAGCCGCTGGCCCATGCCGAGGGAGAACGTACGCGGTCGCTTGGTCGCGACCTCCGCAAGCCCGAGCTGGCCAAGCACCTCGTCCACTCGGGTCAATGAGATGCCGTTGGCAGCGGCGATCATCCGCAGATGGTTACGGGCCTTGCGCGTCGGGTGGAACGGCTTCGCGTCCAGCAGCACACCGACCTCGCGCATCGGCCGCGTCATCTGGTGGAAGGCCTTGCCGTCGAACGTCGCACGGCCCGTGCCCCGGTCGAGTTCGAGCATCAGCCGCATCGTGGTGGACTTGCCGGCACCGTTCGGCCCGAGGAACCCGGTCACGCTGCCCGGCTGCACGGTGAACGACAGATCCTGCACGGCCGGCTTGCCGGCGTACGTCTTGCCGAGACCGACCGCCTCGATCACTGCCATCCGCTCCCCCTCGCTGTTGCCCCGAACCTACCGGAGCCCGGGCGGACCGGGGCCGCGTTGTGGCCGATGGCGACAGCTCTTGCCGGATTGTGGCCGATGGCGACAGCGACACGCCGACAACCATTGTCGGCATCGGCCACAAGCAGGGATTAGTCGCCACCATCGGCCACAATCCAGCTCGGTCGGCGCAGCACGGGCAGGCGGAGTCCCGGACTATCGTGGGCGAGATGCCTACCTCCGGCCCCCGCACCCTCGCCGACCAGCTGCGCAGCTGGTCGGACGAGCAGCTGTCGGTGCTGCTGGCGGCACGGCCCGACATCGCCACGCCGGCGCCGGCGGACCTGGGACAGCTGGCGTCCCGGGCGAGTACGCGAGGCTCGGTTCTGCGGGCCGCTGACGGATTGACCTGGTGCGAGTTAGCGGTGCTGGATGCCCTGGTCGTCTCCGACGGGTCCGCCTCGCTCGGCGACCTGATCTCCCTGCTGAACGCGGCACCCGAATCGGTACGGGGAGCCGTCGAACTGCTTACCAGCAGGGCACTGATCTGGGGCCCCGAAGACCAGCTACGGCTGCCCGCCGCGGTCGCGGACGCCCTCGGCTGCCCGGTCAGCCAACTCGGCGCCTCGCTGCGCACCCTCCTGCAGCCCGCCGGTCCGGCACGGGTCGCCGAGGTGCTGACGAACCTGGGTCTCCGGTCGACGGGCAACATCCTCGCCGACCTCGACCTGGCGGCACGCGAACTGTCCGACCCGACCCGAGTGGCCGGGCTCTTGGCCGAGGTCCCCGAGGCCTCGGCCCGGATGGTGTGCCACCTCGACGAAGCGGGTGCGCCCGGCGCGATCGGGTCGAGTATCGACGCCGTCCAGCCACTCCTCGACCGCGGCCTGGTCTGCCTGCGCGACAGCCGGCACGTGGTGGTGCCGCGCGAGGTCTCGATCGCGATTCGCGGTGGCCATACGACTCGCTCTCCGGTGGACGCGCCGCCGGCGCTGGCGTTGTCCCCCCGGGACGCGACCCTGGTCGCCCGCGCGGCGGCAGGAGCGGCGGCCGAGGCTGTCCGGCAGGTGGAGGTGCTGTTGGAGCGCTGGGGTACGCAGCCGCCGGTCGGGCTGCGCGGTGGCGGGGTCGGCGTACGCGACCTGAAGCTTGCCGCGACGGCCATGCAGGTCGGCGAGCACACCGCGGCGCTGCTGATCGAGACTGCGGCTGCCGCCGGGCTGCTGACCTTGGGGCATACCGACGAGCTGGACGCGGCGTGGCTCCCGACCGAGGCGTACGACACCTGGCTGGCCCTACCGGCGGAGGTGCGCTGGCAGCGACTGGCGCTCGCCTGGCTCGACAACCCGCGCCTGACCGGCCTGGTCGGCAGCAAGACCCAGGACAAGAAGTCCGTCAACGCGCTGGCGGCCGATCTCGAGCGCGGCTGGGCGGCCTCGACGAGACGGGAGGCATTGGCCGAGCTCGCGGCCTTGGCCCCCGGCGAGGTGTTGGCCGCCGGCACCGGGATCCCCTCGCTGGTCGACCGACTGGCCTGGCTACGACCGCGCCGCCCACCGTCCCGGGCCGAGGCCGTCGCCTGGACGATCGAGGAGGCCGCCGCTCTCGGGGTGGTCGGGTTGGGCGGACTCCCGCCGCACGGCCGGGCGCTCGTCGACGGCTCCGGTGCTGCCGAAGCCCTCGCCGCACTACTGCCGGCACCCCTGGACCACATCGTCGTCCAGGCCGACCTCACCGCTGTCGCTCCGGGGCCGCTGACCCAGGAGCTCGGTCGCAGGCTCGCCGTGCTCGCCGACGTCGAATCGCGGGGCGGTGGCACCGTGTACCGATTCACCGAGTCGTCGCTGCGCCGGGCTTTCGACGCGGGCTGGTCGCTGGCCGAGGTGCAGTCGTTCCTGACCGAGGCGTCGAGGACCGAGATCCCGCAGCCGCTGCGCTATCTGGTCGAGGACGTGTCACGCCGGTTCGGTACGGTGCGGGTCGGCGCGGCCGAGTCGTTCGTCCGCAGCGACGACGAGACCGCGCTCGCCGCCCTCGTCCACGATCCCAGCGCGGCAGCGCTCCGGCTGCGCCGCATCGCACCGACCGTGGTCGTCAGCGACCTGCCGGTCGACCTGCTGCTGGAGCGCCTGCGCTCCCTCGGTGTCGCGCCGGTGGTCGAGGCTCCCGACGGGACGATCCTGGTGGCGGCCCGGGTTGCCCAGCGCACCAAGGCGCCGTCGGTCCGTCCGCGCGGTCTCGAGCTGGCGCGTACCGCTGCCGGGATCTCGGCCGTCATCGCCGCCATGCGGGCTGGCGAGCGAGCCGCCGCTGGTCGTGATGCGAACACCGCCAAGCCCAGCGGACCGGGCTCGTTGATCGCCCAGCTCAACGAAGCCGTCGACCGTGCTGCCACGCTCTGGATCTCCTACGCCGGCAACGACGGCTCCCTGATGGACCGCGTCGTCGACCCCGTCCGCATCGACGCCGGCTGGCTGACCGCCTTCGACCACCGTACCGAGCAGAACCGCTCGTTCGCGCTCCACCGCATCCACGGCGTACGCCCGCTGGCCTGACTCGCCGAGTTGGCACGAATCCTCGCCCACCTGCTGCCGGATTGTGGCCGATCCCGGCGGCGATCGCTGGCTTGTGGCCGATGACGACACCGACACGCCGGACGGACATGTCGGCATGGGCCACAACCCGGCTATACGGAGGCGGCGGCTCCCTGCCCGGCTGGGTCAGCAGAGCAAGGAGGGCAGCCAACGTCAAGCTGTGGTCCGCGTCGTCCCAGCAGTCCGGTTTAGCCAGCGGTCCTGCGCTTGTGCCGGACTTGGCCAAAGCCAGAGCCCGCGCTGTCCAGCTGCACTACCAGTCCAAGACTCCGGCGAGGTCGAGACCAGCCGGGAGGGTACCGAAGGCGTTGCCCCAGTCCCGTCCGAGCCGGGTGGCGCAGAAGGCGTCGGCGACTGCCGACGGTGCGTGGCGTACGACCAGGGAGCCCTGCAGGACCAGTGCCGCCAGCTCCACGACGCGGCGGGCTCGCAGCTCCAGGTCGTCGGTGTCGACGAGCTCCTTCTTGAGCTGACGCACGGCCTCGTCGAGGCGCTGGTCTGCCCCGCACCCGAGCGTGACCTCGGCGAAGAACGCCTCCACGGACTCGGGCTCGCGGGCCATCGCTCGCAGCGCGTCGAGGGCCGCGACGTTGCCCGAGCCCTCCCAGATCGACAGCAGCGGCAGCTCGCGGTAGATACGCGGCAGGCCGGACTCCTCGACGTACCCGTTGCCGCCCAGGCACTCCATCGCCTCACCGGCGACCGCGGGCCCGCGCTTGCAGACGTCGTACTTGCTCACCGCGAGCGCCAGCCGCCGAAACGCCACCTCCTGCTCGTCCCCGCGGGCAGCGCGATCGGTGGCACCGGCCAGCCGCATCGCCAGCATCGTGGCCGCGTCGGAGGTGACCTTGAGATCCACGAGCACGTTACGCATCAGCGGCTGGTCGATCAGCGGCCGCCCGAAGGCGGAGCGATGCCGGGCGTGGTGCATCGCCTGCACGACCGCCGACCGCATCCCCATCGAGGTGCCGAGGATGCAGTCCAGCCGAGTCATGTTGACCATCTCGACGATCGTGCGTACGCCACGCCCCTGGTCGCCGACCAGCCAGCCGACCGCGTCGTCGTACTCGATCTCCGACGATGCGTTGGACTTGTTGCCGAGCTTGTCCTTGAGCCGCATCAGGTGCATCGCGTTGCGCGACCCGTCGGGGAGTACGCGGGGCACCAG
>JASGGG010000022.1:0-35731 GCA_047605165.1 Nocardioidaceae bacterium
GACCTCGGAGCAGGAGCCGTCGTCCATCGACTTGTACATGTCCGATACCGCGCCGGTGGAGGAGACCCCGCCGCCGTGGATCGCGCCCCAGAGCCCCGAGGGCGCCTGGAAGTCGGTGCGGAAGACGCGCGAGTGCGCAGCATTGACCGTGTACAGCACTTGGCCCTCGGCCGTCATGCCGAAGACCGATGGTTCCCCGCCGGCTTCAGCCTGGACCGAGACCTTGGCCTCGCCCGAGACGGTGTCGCGCACGATCCGGTCGCCCTTGACCCAGGCGAGCAGGGTGCGGTCGGGACTGTAGGCGAACCCCCACGTCGAGGGAACCGTCTTGGTCACGGCCCCCGACGAGTCGATGGTGTCCAGCACCGTGTTGCCCTGGGCATCGCTGCGCAGAGCGAGCCAGCCGCCGTGGTAGGCGGCGACGTCGTGGTACGCGCGAGGCAGCGCGGTGGTGCCGCCGCCGGCCAGGTGCAGAGTGCGGCCGTCGATCCAGTCGATCGCCGGGTCGGAACCGCGGCTCAGGCCCTGGAGGGTCACCTCGATCTCGACTCGGCTACCAACGGCACTTTCCCCACATCCTTCCGTGCCCGCGTCGTTTCATGTCTGGGTCATTCCATGTACGCATCCCGAACATGTCCAAGACGCGACTGGGCGTCAGAAGGTTGCATCGGGGCGGTCGTACTCTGGTGGCATGTCCCGCCCCGCCCGCGTCGCGCTGATCAGCGCGCTCGCGCTGGTGCTGACCGGGGCGTTCCTGTGGAAGTTCGGGGGTACGACGGGGGCCGTGCAGCGCGACTCGGTCGAGTTCACACAGATTCAAGAGGGCTGGGCGAAAGCCGACGAGAAGCTGCCGGAGACGGCAGCGGACCTACCTGCACTGGGAGACGCGGCCCCGGGGATTCCGAGCAAGGGCACGTATCTGGTGAACATCTGGGGCTCGTGGTGCGACTCGTGCAAGAAGGAGATGCCCTGGCTGGAGAGGTTCGCCAACAGCCAGCATGGTGTCGGCGTGATCGGAATCAGCCGGGACCTCCGGGCGAGCGCTGCCACCGACACGATGCGCGAGCGCGGCGTCACCTACCCCAACGTCCAAGATGAGTACGGCGACTTCGTTACGGAGATCGGCGCGGCCGTATCGACGTACACGCCGTCGAGCTTCATCGTGAAGGACGGCGTGATCATCGCGACCCACACCGGCGTGTTCAAGTCCTACGACGCCCTGGTCTCCTCCGTCACTTCCCGCGCCTGACCGACTGCCGGGTTGGAGCTTGGAGGGGCGGCGAGTACGGCCGGGGCCGGAGAGTATGGCTGGGGCCGGGTCTGCTTCCGCGGTCCAGCCCGTTCGGCGCGATCGAAGAGTGGTCAAAGACGACAAGAAATCTCGCGGAAACCGTGTCGTATGCGACCACTCTTCTGAACCGAGGAGACAAATCGGACCACGGCCTGACGTTGGCTGCTCTTCCTTGCTCTACCGACTCAACTGAGCAGGGAGCCGCACCCGACAGCTCGTGGAGAAGCCGGGTTGTGGCCGATGCAGACAACTCCGCCCGGCGTGTCGCCGTCATCATCGGCCACAACCGGGCAGAAACAGTCGCCATCGGCCACAATCCGGCCGCGGTCGGTAGAGGGAGGAGTCAGAGCGGGCGAACCAGGAGGGTGGTGCCGTGGCCGGCTACGCGAGTGAGTACGACGGTGGCCTCGGTGTCGCCGGTCAGGTCGAGGCGGCGGCGCAGCTGCTCGGGCACGATGTCCACGCCGCGCTTCTTGATGGTCAGCCGCCCGATGCCACGCTCGCGCAGAGCCGCCTTGAGGGCCTTCTCCCGGTAGGGCAGGGTCTCGAGCACCTCGTACGCTCGCGCGAACGGGGTGCGCACGAGCCGGTCGGCGCCGAGGTAGGCAATGTGCTCGTCGAGCAGCCCGCCGCCCACGATCCCGGCGACGGCCGTGACCAGCCCGGCGCGGATCACCGCGTCGTCGGGCTCGTAGAGGTAGCGACCGAGCGGCACGACGCCTGCCCCTGCATCGTCCTCGTCGGTTAGGGAGGCCAGGCCGCCCTCGCGGATCACCGTCGCCCGGCGGGCACAGGTCGCCAGCATCCCCGACCACAGGCTGGCCTCCTTGAGCTCGCCGTGGTCACTGACCCACTCGGCCTCGACGTCGTCGGGCACGAGATCGCGGGGAATCCCGGGTGCCACCTTCACGCAGGCGGTGCGCTCCAGGAGCGTCTCCACGAACGACCAGGGCGGTGCGTAGTCGCCGGGTGCGAACACCCGGCCTTGAGGCGTACGCCGGGCCGGGTCGGCGAACACCACGCCGAAGCCGTCGAGGTCGAGGGTGGTGCCGTCACGGACGGCGACTGCGCC
Source organism: Nocardioidaceae bacterium (assembly GCA_047605165.1). GTDB lineage: Bacteria > Actinomycetota > Actinomycetes > Propionibacteriales > Nocardioidaceae > SSC3. The sequence continues at coordinate 2,364 of JASGGG010000022.1, forward strand.
GGGCAGATCGAGCGCACGCAGGTTCGCGGTTGCCATCGCCACCCGCAGCGGGTCCAGATCGATCCCGGCCACCGTCAGCCCGGCTTCGGCGAGCGCGATCAGGTCGCCGCCGATGCCGCAGCCGAGATCGAGCACGGTCGGGCCGCCCTGCCCCAGGGGAGCGGCCAGCGCGATCCGGGCTGCCCGATGCCGCGAGACCGGCAGCCGGGTCGCCTGCTCCAGCCCGTCGCGGGTGAAGTACATCCGTTCGGCGAGGTCGCCGAACTTGGTGGTGGCGTGGGCGCGGAGGTCGACCTGGGAGAGTACGGCGGCGGCCCGGTCGGCGGACAGCTCACGGCGCAGCGTCTCACCCACGCGGAGCGCGGGACCGGAAGCGGTCAGCTCGCGAGCCTGCTCCAGGGCTGCCTGGCCGGGCCGGGTCAGCAGCCAGTCGAAGGTCGCGAGATCCACCCGGTCATCCTGTCACTCGTCACATAGACCCCCGCCACTAGCACTCGCTTTGGTCGAGTGCTAGTGTCGCGTTAGCACCCTCACCCTGAGAGTGCTAACGGGCAGATCGTCGGACGACCCCCGCGACGGCGTACGACATCCAGATCTGGCCACCCTCATCACTGGCTCAAACGACAATGGAGGTCGACACCGTGTCGGTCAACATCAAGCCTCTCGAGGACCGCATCCTCGTGAAGCCGCTCGACGCCGAGCAGACCACGGCTTCTGGCCTGGTCATCCCGGACACCGCCAAGGAGAAGCCCCAGGAGGGCGAGGTCATCGCGGTTGGCCCCGGTCGGTGGAACGAAGACGGTGACGAGCGCATCCCGCTCGACATCTCCGTCGGCGACAAGGTCATCTACAGCAAGTACGGCGGCACCGAGGTGAAGTACTCCGGCGAGGAGTACCTCGTCCTCTCGGCGCGCGACGTGCTTGCCGTCCTCGGCTGATCTAGAAACGCTGACTCCGCCCCGGGCGGCCCCTGCGCTCGCGTCCGCGCGACCGAGACGGGCCCCTGGGGCGTTGTCACTCCTGACTCCCCATCAAGAACCACGTTGTAAGAAGGAAGGCTTCGCATGCCGAAGATCCTGGAGTTCGACGAGGACGCCCGCCGTGCGCTCGAGCGCGGCGTCGATGCCCTCGCCAACACCGTCAAGGTGACCCTCGGTCCCAAGGGCCGTTACGTCGTCCTCGACAAGAAGTGGGGCGCCCCCACCATCACCAACGACGGCGTGACCGTCGCGCGTGAGGTCGAGCTCGACGACCCGTTCGAGAACCTCGGTGCCCAGCTCACCAAGGAGGTCGCCACCAAGACCAACGACATCGCCGGTGACGGCACCACCACTGCCACGGTGCTCGCGCAGGCGATGGTGCACGAGGGCCTGCGGGCCGTCGCCGCGGGTGCCAACCCGATGTCACTCAAGCGCGGTATGGACAAGGCCGTCGACGCGGTCTCGGAGGCACTGTCCAAGGCCTCTCGCGACGTCGACGACCGAGCCGACATGGCGGCCGTCGCCACCGTGTCCAGCCGCGACGCTGTGATCGGCGACCTGCTTGCCGAGGCGTTCGACAAGGTCGGCAAGGACGGTGTGATCACCGTCGAGGAGTCCAACACCATGGGCACCGAGCTCGACTTCACCGAGGGCATGCAGTTCGACAAGGGTTACCTGTCGCCCTACTTCGTGACCGACGCCGAGCGGATGGAGGCCGTCCTCGAGGACCCCTACATCCTGCTGCACCAGGGCAAGATCTCGGCGATTGCCGAGCTGCTGCCGATGCTGGAGAAGGTCATCCAGTCCGGCAAGCCGTTGTTCATCGTCGCCGAGGACGTCGAGGGCGAGGCGCTGTCCACGCTGGTCGTCAACAAGATCCGCGGCACGTTCAACGCGGTCGCGGTGAAGGCACCGGCCTTCGGTGACCGCCGCAAGGCGATGCTGCAGGACATCGCGGTGCTCACCGGCGCCCAGGTGATCTCGCCCGAGATCGGCCTCAAGCTCGACCAGGTCGGGCTCGAGGTGCTCGGCCAGGCTCGCCGCGTGGTCGTCACCAAGGACAACACCACGATCGTCGACGGCGCCGGCTCCGAGGCCGACGTCGCGGGCCGGGTCAACCAGATCAAGGCCGAGATCGAGGCGTCCGACTCCGACTGGGACACCGAGAAGCTGCAGGAGCGGCTGGCCAAGCTGGCCGGCGGCGTCTGCGTGGTCAAGGTCGGCGCGGCCACCGAGGTCGAGCTCAAGGAGAAGAAGCACCGTATCGAGGACGCAGTGTCCGCGACGCGGGCCGCGATCGAGGAGGGCATCGTCGCCGGCGGCGGCAGCGCCCTCGTCCACGCTGCCTCCGTGCTCTCCGACGGACTGGGCCTGACCGGCGACGAGGCGACCGGCGTACACATCGTGCGCAAGGCCGCCGACGAGCCGCTGCGCTGGATTGCCGAGAACGGCGGCGAGAACGGGTACGTCGTGGTCGCGAAGGTGCGTGAGGGCGTGACCGGCGAGGGCTACAACGCCGCGACCGGCGAGTACGGCGACCTGGTCGCCCAGGGCGTACTCGACCCGGTCAAGGTGACCCGCTCGGCGCTGGTCAACGCCGCCTCCATCGCGAGCATGCTGCTGACCACCGAGACCCTGGTGGTCGACAAGCCCGAGGAAGAGGAGCCTGCTCCGGCCGGTCACGGCCACGGGCACGGGCACTGACCCCAGGCACGTCGTGGGTGGCGCTGCTGACCAGGGAACTGGTCGGCGGCGCCACTCGCCTTTTCACCCGTTCTGCGCCGGTGCCCTCGAACGGGGTTTCATCTGAGCGCAACGACGGGGCAGTATCGAAGCAACACCGATGGTGTTGGATAGGTGACGACTCGAGTCAGTGTTGCGGGTCGAGCGAGCGGAGGTCGAGCACATGTTGTGGCGAGTGCGTACGACGTTGGAGGACCGGCCGGGCGCTCTGGCGACCCTGGCCGCGCGGTGCGGCGACGAGGGCGTGAACATCCTCGGGCTGCAGATCTTCCCCGGCGTGGAGTCGGTCACCGACGAGCTCGTGGTCAAGGCGCCCGAGACGATGGCCAAGGAGCAGGTCGCGATGCTGGTCGACGAGGCCGGCGGGCGCGACACGACGATCCGGTCCTGCTCGGCAGCGGCCCTGGTGGACGGCCCGAGCCGGTTCTTGGAGGCGGTTCGTCGCGTGCTCGACGCCCCGTCGACGGTCGAGGAGACGCTGGCCGACCTGCTCGACTGCGACGCGGCAGAGGCCGAGGGACCGGAGTCTTTGACGGTAGCCATCGGGGACTCCGCGATCGTGTTGCGCAGGGATGCGCCGTTCACCGCGACGGAGCAGACCCGCGCCACGATCTTCGCCTCGGTCGTGACCGATCTGCTGGCCGATCTCGCCGCTGTGCTCGCCCTGCCCGTCGAGCAGGCGCGTACCGCGGTCGAGCCTTCCCCTGGTTCGGAGCCCGTCACCCGACTCGCCGTCCCCGGTGACGCCATGGCTCTGGTACGGATGGCCGATCGTTGCTCGTCTCCGACGCTTGCCGGCCGGTTCGGTCAGCCCTTGGTCGGCATCCAGCCGCGGTTCGCGCGGCAGGTGCTCGCCGAGGGCGCTTCTCTGGTCGTCGAGGTCGGCCAGGAGATCGTCGCGCTCGCGACGGTGACCTCCGACGAGCCGGCGCGGGTGGAGCTGCTGGTCGAGGACGGCTGGCAGGGACGCGGTGTCGGTTCCCGGCTGCTGTCCCAGGCCGCGCGGCTGGCGAAGGCCGGCGGCGCCTCCGACTTGGTGCTGACCTCCGCGCACAACAGCGCCGCGGTGCCCAGGCTGTCGGCCGCCAGCGGCCTGAGCGGACGGGTACGCCACGTCGACGGCCGCGTGGAGCTCACGGTCTCTCTGCGACGAGTCGCACCCCTGCTCCAGGCGGTCGGCAGTCACGGGTCCGATGCACGGGGCGACTCCGCGCCGGCCTGATCGACGTCGGCTGTCCTCCTGCCTGTCGCCGCCGGTCAGGCTGAATTGTGGCCGATCGTGACACTGATCGCGGGCTTGTGGCCGATGGCGACGAGTTCGACCGGCGTGTCGCTGTCGGCATCGGCCACAAGCCAGCGGGTCCTCGTGGCGACCTGCACGGCGCGATGAAGGATCCCGGCAGTCCGCAGAGGTCTTCTCCGGGGTTCGAGTTGTGGTTCGGGTGCCCGGCGTCGGTCTCGGGGGCACGCATGGCCGTACGAGGGTCGCGTAGGATCGAGACATCCTCCCTCGCCCGCGGAAGGCTTTCATGGAACTGTCACCCTCCGGCGTACCCGAGAAGTTCGCCGCGCTCGGCCTCACCTATGACGACGTGTTGCTGCTGCCCGGGGCGACCGACGTGGTGCCCAGCGAGGTCGACACGACCACCCGGCTGACCCGGGAGATCGAGCTCAAGGTGCCTCTGGTCTCCGCGGCGATGGATACCGTGACCGAGTCACGGATGGCGATCGCGATGGCCCGCCAAGGCGGAATCGGCGTGCTGCACCGCAACCTGTCGATCGATGATCAGGCTTACCAGGTCGATCTCGTCAAGCGCACCCAGACCGGGATGATCTCCAACCCGGTCACCATCGGCCCCGACGCGACCCTGGAGCAGCTCGACGAGCTCTGCGGCGAGTACCGCGTCTCGGGCCTGCCCGTCGTCGACGTGGACAACAAGCTCCTCGGCATCGTCACCAACCGGGATTTGCGGTTCACACCGGTGGCCGAGTGGGCCGGCACCAAGGTCAACGAGGTGATGACCCCGATGCCGCTGGTCACCGCGCCGGTCGGCATCTCGCGCGAGGACGCCACAACGCTGCTGCGTCAGCACAAGCGGGAGCGGTTGCCGATCATCGACTCCGACGGTCGCCTCGCCGGGCTGATCACGGTCAAGGACTTCGTCAAGAACGAGCAGTTCCCCAACACGTCCCGCGACGCCGACGGCCGCCTGATGGTCGGTGCCGCGATCGGCTACTTCGGCGATGCCTGGGAGCGGGCCGGGCGGCTGATCGAGGCGGGCGTCGACGTACTCGTCGCCGACACGGCGCATGGCCACGTCTCCCTGCTGCTGGAGATGGTCAAGCGGCTCAAGACCGACCCGGCCACCAAACATGTTCAGGTGATCGGCGGCAACGTCGCCACCAAGGCGGGCGCTCAAGCCTTCGTCGACGCAGGCTCCGACGCCGTCAAGGTCGGTGTCGGCCCCGGCAGCATCTGCACCACCCGGGTAGTGACCGGCGTCGGCGTACCCCAGATCACTGCGGTGTACGAAGCAGCGCTCGCCGCCCGCGCCGCAGGCGTACCGGTGATCGCCGACGGTGGCCTGCAGTACAGCGGCGACATCGCCAAGGCGATCGTCGCCGGTGCCGACTCGGTGATGGTCGGCTCACTGCTCGCCGGCTGCGAGGAGAGCCCTGGCGATCTGGTGCTGGTCAACGGCAAGCAGTACAAGTCCTATCGCGGTATGGGGTCGCTCGGCGCGATGTCCTCCCGCGGCAAGAAGTCCTACTCCAAGGACCGTTACTTCCAGGCCGAGGTCACCAGCGACGACCGGCTGGTTCCCGAGGGCATCGAGGGCCAGGTCGCCTACCGAGGCCCGCTCGCCGCCGTCGCGCACCAGCTGGTCGGTGGCTTGCAGCAGTCGATGTTCTACGTCGGTGCCCGCACGATCGCCGAGCTGCAGGAGAACGGCAAGTTCATCCGGATCACCCAGGCCTCGCTCAAGGAGAGCCACCCGCACGACATCCAGATGACCGTCGAGGCGCCGAACTACACGACCCGCTGAGGCCGGTCAGGAGGCTGCGGGAGCCGGGGGAAGGCTACGGGCGATGTCGTACGTCCGTGCCTCCAGCGCGTTCAGCCGGGTGTCGACTCCGTCCAGCCTGCTATTCACTGCGGCGAAACCGTCCCTCATCTCGCTGCGCAGGCTGGCTTCACATCCCTCGATCTTGGCGCCGAGCCGGGCAGCAAGGCTGTCCAGCCGACTGTCAGTACCATCGGCCCTGGCGTCCGAACGGTCCGCGACCGTGTCGATCTTGGAGTCTAGGCGGTCTGCAGCTGCGTCGATCTTGGTGTCCAGGCGGTCTGTAGCTGCATCCAGGCGGTCTGCAACTGCGTCGATCTTGGTGTCCAGGCGGTCTGCAGCTGCATCCAGGCGGTCAGCAACCGCGTCGATCTTGGTGTCCAGTCTGGCTCCGAGGCCGTCGACTTTGGCGTCCAGCCGGGTCTCAACACCGTCGATCTTGGCATCGAGTCTGGCTCCGAGGCCGTCGATCTTCGCATCCAGACGAGTCTCGACACGGTCTATTCTGACTCCGAGATCGCGCTTCATCGTGGCCAGGTACGTAAACAACGCCACAGTGAACGCGGCAAAGCCCACCAAGGTAATGGTCGACTCCAGGTCCATGCCGTTCACTCCTTCAGTGTGCCCAAGGGTTGGAGAAGATGCCACCACGCCGAGGCGAACGTGTCGAACGGCTATCCACAGAGAGGGGTATGTGGACAACCGGCCGTGGCACGATGCGGCTGTGAGATTCCACGACTCCTCCTCCGTCGCCGCGGTGTCCGCGGCGGTCGACGCCCTGGCCGCCGACCTCGTACGCCTGTCCCGGGAGATCCATGACGACGCCGAGCTGGCGTACGAGGAGCACGAGTCGTCGCGACGGTGTGCCGACCTGCTGGAAGCGCACGGGTACGCCGTCGAGCGCGGAGCGTACGGGCTGACCACGGCCTTCGCGGCCCGCCTCGGGTCGCGCGGACCGCACGTGGTGATCTGCGCAGAGTACGACGCGCTGCCGGGTGTCGGGCATGCCTGCGGCCACAACATCATCGCGTCGTCCGCGGTCGGTGCCGGGCTCGCGCTCGCGCCGCTCGTGGAGGAGGCTGGGCTGCGAGTGACTGTGCTCGGGACGCCCGCCGAGGAACTCGGCGGCGGCAAGGTCGACCTGATCGACGCGGGCGCGCTGGAGGGTGTCGACGCGGCGATCATGATGCACCCGACGCCCTACGACGACTACGCCCCGGCCAGCCTCGCGATCGAGGAGTGGCGAGTCGTGCACACCGGCCGCGCATCGCACGCGAGCTCCGCGCCCGAACTCGGGCTCAACGCACTCGACGGGATCGTCGCCGGCTACCAGGCTGTCGCGATGCTGCGCCAGCACCTGCGGCCGCTGCAGCAAGTGCACGGCGTGATCCTCGACGGTGGCAAGGCAGCCAACGTCGTTCCCGAGCGCGCCGAGGCGTCCTACTTCCTGCGTGCCCGCACGATGGAGGATCTCGATGATGTGCGCGTTCGTGCGCGGGCTTGCTTCGAAGGCGCCGCGCATGCGACCGGCACGACCGTGACGATCGCGGTCGAAGGCAACGTGTACGAGCCGATCGACTCCAACCCGGGGCTGGTCGCTGCTTTCACCGAGGCCTGCGAGGCGATCGGCCGCGTGCCCAACCCCGACCCGGCGGGCCAGCAGATCACCGGTTCCACCGACTTCGGCAACATCAGTCAGCGAGTCCCTGGCTTGCATGCCGACATGGACGTCCCCGCAGGTGGCGCGGTCAATCACCAGCACGAGTTCGCCGCCGCCTGCATCACGCCCGAGGGCGACAAGACCATGCTCGAAGCCGCCAAGGCGCTCGCCCTCACGGCTCTGGCCGTCGCCAGGGACCCTGATCTTCTGCGCCTCTGACGCCGGATTGTGGCCGATGGCGACTGTTGGGACCGGATTGTGGCCGATGGCGACAGACCCCCTCGGCGTGTCGTTGTCGGGATCGGCCACAAGCAAGCAATCACCGCCGGGATCGGCCACAATCCAGCGTGGTCGGCCGCTGGTGCATTCCGGAGTCGGCTTGCGGATAGGCTCCGTTCATGCAAGAGATCGAGATCGGGCGGGCCAAGCACGGGCGCCGGGCGTACTCCTTCGACGACATCGCGATCGTGCCGTCGCGGCGTACGCGTGACCCCGAGGAGGTGTCGACGGCCTGGCAGATCGACGCCTACCGGTTCGAGATCCCGGTGGTCGCGGCGCCGATGGACTCGGTGATGTCACCGCAGACCGCGGTGGCGTTCGGGCGGTTCGGCGGGCTCGGCGTGCTCGATCTCGAAGGGCTTTGGACACGGTACGACGACCCCAGCGGGCTGCTAGCCGAGGTAGGGTCGCTGGACCCGACGACCGCGACCAAGCGGCTGCAGGAGATCTACGCCGAACCGATCAAACCCGAGCTGATCACCGCGCGACTCAAACAGATGCGGGAGTCGGGCGTGACCGTTGCGGGCAGTCTGAGTCCGCAGCGCACCAAGGACTTCGCCAAGTGCGTGGTCGACGCAGGCGTCGATATGTTCGTGATCAGGGGTACGACGGTCTCGGCCGAGCACGTCTCGGGCCAGGCGGAGCCGCTCAACCTCAAGGAGTTCATCTACGAGCTCGACGTGCCGGTGATTGTCGGCGGCTGCGCCACCTACCAGGCCGCGCTGCACCTGATGCGCACCGGAGCCGCCGGCGTCCTCGTCGGGTTCGGCGGAGGAGCCGCGCACACCACGCGCACGGTCCTCGGCCTGGCGGTGCCGATGGCCAGTGCGGTCGCCGACGTGGCTGCCGCACGACGCGACTACCTCGACGAGTCCGGCGGCCGCTATGTCCACGTCATCGCGGACGGCTCGATCGGCAAGAGCGGCGACATCGCCAAGGCCATCGCCTGCGGCGCGGACGCCGTGATGATCGGCTCGCCGTTGGCCCGCGCCTCGGAGGCGCCGGGTGCAGGGCACCACTGGGGCTCGGAGGCCTGGCACGCCAACCTGCCGCGCGGAGAGCGCATCGAGATCGGCACCGTCGGGACTTTGGAGCAGATCCTGTTCGGCCCGTCCAACGTCGCCGACGGGACGATGAACTACATCGGTGCGTTGCGCCGGGCGATGGCCACGACCGGCTACACCGAGCTCAAGGAGTTCCAGCGGGTGGAGGTCGTGGTGCAGTAAAGGGTGTATAGAGAAGTCGGCGACTTCGGCGCCGTGCGTCCAGCCGGCGTCTCGATACGGCCCTCGGCTGGCGCCTCGGACCACTCGACGACCGAAGGCGTCTCGATACACCTGGCCCCGGCATCTCGGCTTGCCCTCGCCGGGCACTCGACCGGCCTGCGGCGTCTCCTGTTCGGCGCGTTCGACCGCCGACCGCTGGTCGAGTAGCCGCGGCGAGGTACGAGCAGCGGCATATCGAGATCCCGTTCGGCCCCAGCGGTCGCACGCGATCCGGCACGATGGACCTATGCAGTCGACCGCACTGAGCCCCCAAGCCCGCGACGAATCGATCGCGCAGCTCCGCGTCACCGAGCTCGACGTGCTCGTGGTCGGCGGAGGAGTGGTCGGCACAGGCACCGCGCTCGACGCGGTCTCCCGCGGCCTGAGCACCGGGCTGATCGAGCAGCGTGACCTCGGCTCGGGCACGAGCAGCCGCAGCAGCAAGCTCGTCCACGGCGGGCTGCGCTACCTGGAGATGCTCGACTTCGGGCTGGTCCGGGAGGCGCTGGAGGAGCGCGGACTGCTGCTGACCCGGCTGGCGCCGCACCTCGTACGCGCCGTCCCGTTCGTCTACCCGCTCACCAACCACCACGAGCGCCCGTACGTCGGTGCCGGCCTAGCGCTTTACGACGCGATGGCGATCGCCGGCAAGTACGACATGGGCGTGCCTAAGCACCGCCACCTGCTCAAACGGCAGCTGCTCCGGGCCGTGCCCGATCTCAAGCCCGAGACCGTCACCGGCGGCGTCCGCTACTACGACGCGCAGGTGGATGATGCTCGGCTGGTCGCCACGATCGCCCGGACCGCGGCCGGGTTCGGCGCACACGTCGCGACGCGCACCAAGTGCATCGGGTTCCTGCGCGAGGGGGAGCGCGTCACCGGAGTCCGCGCTCGTGACCTCGAGTCGGGTAAGGAGCTCACGATCCGGGCCAAGGTGGTGGTCAACGCCGCTGGGGTCTGGACCGACGAGATCCAGGCCATGGTCGGCGGCCGCGGCGCGCTCAATGTCCAAGCCAGCAAGGGGATTCACCTGGTCGTGCCCCGCGACCGGATCCGCTCCGACGCCGGCCTGATCATGCGCACCGAGAAGTCGGTGCTGTTCGTGATCCCCTGGGGCCGGCACTGGATCATCGGCACCACCGACACCCCGTGGGATCTCGACAAGGCGCATCCCGCGGCCAGCCTGACCGACATCGACTACCTGCTCGGCCACGTCAACAGCGTGCTCAAGGCACCACTGACACACGCGGACGTCGAAGGTGTGTACGCCGGGCTCCGGCCGCTGCTGTCCGGCGAGTCCGAGCCGACCAGCCGAATCAGCCGGGAGCACACGGTCGTGACCCCGGTCGCGGGTCTGGTGATCATCGCCGGCGGCAAGCTCACCACGTACCGGGTGATGGCCAAGGACGCCGTGGACGCCGCGGCGCACTCGCTGGGGGGCCCGGCCGGCGGTTCGGTACCGGCCTCGGTCACCGACCAGATCCCGCTCTGCGGCGCCGACGGTTATGCCGCGAAGGCCAACCAGGTCGCCATGCTGGCCAAGGACAGCGGTCTGCACCCGGCGCGCATCGAGCACCTGCTCGGCCGGGTCGGCGGTCAGATCGACGAGGTGCTGCAGGTCGTCGCCGACGCCCCGGCGCTCGCGGAGCCGCTCCCCGGGGCCGAGGATTACCTGAAAGCCGAGGTCCGCTACGCCGTCACCCACGAAGGTGCCCGGCACCTCGACGACGTGCTGGCCCGGCGTACGCGCATCTCGATCGAGACCTTCGACCGCGGCATCAGCGCGGCCCGGCCCACCGCCGAGATCATGGCAGTCGCGCTCGGCTGGGACCCCGCCCGCGTCGATGACGAGGTCGACCACTACCTGCGTCGCGTCGAGGCCGAACGGCAGAGCCAGCAACAGCTCACCGACCGAGAGGCCGACGAGAAGCGGGTGCAAGCACCCGAGATCGTCCGAGGCGGCTGAGGGACGCCGCCCGGCGGCGCCTCGCTGCGTTATCGTCGCTCGCTGGGCGCTTCGCCCCCAGCCCCGCTTCGCTCCTCTGCCTTGCGATGCATCCGCCGGGTGCGGCGCCTCGCTGCGTTATCGTCGCTCGCTGGGCGCTTCGCCCCCAGCCCCGCGTCGCTCCTCTGCCTTGCGATGCATCCACCGGATGCGGAGCCGTGGCAGCAGTGCCTACCCGCTAGTAGCAAACCGGCCTACGATCGAGGCATGACCGGCTCCGAGCACAACCCGATGTCCGCCCCGATGTCCGCTGGGGTCCGCGATCCGCAGCACGACCCGACTGCGGCGTACGCCCTCGATCAGGGCTTCGTGCGGCGGTTGACCTCGCGAGTCAACGCGACGTCGGGCGAGGCGGTGCTCGCATCCTCCCCGATCAACCGGGCACCGTTGGCGACGATCCCGCAGTCGAGCGAGGCGGATGTGGAGGCCACGTTCGTACGTGCCCGTGAGGTCCAGCGGGAATGGGCAGAGGTGCCGGTCGAGGAGCGCGAGCGGCTGCTCCTGCGCTTCCACGACCTCGTGGTCGATCGGCGCGAGGAGCTGACCGACCTGATCGTGTGGGAGTCGGGGAAGGCCCGCAAGGACGCGTTCGACGAGGTCATGCACGTCGCGATGACCGCGCGCTACTACGGTCGCAAGAGCGCCGACTTCCTTGCCCCCGAGCGACGCAGCGGGGTCCTTCCGGGGCTGACGCGCATCGACGTCAACCACGTACCCAAAGGTGTCGTCGGCGTCATCTCGCCGTGGAACTACCCCTTCACGATGGCGATGTCCGACGGGCTGCCTGCGCTGATGGCGGGCAACGCGGTGGTCGCCAAACCGGACGCGCAGACCATGCTCAGCGCCCTGCTCGGGGCGCAGCTGCTCGCCGACGCCGGCTTCCCGACAGACCTATGGCAGATCGTCGCGGGGCCGGGGCCGGAGATCGGCACCGCGATCGTGCAGCGCGCCGACTACGTCTGCTTCACCGGCTCGACCGCCACCGGCCGGCTGATCGGCAAGCAGTGCGCGGAGCGGCTGATCGGCTGTTCGCTGGAGCTGGGCGGCAAGAACCCGATGATCGTGCTGCGTGACGCCGACCTCGACCGTGCCGCCGAGGGAGCGGTCCGGGCGTCGTTCTCCAACTCGGGCCAGCTGTGTGTGTCGGTCGAGCGGATGTTCGTCGCCGACCAGGTCTACGACCGGTTCGTCACCAAGTTCGCCGAGCGTACGCGCGCGATGGTCGTCGGCGAGCCGATGTCGTGGACCTCCGACATGGGCACGCTCGTCTCCCAGGACCAGCTCGACACCGTCACCCGGCACGTCGAGGACGCGGTGGCCAAGGGCGCCAAGATCCTGATCGGTGGACGCGCCCGGCCCGACCTCGGCCCCTACTTCTACGAGCCGACGATCCTGGAGGACGTCACCCCCGACATGACCTGCTTCGGCGACGAGACGTTCGGCCCGGTGGTGTCCCTGTATCGCTTCGACAACGAAGGCGAGGCCGTCGAGCGCGCCAACGAGGGGCCGTACGGGCTCAACGGCGCCATCTACAGCAAGGACGGGAGCCGCGCCCGGTCGCTGGCAGCGCAGATGAAGTGCGGGTCGATCAACATCAACGAGGCGTTCGCCGCGTCCTTCGCCAGCATCGACGCCCCCATGGGCGGCATGCGCGCATCGGGCACCGGCCGACGCCAGGGGCACGAGGGTCTGCTGCGCTACACCGAGCCGCAGACGGTCGCCACTCAGCGGCTGACGAAGATCGGGCCGCTGCCCGGGATGAGCGACGAGCAGTGGGGCAAGGTGCTGGTGTTCAACGAGAGGCTGATGCGGAAGCTCGGCCGGGCATGAGCGAGCGGAGCGACCGCATCGGGACCGTGGGCCTGATTGGTGGCGATCGCACCGCGGCGCTGCCGAGTCGCACCGACCGCGAGCGCCGGCATAGAGCTGGCTGCGGGCTCGACGGGTGCGGATGCATCGAGATGGCGACATGAGACACCCCGACTACGACGTTCTCGTCGTCGGATCGGGGTTCGGCGGGTCGGTCACGGCGCTCCGACTGACCGAGAAGGGCTACCGCGTCGGGGTGCTCGAAGCGGGGGCCCGGTTCGACGACGCGGACTTCGCGAAGACCTCCTTCGACGCCAAGCGGTTCTTCTTCAACCCGGCGCTGGGCTGCTACGGGATCCAGCGGATCGAGGCGGTGCGCGACTCGTTGATCCTCGCGGGAGCCGGCGTCGGCGGGGGATCGCTGGTGTATGCCAACACCCTGTACGAGCCGCTCGACGCGTTCTATCGCGACCCGCAGTGGGCGCACATCACCGATTGGAAGCAGGCTCTGGCGCCCTACTTCGACCAGGCCAAGCGGATGCTCGGCGTCGTCCGGACGCCGATCGTCACCCCGGCCGACGAGCTGATGCGCCAGGTTGCCGACGAGATGGGCGTGGGCGACACGTTCCACGCGACGCCGGTCGGGGTGTTCTTCGGCGGCCCCGGCCAGCCGCCGGGCACTCGGGTCGAGGACCCCTTCTTCGGTGGTGCCGGCCCCGCCCGCAACACCTGCCGGGCCTGCGGCGAGTGCATGACCGGCTGCCGCCACAACGCCAAGAACACCTTGGTGAAGAACTACCTGCACCTGGCTGAGCGCGCCGGAGCGAAGGTGCTGCCGCTGACCACGGTCACCCGGGTGGTGCCGCGCGAGGGTGGCGGGTACGACGTGCACGTCGCGTTCACCAAGGCGAAGCGACACACGTCGCGCACCGCGCGCGTACTCTCTGCGGATCAGGTCGTCTTCGCCGCCGCCGCGATCGGCACCCAGAAGCTGCTGCACCGGATGAAGGCCGCGGGAGACCTCCCGTTGTTGTCGGACCGGCTCGGGTGGCTGGCGCGCACCAACTCCGAGTCCATCCTCGGCGCGGTCGCGCCCGACCGCAGCGTCGACTACAGCTACGGCGTCGCGATCACCTCCAGCTTCCACCCCGACGACGTCACCCACGTCGAGCCGGTGCGCTACGGGAAAGGCAGCAACATGATGTCGCTGCTGCAGACAGTGCTCACCGACGGCGACGGGCCCGGCCCGCGTTGGCGTACCTGGCTCAAGGAACTGTGGAGACAGAAGGCCTCGATGCGCGACCTCTACGATCTCAAGCACTGGTCGGAGCGCACGGTCATCGCGCTGGTCATGCAGACCTTGGACAACTCGATCACGACCTACTGGAAGCCGGGGCCGCTCGGCGGTCACCTCACCTCCCGGCAGGGGCACGGCGAGCCGAACCCGACCTGGATCCCGCTCGCCAACGAGACCGTGCGGCGGATGGCGGCGATCATGGGCGGCACCGCTGGCGGCGGCCTGAGCGAGCAGTTCAACATGCCGATGACCGCGCACTTCATCGGCGGCTGCGTGATCGGGGAGAGCGCCGAGCAGGGCGTGGTCGACCCCTATCAGCGGGTGTTCAACTACCCCGGCCTGCACGTCGCCGACGGATCGGCGATCACCGCCAACCTCGGCGTGAACCCCGCGCTGACTATCACCGCCCAGGCCGAGCGGGCGATGGCGTTCTGGCCCAACAAGGGCGAGCCCGATCCCCGCCCACCCGTGGGCGCGGCGTACGAGGAGATCGCGCCGGTGCCGCCGGTCGCGCCCGTCGTCCCCGTGCACGCACCGGGCGCGCTCCGACTCGTCTGAAGCACCGAGGATTCGTGCCAACTCGGCGACGATTCGTGCCAACTCGGCGTCAAGCGAGCCCCACCAGGTCGGCGCTGGCGTCCCAGAGCCGCTCGGCGAGCCGGTCGTCGCGGGCAAGCCGGGACGGCTTCGTGGGTTCGTCGTTGTCGAAGTAATCGCCGGTCAGGTCGGCGACCTCGGGGCTGGTGACCAGGTAGGTGATCCGGCTCGCGCCGACGGTCACCGGGATCATCCGGAGCTTGGCGATCGCGAGCACGGGCTTGGCCCACCAGGGTGCGCCGCTCCAGATGTTGGTACGCACGGTGCCGGGGTGCAGGCAGTTGGCGGTCACGCCGCTCCCGGCCAGGCGGGCGGCGAGGGCACGAGTGAACAGCACGTTCGCGAGCTTCGAGCGGCTGTAGGCAGCCATGATCGAGTAGCCCTCCTCGAAGCCGAGGTCGTCCAGATCCATCGTGCCGCGGTAGTGCGCGGCCGACGCGACGGTGACGATGCGGGCCGGGTTACTCGCCGTGATGCGATCGAGGAGCAGTCGGGTCAGCAGGTACGGCGCGAGGTGGTTGACCGCGAATGTCGCCTCGTACCCGTCCTCGGTCAGCTCGCGCCTGCCGTACACGGCGCCCGCGTTGTTGACCAGCACGTCGATCCGGTCCAGCCGCGCCAGCAGGTCTGCGGCCAGCGCGCGCACCGAGTCCAGCGACGCGAAGTCGGCCAGGGCGTACTCGGGCGTGGTGCCGGTGCGCTCCTGGATCCGCGCCACGGCGTCCTTCGTACGCTGGGGATCGCGGCCCACGAGTACGACCCGATCGCCCTCCCCGGTAAGCGTCGCCGCTGCCTCGTACCCGATCCCACCAGTGGCACCCGTGACCACGATCGTCCGCATGCGCCAACGTTAGACTGACGTCTTCCACCACGTCAGAGCCGGAAGGTCCTCCTTGAGCACCGAACACGATCTGGTCCTCGTCGTCGACTTCGGCGCGCAGTACGCACAGCTCATCGCCCGGCGGGTACGTGAGGCGCACGTCTACTCCGAGATCGTGCCGAGCACCATGCCGGCCACCGAGATGCTGGCCAAGGGGCCGAAGGCGATCATCCTGTCCGGCGGCCCGTCGTCGGTGTACGAGCCGGGCGCGCCGCGACTCCAGGGAGACCTGTTCGGGGCCGGGGTGCCGGTTTTCGGCATGTGCTACGGCTTCCAGATCATGGCGCAGACCCTGGGTGGTGAGGTGGCGCGCACCGGGATCTCCGAGTACGGGCGTACGCCGGTCTCCGTGTCCGCGCCGGGAGCGCTGCTGGCGGGGCTGCCGACGGAGCACCGGGTCTGGATGAGCCACGGCGACTCGGTCGTCCGCGCGCCCGCGGGCTTCGACGTGCTGGCCAGCACCGAGGCGACCCCGGTGGCGGCGTTCGAGGATCTCGACCGACGTTTCGCCGGCGTGCAATGGCACCCCGAAGTGCTGCACACCGAGCACGGCCAGCAGGTATTGACCCACTTCCTGCACGACATCGCCGGGTGTCGGCCGACCTGGACGATGGTCAACATCGTCGAGGAGTCTGTTGCGGTGATCCGCGCCCAGATCGGCGACCGACGCGCGATCTGCGGACTGTCCGGAGGAGTGGACTCCGCGGTTGCGGCGGCGCTGGTGCAGCGGGCGATCGGCGACCGGCTGACGTGTGTGTTCGTCGACCACGGCCTGTTGCGCAAGGGCGAGGCTGAGCAGGTCGAGCGCGACTACGTGGCCGCGACCGGTGTCTCGCTGAAGGTCGTCGACGCGGAGAAGCGGTTCCTCGACGCGCTCGCCGGCGTGACCGACCCCGAGGAGAAGCGCAAGATCATCGGGCGCGAGTTCATCCGGGTCTTCGAGCAGGCGGAGGCGGAGGTCGTCCAGGAGTCCCAGGGCGAGGTTGGGTTTCTGGTCCAGGGCACGCTGTATCCCGACGTCGTCGAGTCCGGCGGCGGCACCGGCACCGCCAACATCAAGTCCCACCACAACGTCGGCGGGCTGCCCGACGACCTGGAGTTCGAGCTGGTCGAGCCGCTGCGCACGCTGTTCAAGGACGAGGTGCGCCTGGTCGGCGAGCAGCTCGGCCTACCGGCCGAGATCGTCTGGCGGCACCCGTTCCCCGGTCCCGGCCTCGGTATCCGGATCATCGGCGAGGTCACCCGTGAGCGCCTCGACATCCTGCGCGAGGCCGACGCCATCGCCCGGGCCGAGCTCACCAGGGCCGGCCTCGACCGCGATATCTGGCAGTTCCCCGTGGTGCTGCTCGCCGACGTACGCTCCGTCGGCGTCCAGGGAGACGGCCGCACCTACGGCCACCCCGTCGTACTCCGCCCGGTCACCTCCGAGGACGCCATGACCGCCGACTGGGCCCGCCTCCCGTACGAGGTCCTCGAGACCATCTCGACCCGAATCACCAACGAGGTCCGCGAGATCAACCGCGTCACCGTCGACATCACCAGCAAGCCCCCCGGCACCATCGAGTGGGAGTAAGACCCGTGGCTTGACCTGGGGAAACGGTGCTCATCTCGTACCTGTTTGGTACGGGCGCCGACTTCGCCGTGCCGGCCGGGGGTTGGCTGGTGAAGAGCGGCCTGCACACGATTCCGGGTGCTGCGCAGCGTGTTCCGATTCGCCACCGAACTGCAGCGCTTCGTTGAGGCGAACCCGACTCGCCGATCACGCAGGCGATCAAGGACGGAACGGTGCCGGTGCGCTACGAGCTGGCGCGGGCCCTGCCCAACGGCACCATCAAGGTGACGCCGTTCGTGCTCGGCCTTGGTGCGCTGAAGATTCCGGGAGTGGGTGAGTAGGGTGTCGCACATGACCTGGAAGGCGATGGATCCCCCGCGCGCCTGCGATCTGCTGGAGTTCTGGATCAATGCGACCTGGCCGATGACCCGCGCCGAAGTCGGCGCGCTGGCGGTGGCCGAACTGGGCTGGACGATCGACGCCGAGGGCAGTCTCGGCAATCCGGTCGACGGGTTGTCTCAACCAGGGGTGCGGACCGGCGTAACCCCGGACGGACACCTGGCCACCCTGAGCTTCTGGGTGAGCGACGTGGTCAACGACCCGAGTGCCGACGCGGTCGCGTTTCTGGACGACCAGTTCACGCTGGTGGTCCGGGAGGGCCAACGACGCTGGGGCAAGCCGAAACTTCGCTCCGGCCGCAACCGCAGCGCCCAATGGGACCTGCCGGGCGGTGGTCGGGTGAGCGTCGCACGACTGAGCAGTTCGGTGACCGCGACGTTCACCACGCCGTCGTACGCGCAGGTGCTGCGCAAGCTGGGGGAGTGATCGGATGACGTGGGACGAATTCGCCGACCGTTTGCGGGCGACGCTGCGCGAGCTCACCGACCGGTGCGTGCTGATCGTCGCAGCACCCGGCAAGGCGGGCTACGTGCAGTTCTCCGCGACCGAGGACGAACTGAGGGCCGAGGCGGCCGGGCCCGTGTTCACCGCCGGCCCGGCAGCGCACGAGGCTGACGATCCGGTGATGGTGGCGGCCGGCTGGACGGTACCCACCCGTTCGGCCCCCAACTGGTCGGTAGAGCTTCCGCTGCCGGCGCTGAGCGCCGAATACGCGGCGCTGGCCGACCGGTGCGTGGTCGCCCTGCGCGACGTGTACGGGTTGTCTGGGCCCGAGGCGCTGAGCTACCAGGCCTGGCGCGAGCCGGAGTCGCAGCCAGTGGGAGTCACCTGGTCGGCAGAGCAGATCGATGCCCTCGACCCGGGCCAGAACCCCCTGTCGCTGCCGTCCCTGGGGCTGCCGCCGGTGGCCTGAGCGGTGCTGTAGGTCGGTTCTCGCCCTTGCCGATCACCGGACCGGCCCTCTCAGCCAGCAGCGGCACCGACAGACTTCTTCGAGTGGAAGTCTGCATGATGTCATGCAATCTCGCATGAGACACCGGAGTCTTGGGGCAGGACGATCCAGATTCGCGACGTCGATGAGATCTACGCTGCGGGCCCACCTTCCCGGTTCGGGCGGACCGGTTTCCTAGACTGGGGACACCACGCAGGCGCACCTAAGGAGCAGTAGTGCCAGGGATCATCTCGCGCGTACGGGCCAGGGTGCGCAGTGCGCTCCTCTCCCGCGCGACGTCAGGCGGTGGCCTGGACCTCTCCAAGATCGACAAGGTCCCCGAGTCGCTGTCGTGGCCACTGAGCCGTGACGACTTCGGCCCGGTCACCAAGCTGGGCGAGATCCGCCGCGACGAACCGGTGCACAAGCTGACCTCGTTCTTCGGGATCCGGGTCTGGATGGTCACCGGGGACGCCGAGGCCCGTGAGGTGATGAGCAACACCACCAGCTTCAGCAACGACATCCGCCCCTTCGTGGGGGAGAAGTCCGGCTCGACCACCGACGGCGACATCGGTGGGCTGGGCTTCACCGACCCGCCGGAGCACACCCGACTGCGCAAGCTGCTGACGCCCGAGTTCACCATGCGACGGCTGGAGCGGCTCAAGCCGCGCATCGCCGAGATCATCGAGGCGGCCCTGGACGAGGTCGAGGCCGCCGGGCCGGAGGTCGACCTGGTCTCGACCTTCGCGTTCCCAGTGCCGTTCCAGGTCATCTGCGAGCTGCTCGGGCTGCCGGCCGAGCAGCGTGAGCGGTTCAGCGAGCTTGCCACCGCGCGGTTCGACGTGACCTACGGCGGCACCGGAGTGCTGGGCGCGATCTCCGGCTCGCGTGAGTTCCTGCTCGACTTCGCCGCCCAGCAGCGGCGCGATCCGGGCGACGGCCTCGTCGGCCAGATCATCCGCGAGCACGGCGACGAGATCAACGACCACGACCTCGGCGGGCTCGCCGACGGCGCTTTCACGGGGGGGCTGGAGACCAGCGCGTCCATGCTCGCGCTGGGGACCGCCGTACTCCTCAACCATCCCGACGAGTACGCCGCACTCGCCGAGGGCACCGCCGACGTCGATGCCGTGGTCGAGGAGCTGCTGCGTTACCTCGGCGTCGTGCAGATCGCGTTCCCGCGGTTCGCCAAGCACGACATCGAGATCGCCGGCCGCAAGATCAGCGAAGGTGACGTCGTCGTGTGCCACCTCGCCGGCATCAACCGCGACGAGCGTATGTCGGCCGACGGGGAGTCGATGGAGACCTTCAACCCACGCCGTGCGGTCGCCGGGTCCCACATGGCGTTCGGGTACGGGTTCCACCGTTGTGTGGGGGCCGAGCTGGCCAAGATGGAGCTGCGGATGGCGTACCCGATGCTCGCCAAGCGATTCCCCGATCTCAGGCTCGCGGACACCGACCTGACATTCCGGCAGAAGTCGATCGTGTACGGCGTGGACTCCCTGCCGGTGGTGACCGGCTTACGCGTTCCGGCCTGACCGGGCCTCAACACTCGGTCGCCCGACTTCTTTGCTGGTTTGTGGCCGATGGTGGCGAGCGATGCTGGTTTGTGGCCGATGCCGACGGTGACACGCCGTGCGCTCTTGCCTGCATCGGCCACAAACCGGGTGTGGTTGTCGCGATCGGCCACAATGCGGCGGAGAAGCAGCCTCAGGAGGCCACGGTCCGTACCGGCTCGACTCGTCCATAGACGGTGGTGCGTTCGCGCACCGGGCGGCCGATGCCGGCGGCGATGTCGGTGAGTTCCGCGACGGTCTTGGCCGAGCCGAACTCCGAGCCAGCCATCCGGGAGATCGTCTCCTCCATCAGCGTGCCGCCCAGGTCGTTCGCGCCTGCCTGCAGCATCGCTCGAGTGCCGTCGACGCCGAGCTTGACCCAGGAGGTCTGGATGTTGTCGATGCGGCCGTGCAGCATGATCCGTGCCACCGCGTGCACCGCGATGTTGTCGCGCATCGTCGGGCCGGGGCGGGCGACGCCGGCGAGGTAGATCGGCGCGCTGGTGTGGACGAACGGGAGCGGCACGAACTCGGTGAAGCCGCCCGTCTCGTCCTGGATCTTCTGGATCACCCGCAAGTGGGTGATCCAGTGGTCGGGCCGGTCGACGTGCCCGTACATCATCGTCGAGCTCGACCGGATCCCCAGCTGGTGCGCGGTGGTGACGATCTCGATCCATTGCGCGGTCGGCAGCTTGCCCTTGGTCAGCACCCAGCGCACCTCGTCGTCGAGGATCTCCGCGGCCGTGCCCGGGATCGTGTCGAGCCCCGACTCTTTGGCCCTGAGCAGGAAGTCACCGAAGCTCAGGTTGGTACGCATCGCGCCGTTGACGATCTCCATCGGGGAGAACGCGTGGACGTGCATGCCGGGTACGCGGGTTTTCACGGCGGCGGCGATGTCGAAGTACGCCGTCCCCGGCAGCTCCGGGTCGATGCCGCCCTGCATGCAGACCTCGGTCGCGCCGAGCTGCCAGGCCTCCTCGGCGCGGTCGGCGATCTGGTCGAGGTCGAGGCTGTAGGCGTCGGCGTCCTGCTTGCGCTGGGCGAACGCGCAGAACCGGCAGCCGGTGTAGCAGACGTTGGTGAAGTTGATGTTGCGGTTGACGACGTAGGTGACCTCGTCGCCGTTGACTTCCTGGCGCAGCGCGTCGGCCAGCCGGGCGACTTCGCGCAGCTCGTCGCCTTCGGCGGTGATCAACGTGAGCGCCTGGGCGTCGGTGAGCTGCGTCGGGTCGCGCTCGGCCTGGGCCATCGCGGCCGCGAACCCCGGCTGCTTGCCGCCACGCTGGGTTGGCGCCGAGTCGGCGGTCGCCCGCAGCGCCTCCCAGTCGCCATACACCGTGTCGAAGTCGTCGCGACGGTCGTTGGTGCGGCCCTCGGTGTCGATCGCGGCGAACAAGTCGGTCCGCCCGGCCGCCTCGAACCCGCCGTCCGGCTCCTGCCAAGGCAACCCGGTGGGGCGTACGCCTGGATCAGCGAGACCGTCGGGGAGCGCGAGTGCCGCGACGTGGGAGCGTACGCGCGGGTCGATCCATGGCGCGTTCTCGGCCAGGCTGCCGCGCACGTACGAAGGGTGTGCCGTGAGCCGCTCGCGCAGCTCGAACCCCGCGGCTGCTGTGATGTCGCGGAGTCGCTCCAGCGACGGCCAGGGCCGCTCCGGATTGACGTGGTCGGGCGTCAGCGGAGAGACGCCACCCCAGTCGTCGACACCCGCGCCGAGTAGCAGCCGGCACTCCTGCAGGTCGACCAGGTTCGGTGGCGCCTGGATCCGCATCTTCGGCCCGAGCACGATCCGGGAGACGGCGATGGCCGCGAGGTAGGCGTCCAGCGCGAGATCGTCGACACCACGCATCGCGGTGTCGGGCTTGGCGCGGAAGTTCTGGACGATCACCTCCTGGATGTGCCCGTACTGCTGGGCGATCCGCCGGATCGCGAAGATCGACTCGGCCAGCTCGGTCCGCGTCTCACCGATGCCGACCAGCACGCCGGTCGTGAACGGCACCGACAGCCGACCGGCGTCCTCGAGCACCCGCAGCCGGATCGCCGGGTCCTTGTCGGGCGACCCGTAGTGGGCCTCGCCCCGGTCGGTGAACAGCCGGGTCGAGGTGGTTTCGAGCATCATCCCCATCGACGGCGCGACCGGCTTGAGTCGGTTGATCTCGGTCCACGACATCACCCCGGGGTTGAGGTGCGGGAGCAGGCCGGTCTCCTCCAGCACCCGGATCGACATCGCCCGCACATAGTCCAGCGTCGAGTCGTAGCCTTGCTCCTCCAGCCACTGCGCCGCCTCGGGCCAGCGCGCCTCCGGCCGGTCGCCGAGCGTGAACAGAGCCTCCTTGCAGCCCAGCACCGCGCCTTGGCTCGCGATCGCGAGCACTTCGTCGGGCGACAGGTAGGGCGCCTGGCCCTCGGACTTGAGCTTGCCGGGCACTGTCACGAACGTGCAGTAGTGGCAGCGGTCGCGACATAGCCGGGTCAGCGGGATGAAGACCTTGGGGGAGTACGTCACCACACCAGGTCGGCCGGCCGCCACCAGTCCGGCGTCGCGTACGCGGGCAGCGGCCGTACACAGCGCGTCGAGATCCTCACCCCGAGCCGCGAGCAGGACCGCGGCCTCTTCGACATCCAGGCTGGCCCCCCGCCCAACCCGGGCCAGGGCACGCCGTAACTGACCCGGAGTAGGTGCGTTACTCATGCCCCCAGACTAGTTGCGGCCGCCCGAGGCCGCGGCGTGACGTCGCCCCCATCCGCCGAGTTGGCACGAATCTTCGCGGGGTCGGCAGCGTGGCGGGAGCGCTTCTCGGGTGTTTACGAGCTTGCGGGCAGTCGCCCCGCGCGGAGGCGGTGCCACGCTCAACCAAGGAGAAAGAGCCGAGTGGCCCGGCAGAGGGGGGAACTGCCGGGCCACTCAAGACCGGAGTGGGGGGACTCTTCGGTCTGCGCTGCGGGTCGTGCCGGGGGGGACGGGACCACGGCAGCGGTTGGCTGATACCTATTTGACACTACTTCCCCCCGGTTTGGCAACTATTTTCCGAATTTGTGTAATATGAACCCATGGAAGCCGAGTTGCTGGTGCCGTTGCGCGAGGTCGATCCTGCCGTCTTGGGCGGTCGGATCAAGGCCGCGCGCATCGGCGCTGGACTCACCCAGGGCGAGCTCGCCGGCGACGAAATCTCGGTCGCGTACGTCTCACGCATCGAGTCCGGGCAGCGCCGCCCCGACGGTGCCCTCCTGGAGACGCTGGCCGCACGCCTCGGCGTCACCCCGGACTTCTTGGTGCTGGGCGCTAACTCTGCCGATGTGGACGAGCTGCGGCTGCTGCTCGACTATGCCGAGCTTGCGCTCGAGTCGGGCAATGCGGCCGATGGTCTCGACAAGGCGCGTCAGGCGCTGATGGATGTCGCGCGAGCCTCCCTGCCGGACTTGGAGCGTCGCGCACGCTTCCTGCACGCACGGGCTCTGGAAGCGACCGGCGACTCCGACGGCGCGATCATTGCGCTGGAGGAACTGGCCAAGACCGGTGAGGCCGACCTCGCCTGGACGAAGGTGATGATCGCGCTGTGCCGGTGCTATCGCGACGCCGGTGACCTTGGAAAGTCGATCGAAACTGGCGAGAAGGCTCTAGGCATGCTGGACGGAGTCGGGCTGAGCCAGAGCGACGAGGCCATTCAACTCGCGGTCACACTCGCAGGCGTCTACGGCTTGCGAGGCGATGTGGCATACGCCGCCCGGATCTGCAAGAAGGCCATCGGCGACGCAGAGAAGTCAGGTAGTCCGGCGGCGAGGGCAGCGGCCTACTGGAACGCGAGCTTTATGGAGTCGATGCGTGGCAGGACGCAGACGGCCATTGACTTCGCCTCCAGAGCTCTGGACCTTCTTACGCAGACCAACGATGTCCGGAATCGGGCGCGCCTTCGGTCGACATTGGGCATGTATCAGCTCGAAGCCGAACCTGCCGAACTTGACGCGGCGAAGTACAACCTAGCTACGGCCGTTGATGAATTGGAGTGGTCCAGCGCCAGCCCGTTCGATGTCGGAAGCACGAAAGTAGCGTTGGCGCGCGCCTTCTTGCTCAGCGGTGAAACCGTCGAGGCTGGGCGATTGCTCGCCGAAACGCAAGCGCTAGGTTCCCGCGAAGACGCCCCAGCGATGGTTGCAGAGTCACGGATCCTGGCTGGGCAGATTGCGCTCAGCAACGGCGACGAACTGACTGCACGGCATGAACTTGGTGGTGCCGCGATCGTACTGAAGGCGATTGGAGATACTGCGGATCGCACGGTCGCGCAGCTTTGGTTCGATCTCGGCGGACTGCTCGATCAGATGGGCGAGGGCGCCACTGCCCGTGACGCATATCGCAGGGCGGCGGGGGCTACTGGACTCGTGCCCATGAAGCAGATGGTTGCCGCCACGCCAGAGGACGCAGCGGCAACCAGTGAGACGTTGCTGGTGAACTAGCAGCAGAGCAGCGGGCGCGCGTCCACCACAGTGGCAGCGCCAGCGCCACCGGTCACCAGGAGAGCCGCGCCAACAGCGACAGCAGCGATAACAGCCTTCATCTTGCGGGTCATGGCCCGACTCCTTTGAGCTCGTGCGGCTGGCCCCGTTTGCCAGCTCGGTAGTCAAAGTTTGGCAAAGTAGAGGTCAAGCTGTCCATACGGTTTGGACGCGAAAAGTCCAGTCCGTGTACGTTTTAGTCCGGTTTTGCCCCGACTTGTCCGAAAGAAATTTTCGTCACAGTCGGGCGAATCGCCCCGGACCGGGCGACTCGGTCTTATCCGGAGTACTCGGAGAAGCCGTCAGCGGCGGTCGAGACCGGGGTGTAAGACAGACTGGGTGTGTGCAACTCGCCTGGCCGCTGCCCCACCGACTCGAGCTTCGAGACGAGCTTGAAGCCGCGTACTCGACGGATCGTGGCTATCACGACCTGCAGCACCTGACCGAGGTATTGGACCGCATCGACGAGCTCGGCGCGGGCGGACGCATCGAGGTGGTACTCGCGGCCTGGTTCCACGACGCGGTGTACGACCCGGCCGAGTCCGTGCCCGGCGCCAACGAGGAGCGCTCCGCCCGGCTCGCGATGCGGTCGCTCGCGGCGGAGGACGTGGACGCCGCCGAGGTGGCGAGGCTCGTCCGGCTGACGGCGACCCATCGCCCCGAGGCCGGGGACACGAGCGGTGAGATCCTCTGTGACGCCGACCTGGCGATCCTGGCCAGCTCGACCCGACGCTACGACGCGTACGCCTCAGGCGTCCGAGCCGAGTACGCCCGCTATGACGACGCTGCCTTCGCGGTCGGCCGGATCGCCGTACTCGAAGACCTGCTCGCCAAGCCATACCTGTTCCATACGGCGTACGCCCGGAAACACTGGGAGGCAGTGGCGCGGGCCAACGTGACGGCCGAGCTCGTCCGTCTTCGAGGCAAGGCAGGTGCGGTGTGATCCTGATCGATCCGCCGCTGGTGCCTTCGCGGGGCAGGCTCTGGTCGCACCTGGTCAGCGACACGTCGTACGAGGAGTTGCACGCGTTCGCGACCGCGAACGGGATCCCGGCGCGCGCATTCGATCGCGACCACTACGACGTGCCCGGGGACTACTACGAGGCACTGGTCGCGGCCGGTGCGGTGCCGGTACGCCCCCGGGAGCTCGTGCTGCGGTTGCGGGCTTCCGGGATGCGCAGACGCAAACGAGCTGGGAACGACAACCGGTCATAGACCCAGCGAGCGTCCGATGATCTCCTTCTGGATCTCAGTGGTGCCGCCGTAGATCGTCGAGATCCGGCTGTCCAGGTAGGCCTGGGCGATCGGGTACTCCAGCATGAATCCGTAGCCGCCATGCAGTTGTACGCCTTGGTTGACCAGCTTGTTCTGCAGCTCGGTTGCCCACCACTTGGCCATCGCGGCGCCCGCGCTGTCCAGCTCCCTGTCGAGATGGCGGCGGACGCAGTCGTCGATGAACGAGCGGGCGACGCGCGCCTCGGTCGCCATCTCGGCGAGCACGAAGCGGTTGTGCTGGAACTTGCCGATCGGTTTGCCGAAGGCCTCGCGGGTCGAGGCGTAGTCCAAGCACATCTCGACGATGAACTCACAAGCAGCGGCAGCCTGGACGGCGATGATCAGTCGTTCCTGGGGCAGGTTCTTCATCAGTGAGATGAAGCCGGAGCCCTCCGGGCCGAGCAGATTCTCCTTGGGCACCATCACGTCGGTGAACGACAGCTCGGCGGTGTCCTGGGCATGCAGGCCGACCTTCTCCAGATTGCGCCCACGCTCGAATCCCGTCATGCCTCGCTCGACCACGAGCAGGCTGATGCCGCGGTGCCCGGCGTCGGGATCGGTGCGTGCCACGACGATCACCAGGTCGGCGTTGATGCCGTTGGAGATGAAGGTCTTGCTGCCGTTGAGTAGATAGTGGTCACCCTTGTCGACCGCGGTCGTGCGTACGCCCTGCAGGTCCGAGCCGGCGCCGGGCTCGGTCATCGCGATCGCGGTGATGATCTCGCCGGTCACGCACCCCGGAAGCCAGCGGCGTTTCTGCTCCTCGGTGCCCAGGCTGGTCAGGTACGGCACGATGATGTCGGAGTGCACCGAGAACCCGGGGCCGCTCGCGCCCACGCGGCCCTGCTCCTCGGCCACCACGACGTTGAACCGGAAGTCGTCGATGCCGGGGCCGCCGTACGCCTCCGGCACGTCGACGCAGAGCAGGCCGGTCTTGCCCGCCTTGAGCCAGGTGTCGCGCGGGACGATGCCGGCTTTGGCCCAGGTCTGGTTGTGCGGCTGAACTTCCTTCTCGAAGAAGGTGCGCGCGGTCTGCCGGAGGTCGTCGTGGACCTGCTCCATGAGCGGCCGTGGCCACGCCAGGCGGGTCACGCCACCAGTTCCTTCATCCGGGTGATCAGCGCGCTCGGGTCCGGTGAGGCCGGGAAGACCTGCAGGTGGGTGACACCTGCCTCTTTGAATGCGGCGATGCGCTCCTTCACGTACGACTCGGGGCCGACGAGGTTGATCGCCTCGAGCAGCTCTTCGGGGACAGCGGCCGCGGCCTCATCCTTCTGGCCGCTGAGATAGAGATCCTGGATCTTCTTGGCCTCCGCCTCGAAGCCGTACTCGCACACCAGCTGGTTGTAGAAGTTCTTGTCGCGTGCCCCCATGCCGCCCACGTACAGCGCGATCATCGGTCGGGAGAGATCGAGCATCTTCTTGACGTCGTCGCCGATGGCGCAGACACCACCTGCGGTGATCTGCAGTTCGCCGAGATCGGTAGCGCGCTTCGCCTTCCCCGCGTCGAGGCTGGCACCCCACGTGTCCCGGGCCTTCTCCGGGTAGAACAGGTGCGGGATCCAGCCGTCGGCGATCTCGGCGGTCAACTCGACGTTCTTGGCGCCGAGAGCGGCGATCCAGATCGGCAGGTCGGCTCGTTCGGGCTTGGTGAGGATCTTCAGTGGCTTGCCCAGGCCCAGCCCCCGGTCTTTCGGGAGCGGCAGGGTGACGGACCGGCCTTCGTACACGAGCGGCTCGCGGCGCAAGGCCATGCGTACGACGTCGACGACTTCGCGGGTACGCCCCAGCGGACGTTCGTAGGGCACGCCGTGGAAACCCTCGATGACCTGGGGTCCGGAGGCGCCGAGCCCGAGGATCGCGCGCCCGCCACTGACGTTGTCGAGACCGGCCGCCGTCTGGGAGATGGCGCCGGGCGTACGCGAGAAGACATTGATGATCGCCGCACCGATCTCGACAGTTTCCGTCTTGGCGGCCAGATAGCCCATCAGGGTCGGCGAGTCGAAGCCGTAGGCTTCAGCTACCCAGACGGTGTCGAGTCCGGCCTTCTCCCATGCGACCACTTGGTCGGCGGCCGCACGCGGATTGCCGTCGTACATGAGCATCGTCGAGATCTTCATGGGGTCCCTTACCGTTCGTCGGTCGGCGCAGGAGAGCCCTGCCCGGCTACCGTGACAGTAACACTGTCAGGATTCAAGAGACAGGAGCAGGTGTGGCGCACATCGCAGTCATCGGAGGAACCGGGCCGCAGGGCAAGGGTCTTGCGTACCGGTTCGCCAAACACGGCCACGAGATCACTCTCGGATCGCGCGCGGCCGACCGCGCCGCGTCGGCCGCAGCCGAGATCCTCGGGCGGGTTCCCGGTGCGGCCGTGCATGGAGCGACCAACGAGGATGCGGTCGCCGCGGCAGAGTTCGTCCTGCTGGCGGTGCCCTACGACGGCCATGACGACCTGGTTTCCGCGCTCGCGCCGCTGCTCGCCGGGAAAACCGTGATCTCGTGCGTGAACCCGCTGGGTTTCGACAAGCGCGGACCCTTCGGAAAGATCGTGCCCGGGGGCTCGGCTGCCGAGACGGCTGCGTCGCTCGCCCCCGAAGCCACCGTGGTCGGTGCCTTCCACCACGTCTCCGCCGTATCGCTCTGGGGGGACGACGAGTACCTCGATCACGAGGACGTGCTGGTCTGCGGCGACGACTTGGAGGCCAAGGCCGTCGTCATCGACCTCGCCGCGGCCGTTACCGGTCGCCCGGGTGTTGACGCCGGCAAGCTCCGCCTGGCCGCTCAACTCGAACCGTTCACCGCCGTACTCATCTCGATCAACAAGCGCTACAAGACCCAGGCCGGTCTGCGGATCGGCGGCCTTCCCGACTGAGCCCTGGCGACTGGTGGGCTCGACTCGCGCCGTGGTCCGGTTGTAGGGCAAGGAGGGGCGGAGCGTACGGCCTGGCCGGGTTAGCGCGTGGTCACCCGACTGGGGAGTCCTGGGGTCACATGCTGGTCAGGAGACTCCCCAGTTGCCCGTACCAGACCGGACTGCGGAGACGAATCGGACCCGAGGCCGGCGTGGCCGGTCCTCCTTGCGCTCTTGCCCAGCCACGCGGACAGCCTTCGCGTAGCGGGATTGTGGCCGATGGTGACCTGTTCACCCGGCGTGTCGGCGTCGTCATCGGCCACAAGCCAGCGATCACTGTCGCGATCGGCCACAATCCAGCTGCAGCTGGGCGAGGATTCGTGCCAACTCGCCGACGATTCGTGCCAACTCGGCGGATCAGCTCTGCCACGAGCGCCAGAGGGCGGCGTAGGAGCCGTTCTGTGCGACGAGCTCGTCGTGGCAGCCGAGCTCGGTGATGCGCCCGTCCTCCACGACGGCTACCCGGTCGGCGTCGTGGGCGGAGAACAGCCGGTGCGCGATCGCGATGACCGTACGGCCTTCGAGTACGGCGGCGAGGGAGCGCTCGAGGTGGCGCGCGGCGCGGGGGTCGATCAGCGAGGTCGCCTCGTCGAGTACGAGCGTGTGCGGATCCTTGAGCACGAGCCGGGCGAGCGCGAGCTGCTGTGCCTGTGCCGGTGTCAGCTCGCGGCCGGCCGTTCCGACAGCCGTACTGAGCCCGTCGGGCAGTGCCTCGACCCAGTCCCGGGCGTCGACCGCCGCGAGGGCATCCAGGAGTACGTCGTCGGGAACGTCGTTGCCCGCGTGCTCGTCGAGGGCGAGCTCGAGGTTCTCGCGGATGGTGCCGACGAAGATGTGGTGCTCCTGGGTCACCAGCGAGACGTGCCTGCGTAGGTCGGCCAGCGGCAGCTCGGTCATCTCGACGTCACCAACCGTCACCGAGCCGGTGCGCGGTGGGTGGATGCCCGCGAGCAGTCGGCCGAGCGTCGACTTGCCGGCTCCCGACGGCCCGACCATGGCGAGCCGCTCGCCCGCGGCGACGGAGAGGTCGACGCCGTGCAGCACGTCGCGGCCCTCGACATAGGAGAACCGCACGTCCTGCGCGGCGAGATCCTCGCCGTCGGGTACGCGGTCGGTTGCGACCCGGTCGTCGGGGACGTAGGCGATGCCGAGGAGCCGGGCCAGCGACGACGCGCCGACCTGGACCTCGTCGAGCACCGACACGATCCGGTCCACCGGGTCGATCAGTGCCTGGACGTAGAGCGTCGCAGCGGTGACGTCGCCCAGGGAGACCTGCCCGTGGGTGTACAGGATGCCTCCGAGCACCAGTGTGCACACGGTCGGCAGCAGATACGCGATCTCCATCGACGGGAAGAACACGGTACGCAGGAACAGCGTGTACCTCTCGGCCGCGTACGACGCCGCGATGTCTTGGTCGGCCCGCTCGATCCGGCTCTGCCCGAGCCCGAGCGCCTCCACGGTGCGGGCGCCCGACACGGTCTCGTTGAGGGAGGTGGTGATGTCGGTGTAGGTCGCGGCCTCGCGGATGTAGCCGTCCTTGGCGCGTCGCAGGTACCAGCGGGTCGTCAGCACGATCAAGGGAATACCGAGCAGCACCGGCAGCAGCACCCACCAGCCGACGAGCACCGCCGCGACCAGCGTGAGCGTTGCCGTCACCATCGCGATCATCCACTCGGGCAGCGCCCAGCGCACGGTGTATCCGATCGCGTCGATGTCGCGGCTGGTGCGGGTGAGCAGATCGCCGCTCCCGGCGGCCTCGACCGTTCCTATCGGCAGCGTGAGCGCGTCGTCGACGAAGTCCTCGCGCAACTCGGCCAGCACCTGCTCACCCAGCACCAGGGAGACGTACTGGGCGAACCGGGTGAACACCGTCTGCACGACGAGCGCGACCGCGATGATCACGGCCATCCGGTTGACCGCGCCGAACGTCGTGCCGTCCTGGACGGCCTCGACCAGGTTGCCCAGCACGCGGGGCGCGACCAGACCAGCACCGGCCGCGAGACCGTGCAACGCCAAGCCGCCCCACACGGGCACCGGGTGCTCACGCGCAAGTGCGACAAGCCGGGTGCGTACCTGCGCTGTCGTCGCGACGGGAAGCTGCGTGGTCGTCATCGCGCCTCCTCCGGCTCGGACATCTCTCGGGTCACGACCGCACGGTAGGCGGGATCGCTGCGAAGCAGGTCGTGGTGGCTTCCGCTGTTGACGACGCGGCCGTCGACGACGAGCGCCACCTGGTCGGCCCGGTCGAGCAGCAGCGGGCTGCTGGTGGTGACGACCGTCGTGCGGCCGGCGCGCGCGGCGTACAGCCGGTCGGCGATGCGCGCCTCGGTGTGTGCGTCGACCGCGGAGGTCGGCTCGACCAGGACCAGTACCTCGGGGTCGAGGTCGAGGGCCCGTGCCAGGACGAGACGCTGCCGCTGGCCGCCGGAGAGTGCCCGGCCTCGTTCGGTGAGCATCCCGTCCAGCCGGCCGGGAAGCACGTCGAGCACGTCGGCGGCAGCGGCGGCGTGCAGTGCCGACGCGAGGGCTTCCTCGCCGCGACCACGTACGTCGACGGCTTCGCGCAGCGGGCCGGAGAACAGCGCCGCGTTGGTGTCGGAGACCAGGACGCGGCGCCGTAGCTCGTCGCGATCGATCCGGTCGAGTGGCACGCCGCCCCAGCGGACCTCGCCAGGTGCGTGCCGGCCGAGGCGGTCGGCAATGAGCGCGGTGGACTCGGGCTGCTCGGAGACCAGCGCGGTGAGCAGCCCCGGGGCCACCACGAGACCACTGGCGACATCCACGAGCTCGCAGCCGGGCGCCGGCCCGGGTAGCGGGTCGGTCGTGAGGTCGTCGGGTTGGAGTTCGAGCACGCGAATGATCCGGCGCGCGGACACGATCGCGCGGATGTACTTGTTGGCGAACTCGATCGTGGTGCGCAACGGCAGCAGCAGGAACACCGCGTACCCGTACAGCGCGACCATCTGGCCCGGGCTGATCTGGCCTTGCACCGCGAACCGGGCGGACACCCAGACCACCACGACGACGAAGATCCCGGGCAGCAGTACCTCGGCTGAGTCGAGCACCGACTGAAGCCGGGCTACGCGTACGCCGGCGCTGCGCACCCGCTGGGACGCGCGTACGTAACGAGCGTGGAAGCGCTGCTCACCGCCGATGCCGCGCAGCACCCGCAGACCGGTGACGATGTCGGTCGCCACGGTGGCAAGCTGTCCGGTCTGCTCTCGCTGCTGCCGCTGCCTGCGTTCGAGCGGGGTCAGCAGGGGAGAAGTCAGCAAGAGCACGGCGGGTACGCCGAGAAGCACGATCAGGCCGAGGGTCACCGAGGTCCGCAGCAGGATCACCGTGACCACGATCACCGACGCGACCGACCCGGCCGTTCGGGCCGTGACGTCCATGAGGTTGCCGATATGGGAAAGGTCGGAGGTGCCGATCGCGATGACCTCGCCGGTGTCGACCCGACGCGGCAGGGTGCCGCCGAGCCGGGTCGACTGCCGGGTGACCAGCTGTACGGTGCGGTAGGCCGCGGTCAGCCAGTTGACGACCGCGTAGCGGTGCCGCATGATGCCGCTGAGCGCCTGGATCAGCCCGACGGCGAGGAACACTGAGGCCAACCAGAGCAGGGCTTCGGTGTCCTTGGCGGCGACTCCGTCGTCGATCGCGCGGCCGATGATCGCCGGCATGATCGCCTGGCTGACCATCCAGATGCAGCCGAAGGCCATGCCCGCCGCCAGGGTGCGCGACTGCCCTTTCGCGAGCCACCAGAGAAAGCGGCTCGGGGACCGGTGGTCGGCGGTCCCGGGGTGGTCGAGTGGAAGTCGGCGCATCAGGCCAACGCTACGACCACCGGCAGGCGCCGGGCCAATCGTTTGTTCCTGGTCGCCGCCGGGCCGTTCCGGCGTGCTTCACCGACGATGCATCCGCTTGGCAACCGGAATTTCCGGATGCATCCCACGAGACCGTGGGTAACAACCAGCTACCCTGCAGCCGGTGTCTCCACGCGTACGCCCATCGGGACCAGTGCCCAGGCAGCGAGGTAGGCGATGACGGCGGTGCCGAAGCCGAGGACCGCGGCGACGACGAACGCGATGCGTAGCACGGTGGCATCGACACCCAGGTAGTAGGCCAGGCCGCCGAGTACGCCGGCCACGATCTTGTCGTCCGGGTTGCGGATCAGTCGGCGCACGGGCGGTGCCGGAGTCGGCTCGTAGATCGGCTGGCTCATGGCAGCTCTTGTCCGGTGACGCCGGTCGTGGGCTCGGCCACCGTTCGATCTCGGTGCGCGAGCGGCCGGTGACGCGCTTCGCGGGCCACGAAACGGCGCAACCTCGAGCGGTCGGATTGAGCATGTGCTATTGGTGGGGTTCAACCGTTAGGGGAACCAATGGCGCAAAGGGATGCCACCAAGGGTGATCGTCGCGACGACGCGCGGTCTCCAGAACACCTCGCGGAGAAGCTATGGGCGGAGGTGGAGCGCAACCATCTGGAACCGGGCGACCGGATTGGGGCCGAACGCGAATTGGCGGAAAGATATGGCGTAGGCCGGTGGGTCATTCGGAAGGCACTGGAACGACTCGAGACCGATGGGCGGATCATCCGCACGAACGGGCGTAACGGGGGTGCCTTTATCGCCCATGAGAAGGTGGTGCGCGACCCCACCAGGTCGCTGAGGTCGC
>JASGGG010000023.1:0-34672 GCA_047605165.1 Nocardioidaceae bacterium
CCCTTGCGCCAGATGATGCCGACGCCGTCGCCGGTGAGGGTGTGGGCGTTCGAGGTCGTCTTGTAGATCTTGCCGAATCCGCCGGTCGCGAAGATCACGGCCTTGGAGTGGAAGACGTGCAGGTCGCCGGTGGCCAGCTCGTAGGCGACGACGCCGGCGACCTGCGTGGCGCCGTCGGCATCGACCACGGTGATCAGGTCGAGCGCGTAGAACTCGTTGAAGAAGTTGATGCCGAGCTTGACGCAGTTCTGGAACAGCGTCTGCAGGATCATGTGGCCGGTGCGGTCGGCGGCGTAGCAGGCGCGGCGCACCGGGGTCTTGCCGTGGTCGGCGGTGTGGCCGCCGAAGCGGCGCTGGTCGATCTTGCCCTCGGGGGTGCGGTTGAACGGCAGGCCCATGTTCTCGAGGTCGATGACCGCGTCGATGGCCTCCTTGGCGAGGATCTCCGCCGCGTCCTGGTCGACCAGGTAGTCGCCGCCCTTGACCGTGTCGAAGGTGTGCCACTCCCAGTTGTCCTCCTCCACGTTCGCCAGCGCAGCGCACATGCCGCCCTGGGCGGCGCCGGTGTGGGAGCGCGTCGGGTAGAGCTTGGTGAGTACGGCCGTGCGGACCCGCTGCCCCGACTCGAGCGCCGCGCGCATGCCGGCACCGCCGGCACCGACGATCACCACGTCGTACTTGTGATAGGTCACAGAAGCCATCGGTCAGCCCTTTCCGGCTACTTGCAGGCCGCGAGCTTCGCGGCCTGGGTGGGGTCACCACACGGATCGAACGTGAAGATCACCAGCGTGCCGAGGAGCAGGACGACCAGCACCGAGAAATAGAGGAGTGTCTTGAGGACGAAGCGGCTACGGTCGGACGTCGTGTAGTCGTTGATGATCGTGCGCAGGCCGTTCGCACCGTGCAGCTCGGCCAGCCACAG
Organism: Nocardioidaceae bacterium; assembly: GCA_047605165.1. Classification (GTDB taxonomy): domain Bacteria; phylum Actinomycetota; class Actinomycetes; order Propionibacteriales; family Nocardioidaceae; genus SSC3. The sequence continues at coordinate 923 of JASGGG010000023.1, forward strand.
CATGGCCAGATCCCAGGTCTGCCAGAAGGGGCTGGCCCACTTCCCCGCGACGAACGCGAAGTCGATGCGGTGGATGCCCTCACCGACCATCAGGTTGACGAACAGGTGGCCGAAGACCAAGACGAGCAGCAAGACTCCCGACCCGCGCATGAAAAGCCAGGAGTTCAACTCGAAGTTGCCGCCCTTGGCGGCCCGGCTCCGGGGCGCATCCAGCGCTGGTGCAGTCATGTCGTCGCCCTCCTAGTTCCCGAACACGTTCGACAGATGCCGGATCACGAAGGGCAACATCAGCACCACCCACAGCACGATCACGCCGTAGCTCATCTGCTTCTGGTAGCGCGGACCCTTCGACCAGAAGTCGACCAGGATGATCCGTACGCCGTTGAGGGCATGGAAGGTGACCGCAGCGACCAGGCCGACCTCCAAGACCCCGACAAGCGGGTTCTTGTAGGTCTCGACCGCCTTGTTGTAGGCGTCCGGCGAGACACGGACCATCGCCGTGTCGATCACGTGGGCGAAGAGGAAGAAGAAGATCACCACACCTGTGATGCGGTGGGCCACCCAGGACCACATGCCTTCGCGGCCGCGGTAGAGGGTTCCGACCGGTGAGCTGGCCAAGACAAAGTCCTCCCGAATCAAAATGCGGGTCATACGAGCTCGCGGCCTGCTGGCGCAATCTCTACCGCACTCTATCGGCGGTCGGCGGATGCGCCGCACGGGCCCGCTGTGAGTTCGATTACCGCACGATGGCGTAGTGAAAATCGCCGGGGTGTGGCCCTTGTCATGGTGCGGCCGACCTGACGTGGTCGTACCCTGACCCTTTATGGAGCATCTGTCTCTGCTGGCCGGAGGCCAGGAGCACTCGATCGCGGACTGGGAGCGCGAAGCCGCCGCGGTGCTGCGCAAGTCCGGCCGCATCACCGAGGACCAGCCCGATTCGCTCATCTGGGAGAAGCTGACCCGCGCCACGCTGGACGGCATCGCGATCAGGCCGCTGGGTACCGCCGACGACGCGCCCGAGCCCGTCGTTCGTCCGGCCCGTACAGGAGCCTGGGACATCCGCGCACTGGTCAGCGATGCCGACGCGGCTGCCGCCAACCGGATTGCGCTCGACGACCTCGAAGGCGGTGCCACCAGCGTCTGGCTGGCCGGAGCCGCAGCGACAGGCGTCGGCCGGGCGTTGGAGGGCGTGTTCATCGACCTCGCGCCGATCGTGCTCGACGCGCCACAGCAGCCGCTCGCCGCCGCCCAGGCGCTCGTCGCCGAGGCCGAGGCGCGCGGTGTCACCCTGCACCCCGACACGAACCTCGGCGCCGACCCGCTCGGTCACCACATCCGCCGCCGGGGGAGCTCGGGTGACCTCGGCGAGATTGTCGACATCGCCCGGCTCGCGCGTGACAACGGAGTGCTGGGTGTCGTCGTGGACGCGACGGCCGTGCACGACCGGGGTGCGACAGACGTGCAGGAGTTGGGCTACTCCATCGCGCTGGGTACCGCCTATCTTCGCGTCCTCGCGGAGGCCGGCTTCGAGGTCACCGATGCTGCCGAGCTCGTCGAGTTCCGGTACGCCGCCACCGACGAGCAGTTCGTCACGATCGCCAAGCTGCGCGCCGCTCGCCGGCTGTGGGCCAGCGTGCTCGCGCGCAGCGGTGTGACCGGAGTCGAGCAGCGGCAGCACGCGGTGACGAGCCGGCCGATGCTGAGTAGGTACGACCCCGACGTGAACATGCTGCGCGGCACGGTCGCGGCCTTCGCCGCCGGTGTCGGTGGAGCGAACAGCGTGACCGTGCTGCCCTACGACTCCGCCAACGGGAGGCCGGAGGCGTTCGGTCGCCGGATCGCTCGCAACATCTCCCATCTGCTCGTCGACGAGGCGCATGTCGCCGTCGTCACCGACCCGGCAGGTGGCTCCTACTTCGTCGAGAGGCTGACCGCCGACCTCACCGACGCCGCGTGGGCCGAGTTCCAACGCATCGAGTCGGAAGGCTTCGACTCACTGTCCCCCCGAGTCGAAGAGGCCGCCGCGGCCAGGGACGCCCTGGTGGCCACGCGCAAGCGGCCGATCACCGGGCTCACCGAGTTTCCCAACCTCGACGAGACCCTTCCGCAGCGCGATCCCGACCCGGCCAACGACGGGGTGCGCTTCTACGGCGCGTCCTTCGAGGCGCTTCGTGACGATCCACCCGCCGAGCACGTGTTCCTGGCGACGCTGGGTACGGTCGCCGAGCACACCGCCCGCGCCACCTTCGTGTCGAACCTGTTCGCCGCCGGCGGCATCCATGTCGACTCTGCCGGCGTCACCACCGACCCCGAGTCGCTCGTCGAGGCGTACGCAGGACAGCCGGTCGCCTGCCTGGCCGGCACCGACGCGGCCTATGCGGAGTGGGGCGCGGCCGCCGCGCGGGCACTGCGCGAGGCCGGCGTACGCCACCTGATCGTCGCCGGCAAGTCCACTGACTACACCGACGACTCCGCCGCGCTGGGCATCGACGCCCTCGCCTTCCTCAACCGCACCCGGGAGCAGCTGTCATGACGATCCCGGGGTCTCGATACGCGCCTCGTTCCTCGGCGCTACTCGACCAGCGGCAGCGGGTCGTGTGCCGCCGCGGGGTCTCGATACGCTGGCTCCTCCCTTGCCAGCACTCGACTGTCCTCTCGCTGGTCGAGTGCCGTCGCGAGGCCTCGATACGCTGGCTCGTCCCTCGCCAGCACTCGACCGCCTTGGCGCTACTCGACCGACGACACGAGGAGGCAGCGCTATGACGATCCCCGAGAGCTTCGCCGAGCTCCCGCTGCTGCAGCCGGAGCCCCGGACCCCGCGGATCGACGCGGAGCCGTGGCACTCGCCCGAAGGCATCCCGATCAAGCCCGTCTACGACAAGGGCGATCTCGACGGCCTCGACGGCCTGCACACGTTTCCCGGGCTGGCCCCGTTCATCCGCGGCCCCTACCCGACGATGTACACCACGCAGCCGTGGACGATCCGGCAGTACGCCGGCTTCTCCACCGCCGAGGCCTCCAACGCCTTCTACCGACGTAATCTCAAGGCCGGCCAGAAGGGACTGTCGGTCGCGTTCGACCTGGCCACCCACCGTGGTTACGACTCCGACCACCCGCGGGTGCGCGGCGACGTCGGCATGGCGGGCGTGGCGATCGACTCCATCTACGACGCCCGCACGCTGTTCGACGGAATCCCGCTGGACCAGATGTCGGTGTCGATGACGATGAACGGCGCGGTGCTGCCCGTGCTGGCGCTTTACATCGTCGCCGCGGAGGAGCAGGGCGTGAAGCCCGAACAACTCGCCGGGACCATCCAGAACGACATCCTCAAGGAGTTCATGGTCCGCAACACCTACATCTACCCGCCGGCCCCGAGCATGCGGATCATCAGCGACATCTTCGCGTTCACCTCCGCCCGGATGCCGCGGTTCAACTCGATCTCGATCTCCGGCTACCACATCCAGGAGGCCGGGGCGACGCAGGACCTGGAACTGGCGTACACGCTCGCCGACGGTGTCGAGTACATTCGCGCCGGTCTCGACGCCGGTATCGACATCGACAAGTTCGCACCACGCCTCTCGTTCTTCTGGGCGATCGGCATGAACTTCTACATGGAGATCGCCAAGATGCGCGCGGCGCGGGCGCTGTGGGCCCGGCTGGTCTCGCAGTTCGACCCCAAGAGCAACAAGTCGCTGTCGCTGCGCACCCACTCGCAGACCTCCGGCTGGTCGCTGACCGCACAGGACGTGTTCAACAACGTCGGCCGCACCTGCATCGAGGCGATGGCCTCGACCCAGGGGCACACCCAGTCGCTGCACACCAACGCGCTGGACGAGGCGATCGCGCTGCCGACCGACTTCTCCGCGCGCATCGCCCGCAACACCCAGCTGCTGTTGCAGCAGGAGTCCGGCACGACCTACTCGATCGACCCGTGGGCCGGCTCCTACTACGTCGAGCGGCTGACCCAGGACCTCGCCGAGCGGGCCTGGGCGCACATCGTCGAGGCGGAGGAGGCCGGCGGGATGGCCAAGGCCATCGACGCGGGCATTCCCAAGCTGCGCATCGAGGAGGCCGCGGCGCGTACGCAGGCCCGTATCGACTCCGGTGCCCAGAAGGTCATCGGCGTCAACACGTTCCGGCTCGCCGACGAGGACCCGATCGAGGTGCTCAAGGTCGACAACGACGACGTGTACGCCCAGCAGCTGGCCAAGCTGGAGCGGCTCCGCGCCGAGCGCAACGACGACGACGTACGCCGAACCCTGGAGGCGCTGACCAATTCGGCTGCCGCGGGGGCACAGAAGGGGTCGCTGGACGGCAACCTGCTCGGGCTCGCCGTCGACGCGGCGCGCGCCAAGGCGACGGTGGGGGAGATCTCCGAGGCACTGGAGAAGGTGTACGGCCGGCACCAGGCCGTGATCCGTACAATTTCGGGGGTGTACCGGGCAGAGTCACAGGGGGCAGGCGCCGCCAACGACGCCGTCGAGAAGGTGCTCGCCGCGACCGCGAAGTTCGAGGAGGACGAGGGGCGCCGTCCTCGCATCCTGGTCGCCAAGATGGGTCAGGACGGGCACGACCGCGGCCAGAAGGTGATCGTCACCGCGTTCGCCGACCTCGGCTTCGACGTCGACGTGGGGCCGCTGTTCGCGACGCCCGAGGAGGTCGCCCAGCAGGCGGTCGACGCCGACGTGCACGTGGTCGGCGTCAATTCCCTGGCGGCGGGACACCTCACCCTGGTACCCGCGCTGCGCGACGCCCTCGCCGCGGCCGGTCGACCCGACATCATGATCGTGGTCGGCGGGGTGATCCCGCCCGACGACATCCCCACGCTGCTGGAGATGGGAGCCGCCGCGGTCTTCCCACCCGGCACCGTCATCGCCGAGTCGGCGCTGGACCTGCTGCAGAAGCTCTCGGCCCAGCTCGCGCACGGATGACCGAGGTGGTCGGTAAGAGAACTCCTCGACTTCGGCGCCTCGCGTCCGGCCGGCGTCTCGATACACCCGGCTCGTTCCTCGCCGGGCACTCGACGACCGAGGGCGGCTCGATCCGCGGCCCCCGCATCGCGGCTGGTGCTGGTGGCCGGCGAGCCGGATTGTGGCCGATCCCGGCAACAGCGACGCGCTTGTGGCCGATGGCGGCAGGCCCCGTCGGCGTGTCGCAGTCACCATCGGCCACAATGCGGCGGCGAAGCCTTGGACGCAGGCACCGGGTGGCGGCGCAGTGAGCACTGATGTCGTGGCGCTCGCCACGCAGGTGCGGGCCGGCAACCGGGCCGCGGTGTCGAAGGCGATCACGCTGGTCGAGTCCTCCCGGCCCGACCACCGTGCGGCGGCCCGCGAGCTGATCACCACCTTGTCCGAGGACGCGGGTGGCGCGGTCCGGGTCGGCATCTCCGGTGTCCCCGGCGTCGGTAAGTCGACCTTCATCGAGGCGCTCGGGACCTACCTGACCGAGCAGGGGCTGCGGGTCGGCGTCCTCGCCGTGGACCCGTCGTCGATCCGCACCGGCGGCTCGGTGCTCGGCGACAAGACCAGGATGGCCCGACTTTCGGCCGACCCCAACGCCTACATCCGCCCGTCCCCGAGCGCGGGCACGCTCGGCGGCGTCGCCCGCGCGACCAACCAGGCGATGACGGTGCTGGAGGCCGCCGGCTACGGCGTCGTGCTCGTGGAGACCGTCGGCGTCGGCCAGTCCGAGGTCACCGTGGCCGGCATGGTCGACACGTTCTTGTTTCTCACGCTGGCCCGGACCGGCGACCAACTGCAGGGCATCAAGAAGGGCATCCTCGAGATCGCCGACGTGATCGCGGTGAACAAGGCCGACGCCGACCGGGAGGTTGAGGCAAGGGTGGCCGCCAAAGAGCTCGCCGGCGCGCTCCACTTCGTCTACCGCGGCCAGGAGGGCTGGACCCCGCCGGTGCTGACCTGCTCGGGCCTGACCGGCACCGACGTCGACACGGTCTGGGCGCGGGTGCTCGCGCATCGCGAGTCGCTGAGGGAGCAAGGCCTGGCGGCCAAGCGGGCCGAGCAGCAGCTGGCCTTCACCTGGGCGCTGGTGCGCGACGAGTTCGACCAGCGGCTGCGCAGATCCGCGGGCGTCGCCGCGATCCGCGACGAGATCCGCGAGGCGGTCCTCTCCGGCGAGTTGCCCGCAACCGTGGCTGCCGACAGGATTCTGGCCGCGTACGACGACTCGTGATGCGTGATGCGTGATGCGTTGATAGAATCGTTCCATGCGAACCACCCTGGACCTCAACCCCCGCGTCCTCGCGGCCGCTCGGGCGCGAGTCAGTGACGGGCAGAACAAGAGTCTCGGGAGGCGGTCTCCGATCTCGCCCTGGCGGGGCTGGAGGTCGCTGAGCCGACCCCGGTGACGTGGGCCGGTCTGGTGCTTCTGACGTCGCCGCCCGGTCACCTGATCACGGACGAGATGGTTGCGGAGGCCATGCCGATGACTGAGCTCGATCTGCCGGACGTCAACGTCCTGGTGGCGCTGCTGAGTCCTGCTCACGTGCATCACGACACCGCGCAGACCTGGTTCGACTCGGTGGCGTGCTTCGCGACTACCCCGGTCACCGAGTCCGGGCTCGTGCGCATGGCGATGAATCCGGCTGTGATGGGGGTGGCCGAGAGCGCAGAACGCGCCCTGGCATTGCTGCGATCCCTGCGGGAGGATGCGCGCGCGGAGTTTTTGCCGGACGACTCATCCCTCGCCGAGGCGGCGATCGATCTGGTCGGACTCGTCGGGTTCCGGCGAGTGACCGACCTGCACCTGGTGAACCTGGCCGCAGCGCATTCCGGCCGGCTGGTCACCTTCGACACGAAGATCCGTCCCGTGCTCTCGCCCGACGACCAAGCCCGGGTCCACGTCCTGAGCTGACGTCGGGATCCCGTATGTCACCGGTCTCGTCGACATCTGCGCCAACAGCTCTGTGATCAGGACCAAATGCACCTGACGAGGCCACGTACCTGACCCCCTACCCTGTGGGGGTGGACATTGCACCGGTCATCGACTCCGTCATCGGCGGGATCGCCGACGAGCTCGTCGAGTTCCGCCGCGACCTCCACGCGCACCCCGAGCTGTCCTGGCAGGAGGAGCGTACGACCGCTCGGGTCGCCGAGCGGCTGGCTGCCGCGGGGATCGAGGCACGACCGCTGCCCAAGGGCGGGCTCGTAGCCGACATCGGTGCCGGAGGACCGGTCGTCGCACTGCGCGCGGACCTCGATGCGCTGCCGGTCCAGGATCTCACGCCCGACCCCTGGGCGAGCACCGTCGGGGGTCGCCCACGCCTGCGGGCACGACGTCCACACCACCGCGCTGCTCGGAGCCGGGCTCGCGCTTGCCGCAGGGGGCGCCAGCCTCAATGGGCGCGTACGGCTGCTGTTCCAGCCGGCCGAGGAGGTCATGCCCGGCGGGGCTATGGAGGTGGTGGCCTCCGGCTGCCTCGACGAGGTCTCGCGGGCGTACGCCCTGCATTGCGATCCGACGCTCGACGTGGGCATGGTCGGGTTGCGTGAGGGCCCGATGACCGGCGCGGCCGATGCGCTCACGGTGCGGCTGTCGGGCCGCGGTGGGCACACCAGCCGGCCGCACCTGACCCAGGACCTGACCTACGCGATGGGAGCGCTGGTCACCGAGCTGCCCGCGATCCTCTCCCGGCGTCTGGACCCGCGGGCCGGGGCGAGCGTGGTGTGGGGCAAGGTCAGTGCCGGGTCGACGCACAACGTGATTCCCTCCTCAGGTGAGCTGGCCGGCACGGTCCGGATGCTCGACGCGGTCGCGTGGCACGAAGCCGAGGCGCTGGTCCGGGAGTTGGTCGCCCAGATCGTCGCGCCGTTCGGGGTGGGCGCCGACGTCGGCTACGTGCGGGGGGTCCCACCGGTCGTCAATGAGGGCACCTCGACCCGACTCCTGACCAGCGCGGCCGAGGCGGTCGTCGGACCCGGCCACGTCGTACCCACCGCCCAGAGCCTGGGGGGCGAGGACTTCGCGTGGTACCTGGAGACGGTGCCCGGCGCCATGGCCCGGCTGGGCACGCGTACGCCCGGGGGCCCGACCTACGACTTGCACCAGGGTGACCTGCGTGTCGATGACCGCGCGGTGCTGGTCGGCGCCCGCGTGCTCGCCGAGGTCGCATTCCAGACCCTTCAGTGACGGATGTCCCAAAGACGCTCCAGACCTCTAACGACTCGGTAACGAACCGTCCGATGAGCCCGCTGTGAGGAGGATTGGTCGGGCAGCGCGGTTTAGGGTGCAGGCAACCCGCGCCCGAGTGGGCGTGAATCCAATGAGGAGGACTCTTGCGTAGATTCGGCAAGATCTCGATTGCCACCGCCGCCGCGGCCTCGCTGCTGGTGCTCGCGGCCTGTGGCAGCGACAGTGACACAACCGCGGGCAGCGACACCACGGAGTCGACCGCCACGTCGGACATCAAGGTCGGTCTCGCCTACGACGTGGGCGGCCGCGGCGACCAGTCGTTCAACGACGCCGCCGCCGCGGGCCTCGACAAGGCCAAGGGCGAGTTCGGGGTCGAGGCCACCGAGTCGGAGGCCACCGAGGGTGAGGCCGAGTCGGCCCGTGAGGACCGGCTGATCCAGATGGCCGATGCGGGCTACAACCCCGTCATCGCGGTCGGCTTCGCCTACGCGGAGGCGGTCGGCAAGGTCGCACCGCAGTATCCCGACATCAACTTCGGTCTGATCGACTCGACCGACGCTACCGGCGACAACATCGCCAACCTGACCTTCACCGAGGAGCAGGGCTCGTTCCTGGTCGGCGCCGCCGCCGCGCTCAAGTCCAAGACGGGCACGATCGGCTTCGTCGGCGGCGTGAACGTGCCGCTGATCGTGAAGTTCCAAGCCGGGTACGCTGCGGGCGCCCAGGCGGTCAACCCCCAGATCAAGATCAAGTCGACCTACCTGAGCCAGCCGCCGGACTACGGCGGGTTCGGTGACCCGGCCAAGGGCAAGACCGCGGCCGAGGGAATGTACGACGCGGGCGCGGACGTGGTCTACCACGCCGCCGGTGGCTCCGGCCTCGGCGTGTTCCAGGCCGCCAAGGCGGCCGACAAGTGGGCCATCGGCGTGGACAGCGACCAGTACCTCACCGCTGCCGACGACCTGAAGCCGCACATCCTCACCTCGATGCTGAAGAAGGTCGACGTGGCGGTGTACGAGTACATCAAGTCGTTCGTGGACGGATCCCCGATGACCGGTCCGACGGTCTTCGACCTCAAGGCGAGCGGCGTCGACTACTCCACCTCAGGTGGCTTCGTCGACGACATCAAGGACAAGCTCGACGACTACAAGCAGCAGATCATCGACGGCACCATCACCGTGCCGACCGAGGTGAAGTAGAGCTCGAGTAGGGCTAGGTGAGCCCGGGACGGACGCGGTAGCGTTCGACCCGGGCTCACCCATTTCGGTGCGAGGGAGGATCGAGATCAACGCCAGCACACCTGCCGACGGTGACGTCGGCGGCGACCTTGCGGTTCGCCTGACTGGGATCGGCAAGAGGTTCCCCGGGGTCATCGCCAACGACGACATCAACCTGACGGTCCGCCGCGGCACCGTGCATGCCCTGGTCGGAGAGAACGGCGCCGGCAAGTCGACGCTCATGAAGATCCTGTACGGCGTGCAGAAGCAGGACTCCGGCACCATCGAGGTCGGCGGTACGCAGGTGTCGTTCAGCTCGCCGTCCGACGCGATCGCCGCCGGGATCGGCATGGTCTTCCAGCACTTCATGCTCGCCGACAATTTCACGGTGCTGGAGAACGTCGTGCTCGGTGCCGAGAAGCTCTACGGCAGCGGCGACCGGGCCCGCAAGCGGATCCGGGAGATCGCCGAGGCGTACGGGTTCGACATCGATCCGGACCGCCTGGTCGAGCATCTCGGCGTCGGAGACCGGCAACGGGTGGAGATCCTCAAGGTCCTCTATCGGGGCGCTCGTACGATCATCCTCGACGAGCCGACGGCCGTGCTCGTACCGCAGGAGGTGGACGAGCTGTTCGGCAACCTGCGCGACCTCAAAGCAGAAGGCCTGACCGTGCTGTTCATCTCCCACAAGCTCGACGAGGTGCTCGGCGTCGCCGACGCGGTCACGGTCATCCGCCGCGGGACCACGGTCGCGACCGTCGAGCCGAAGGACACCACGGCCCGTCAGCTGGCCGAGCTGATGGTCGGTTCGGAGCTGCCGTCGCCGAGCACCGAGGCGTCCACCGTCACCGACGAGGTGATGCTCGAGGTCGCCGGCCTCTCGCTGCCTGACGAGTTCGGTGGCCGCGACCTGCTGGCCGACGTGTCGTTCACGATCCACCGCGGCGAGGTCCTCGGCATCGCCGGCGTGGAGGGCAACGGTCAGGCGGAGCTGGTCGAGTCGATCATGGGCATGCGCAAGGCCGCCGGCACCGTGCGACTGGGCGACCAGCGGATCGAGACGTGGTCGACCGCGCAGCGTCGCGAGGCGGGCATCGGCTACATCCCCGAGGACCGCCATCGTCACGGGCTGCTGCTGGACTCACCGTTGTGGGAGAACCGGGTCCTCGGCCACCAGACGCGCGAGCCCAACGTCACTGGCCCGTTCATCGACCGGCGTGGCGCTCGCGCGGACACCGACCGGATCGTCGCGGACTACGACGTGCGTACGCCGTCGATCGACACCACCGCCCGCGCGCTGTCCGGCGGCAACCAGCAGAAGTTGATCGTGGGTCGCGAGATGAGCGGGGACCCGGTGCTGCTCATCGCTGCCCACCCCACGCGCGGGGTCGACGTCGGCGCCCAGGCAGCGATCTGGGACCACATCAAGGACGCCCGGAGGCGCGGCCTGGCCGTGCTGCTGATCTCGGCCGACCTCGACGAGCTCATCGGCCTCTCCGACACGATCCAGGTCATGTTGCGAGGCCGGCTGGTCGAGCAGGTCGACCCGCAGACCGTGACACCCCAACAGCTCGGCTCGGCGATGACGGGCGCGGAGGTGACGGCGGGATGAAGCGACTCAACCTTCGGCAGACGGGCTTGACGCTGGCCGCACCCGTGCTCGCGATCCTGTTCGCGCTGATCGTTACCAGCCTGGTACTCCTCGTCGCCGGCGACCCGGTCGGCAAGGTCTGGTCGACGATCTTCAGCGAGCCCAAGCCCCGCACGCTGGTCAATATCGTCAACTCCGGATCGGTGCTGTACCTCTCCGCGCTGGCGGCCGCCGTGGGCTTCAAGATGAATCTGTTCAACATCGGCGTCGACGGCCAGTACCGCATCGCCGCGTTCGTCGCCGCCTGGGTTGCCGGCGAGGCCTGGCTGCCGGGCTTCCTCAACGTGCTGCTGGCTGTGATCGTGGCGATGCTGGTCGGCGCGTTCTGGGCGGGCATCGCCGGGCTGCTGCGCGTCGGTCGCGGCGTCAGCGAGGTCATCTCGACGATCATGCTCAACTCGATCGCGACCTATCTGGTCGCCTGGATGTTGCGCAAGGTGGCGGTGCAGGGCAGCAACAACATCTCCACCAAGCCGATCCCCGAGAGCAGCCGCCTCGACGGGTTCGCGCTGATCCCCGGAGCACCCAACCACATCTACACGTTGTCGCTGCTCGCGGTCATCGCAGGCTTCTTCTACTGGGCGCTGCTCAACCGCACGGTGTTCGGCTTCAGCCTGCGCGCCACCGGCCAGAGCGAGACCGCCGCCGTCGCCAGCGGCATCAACGTCAAACGGATGATCCTGGCCGCGATGCTGATCAGCGGCGCGATCGCGGGGCTCATCGGCATGCCGCTGCTGTTCGGCAGCTCGTACTCCTATGGCGTGACCTTCCAGCCCGGCCTCGGCTTCGCCGGCATCGCGGTGGCCCTGCTCGGCCGCAACCATCCGGTCGGCATCGCCTTCGGCGCGCTGCTCTTCGCCTTCCTCAACGAGCAGGCCAATCCGCTCCAGATCCAGGCGGGAGTCTCCTCCGAGATCGTGAACATCATCCAAGGCGTGATCGTGCTCTCCGTGGTCGTGGCGTACGAGGTGGTCAACCGGGTCAACAACGCCGCGGAGCAACGCCGAGTCGCTGCCGAGCTCGATACGCTCCGAGGAGCCAAGACACCCGAGGCGGTGGCCTGATGTCGGTGCCCTCTCCTGTCCTCGCACCCGAAGCGCCTGCTCCGGTCGCCCGTCGGCTCACCTGGCCCTGGGTGCTGATCGGCATCGCCGGCCTGATCCTCGTGCTCGCGTTGGTACGGGTCGTCACCGGCGCCGACGACGTGGCCTCGTCGGGGACGCTTCGCGCGGCCGTTCGGGCCGCGACGCCGATCGCCCTCGCCGGTCTCGGCGGACTCTGGTCCGAGCGGGCCGGCGTGGTCAACATCGGCCTCGAAGGCATGATGATCATCGGTACGTTCGGGGCCGGCTGGGCGGGCTATCAATGGGGTCCGTGGGCCGCGCTCGCCTTCGCCCTCGCCTTCGGCGCGATCGCCGGACTGTTGCACGCCGTGGCCACCGTGACCTTCGGGGTGGATCACATCGTCTCCGGCGTCGCGATCAACATCATCGCGCTGGGAGCTGCCCAATACCTGGCCGACCTCGCGTTCACCGGCGTGCCCGGTGGTGGGCCGACCCAGTCGCCGCAGGTCAAGCTGATGCCGTCGTTCGACGTTCCTGGCGTGGCCGACCTCGCCGAGACCATTGAGGGCAAGCACTGGTTCTTCGTCTCGGACCTCGCGGCGCTCGTCGGGGGCCTGACCAGCCGGGTCTCGCTGCTGACCGTGCTCGCGCTGCTCGTGTTCATCGCGACCTGGTGGCTGCTGTGGCACACGACCTTCGGTCTGCGGATCCGGTCCTGCGGTGAGAGCCCGACCGCTGCCGAGACGCTCGGCGTCAACGTCTACCTCTACAAGTACGCCGCCGTGATCATCTCCGGGGCGTGTGCGGGCATGGCCGGCGCCTTCCTCGTCAACGACGCGACGGTCTACCGAGACGGCCAGACCGGGGGGCGAGGCTATATCGGGTTGGCCGCGATGATCTTCGGCAACTGGCGGCCCGTCGGCCTCCTCGCCGGCTCCGGGTTGTTCGGCTTCACCGACGCGCTCCGCCTGCGCAGCGGCGGTGAATCCGTGCACGCGCTGCTGGCACTGATCGGGCTGATGCTCCTCCTGGTCGCTGCCTGGCTGTTCCGGCGTGGCAACCGGGTGCAGGCCGCGGCGGCTGCCCTCGTCGGGATCGGCCTGCTGCTGCTGTTCGCGAGTACCGACGAGGTGACCGACGACTTCACCGGCATGACGCCCTACCTCACGACCTTGCTCGTGCTCGCCTTCGCCTCGCAGCGGCTACGCATGCCGAAGGCGGACGGCGTCCGATATCGGCGCGGGCAGGCGGGTTAGGGCATGTCCTTGTTGCCGGACGTCTGGGAGACCCTCCGGGCCGAGGCGATCACCGCGATGCACACCGCATACGCGCCCTATTCGGGCTACCGGGTCGGCGTCGCGGGCCTGGCCGACGACGGCCGACTGGTCAGCGGCTGCAACGTCGAGAACGCCGCCTACGGGGTCGGGCTGTGCGCCGAGTGCGGCATGGTCTCGATGCTGCACCGTACCGGCGGCGGGCTGCTCACCCACGTGCTGTGCGTGAACGGCGACGGCGAGGTCATCATGCCGTGCGGCCGCTGCCGCCAGCTGCTGTGGGAGAACGGCGGCCCGGACTGCCGGCTGATGACGACTTCCGGCGTACTGACGATGAAAGAGGTGCTGCCCGATGCCTTCGGCCGAGACGATCTCGACCTCGATTGACCTCCTCTCACCCGAGGTCGTTCGCGACCCGTACCCGTTCTTCACCGAGGAGCGGGTACGCGGTGAGGTGCTCTGGCACGAGGCCAGCGGGGGCTACCTGACGTTCACGCACGCCGCGGCATCTGCTGCGCTGCGCGACCGCCGGCTCGGCCGCATCTGGAAGGACCGTGAGCCGACGGACTACCTCGAGCCGTTCAATCTGCTGCACCGCAACCAGATGATGGAGAACGAGCCGCCCGATCACACCCGGCTACGGCGACTCGTCGCCGGTGCCTTCAACCGCGGCCACGTGGAAAGACTCCGGCCGCGGGTGCGGGAGCTGGCCGGCCAGCTCCTGGCCGAGGTCGATCCCGACGACTTCGACGTGATCGGCTCGTACGCCGAACCCCTTCCTGTGCTGGTGATCGCGGAGCTGCTGGGGGCACCGACCTCGCTCGCGTCGGAGCTGCGCGACTGGTCGCAGGCGATCGTGAAGATGTACGAGCCGTCGCCTTCCGAGCAGGTGATCGGGGCAGCCGTCTCCGCCGCCGCCGACTTCGCCGAGCTCGTACGGGAGATCGCCGTCGCGCGCGCCGCGAAGCCAGCCGCCGACCTGATCACCGATCTGGTGCAGGCCCGCGACGACGGTGCCCGGCTCAGCGACGACGAGGTGGTCGCCTCGGCGGTGCTGCTGCTCAACGCCGGGCACGAGGCGTCGGTCAACGTGTTCGGCAACGGACTGGTCGCGCTGCTGCGCTCCGGCCAGCCGCTGCCGAGGCCCGACCAGGTGACGACCTGCATCGAGGAGATGCTGCGCTACGACTCGGCGGCTCAGCTCTTCGAGCGTACGGCGACCGGCGAGGTCGCGGTCGCGGGCGTCACTCTCCAGCCGGGCGAGAAGATCTCGGTGCTGCTCGGTGCCGCCAACCGCGACCCGGCGATGTTCGACCGCGTCGAGGAGTTCGTGATCGACCGCGACCCCAACCCTCATCTCGCCTTCGGCGCCGGCCTGCACTTCTGCATCGGTGCGCCGCTGGCCCGGATGGAGTTGTTCGAGTCGCTCTCGCATCTGTTCGGGACCTTCCCCGGGCTCTCGCTGGCGCGCGAGCCCGAGTCGCGGGGGACCTTCGTCCTGCGCGGGTACGAAGCCGTCCACGTACGGGGGAACCGTGGCTGAGCAGCACGACGCGGTCGAGGTGATCATCGCCAAGCGCGACGGGCACCAGCTGACCGACTCGCAGATCGACTGGGTGGTCGACGCGTACACCCGGGGTGTGGTCGCCGCCGAGCAGATGTCGGCGTTGGCGATGGCGATCCTGCTCAACGGGATGGACCGTGGCGAGATCGCACGCTGGACCGCCGCGATGATCGCCTCCGGCGAGCGGATGGACTTCTCGGTGTTGTCACGGCCGACCGCCGACAAGCACTCCACCGGCGGCGTCGGCGACAAGATCACCCTGCCGCTCGCCCCGCTGGTCGCCGCCTGCGGGGTCGCGGTGCCCCAGCTGTCCGGCCGGGGACTCGGCCACACCGGCGGCACCCTGGACAAGCTCGAGTCGATCCCCGGCTGGCGGGCCGCGCTGTCCAACGAGGAGATGCTCTCCCAGCTGGAGTCGGTCGGCGCGGTGATCTGCGCGGCCGGATCGGGGCTCGCTCCCGCCGACAAGTTGCTCTACGCGTTGCGCGACGTCACCGGCACCGTCGAGTCGATCCCACTGATCGCCAGCTCGATCATGAGCAAGAAGATCGCCGAGGGTACGGGGTCACTGGTGCTCGACGTCAAGGTCGGCACCGGCGCGTTCATGAAGGACCTGCCCCGCGCCCGCGAGCTCGCCGAGACGATGGTCGCCCTCGGCGCGGACGCGGGCGTACGCACGGTCGCGCTGCTGACCGACATGGCCA
Source organism: Nocardioidaceae bacterium (assembly GCA_047605165.1). Classification (GTDB taxonomy): domain Bacteria; phylum Actinomycetota; class Actinomycetes; order Propionibacteriales; family Nocardioidaceae; genus SSC3. The sequence goes on from JASGGG010000023.1 coordinate 16,551, forward strand.
CGCCGCTGGGTCTGACCGCGGGCAACGCACTGGAGGTCGCGGAGTCGGTCGAGGTGCTCGCGGGCGGTGGTCCCGCCGATGTCGTCGAGCTCACGCTCGCGCTGGCCCAGGAGATGCTCGACGGCGCGGGTGTCTCCGCCGACCCGGCCGCGAAGCTCGCCGACGGGTCGGCGATGGATGTCTGGCGGGCGATGATCGTCGCGCAGGGCGGTGACCCCGACGCGCCCCTGCCGGCGGCACGAGAGTCGCACGTCGTCGCCGCGCCGGCCTCGGGCGTACTCACTCGGTTGGACGCCCTGGCCGTCGGACTCGCCGCCTGGCGACTGGGCGCCGGCCGAGCCAAGCAGGGGGACCCGGTCCAGGCCGGTGCGGGCGTCGTGCTCCATGCCAAGCCCGGCGACCCTGTCACGGCCGGTGCTCCGCTGCTGACGCTGCACACCGACGAGCCCGAACGGTTCATCCGCGCCCTGGATGCCCTGGACGGCGGTTACGACATCGCGCCCGCAGGCACCGACTTCATGCCAGCCCCCCTCGTCCTCGACCGCATCTCCTGACCCGCCGAGTTGGCGTATCCTCGCCCGACTGCTGCTGGATTGTGGCCGATCCCGACGGCGATCGCTGGTTTGTGGCCGATGACGACACCGACACGCCGGGCGGGGATGTCACCATCGGCCACAAAGCCGAGCATCCGCAGGGACTGGCACCGTCCGGTGTGGCAAGGAGCCCCAGATTACGGCGGAGAGTTTCAGTCACCAGGTGGCTGAAACTCTCCGGCCTGTTGCGGGCAATCGCACTGCGGGAGCAGACCCGGCCCGGGCCGTACTCGCCGCTCCTCCGTGCCCTGCCGACTCAGCTGTGCAGGAAACCGAGCCCGTTCAGGCGTGCGAAGACAGCATTGTGGCCGATGACGACGCCCAGATCGGCGGAATCCTGCCACCATCGGCCACAACCCAGCCGGAGCAGTCGCCATCGGCCACAATCCAGCTGGCTAGGCACGGGGTGTGCTTGGATGCGGAGGTGAGTGAGTCCGTGACGGTCGAACAGATCCGGCGCGTCCCGAAGGTCCTGCTGCACGACCATCTCGACGGAGGCCTGCGGCCCGAGACGGTCCTGGAGATCGCCGACCAGATCGGCTGGGAGTTGCCGGCCGACGACCCGGTGTCGCTGCGGCGGTGGTTCGAGGAGTCCGCGGACTCGGGCTCGTTGGAGCGCTACCTGGAGACCTTCGCGCACACGGTCGCGGTCATGCAACGAGCCAGCGACGTCGAGCGAGTGGCGCGCGAGTGCGTCGAGGATCTCTCGGACGACGGAGTCGTGTACGCCGAGGTCCGCTACGCCCCCGAGCTGATGGTGGCCGGCGGGCTGAGCCTGCAGGAAGTCGTCGATGCCGTACGCGACGGGTTCCGCCAAGGAGAGTCCGCTGCGGCTGCGGCCGGTCGCCCGATCGTCGTGCGGCAGCTGCTGACCGCGATGCGGCACCAGGCTCGCTCGCGCGAGATCGCCGAGCTCGTGGTCGCCAACCGCGACCGGGGTGTCGCCGGGTTCGACATCGCCGGCGCCGAGGCCGGCTACCCCCCGACCCGCCACCTGGACGCGTTCGAGTACCTCCAGCGGGAGAACGAGCATTTCACCATCCACGCTGGCGAGGCGTTCGGGCTGCCGTCGATCTGGCAGGCCCTGCAATGGTGCGGTGCCGACCGACTCGGCCACGGCGTACGCATCATCGACGACATCACCGTCGACGTCGACGGCATCCCGCAGCTGGGCCGGCTTGCGGCCTATGTGCGCGACAAGCGAGTCCCTCTGGAGATGTGCCCACGCTCCAACGTGCAGACCGGTGCCGCCGCATCGATCACCGAGCACCCGATCGGCCTGCTCACCGAGCTGCGCTTCCGGGTCACCGTCAACACCGACAATCGGCTGATGAGCGGTACCTCGATGACCACCGAGATGGCCGGGCTGGCCGAGGCTTTCGGTTACGGCATGGACGATCTGCGCTGGTTCACGATCAACGCGATGAAGTCCGCGTTCTTGCCGTTCGACGAGCGGATGGCGATCATCGACGACGTGATCAAGCCGGCGTACGCGGCTCTGGGCTGACGCGCCCGCCGGTGGTCTGGAAGGCGAAGTCCGTGGCTTCGGCGTCTTGCGTCCGGTCGGCGTCTCGATACACGCCTCGCAAGCTCGGCGCACTCGACGGGCGGTGGCGTCTCGATGCCGCCTCGGCTAGTGCCTCGGGCCACTCGACGACCGAGGGCGTCTCGATACGGCCCTCGGCTGGCGCCTCGGACCACTCGACGAGCGGCCCCGGCTCATTCCTCGGCGTACGCGACTTTGGAGTGACCTGCCGCTAGTGGTCGGTGACCTCGTTCAGCTTGTGGTAGACGAGGTCGACATGGTCGACGCGCTCGCGTGCCGGCAGCAGGGCGTCCAGGACGAGATCGGAGAGGATCGCCACCGTGCTCATGGCGGTCGTGTGCGAGTCGAACGCGCCCGCCCGGGCCTCAGGGCATTCGATCCACCAGGTAGCTCGAGGCGACAGCGGTCGCAGCCGGCTGTCGCCGATGAGGACGATGCGGGTGGACGCCTCGCCGAGGACCTCGAGGAGGTCGCGGACCCCGGGGGAGTGCCTGCGGAACGAGATCACGATGGCGAGGTCGTCGGGCCCGATGCCCACGATGTCCTCGGCCAGCGACTGGCCCGCGCTCGGAACCAGAGTGGTGTCCGGGCGCATCTGCTGGAGATTCATCCGCAAGGCGCTGGCGACCGGATAGGCGCTGCGCTGGCCGGTGATCACGACACGGCGCGCGTTGGCGATCGCTTCGACGATCTCGTCGAGGGCGGCCTGCTCGAGGACGGCGTGGAGTCGGTGCAGGTTGGCGACGTCCTGGGCGATCGCCGCGCTCAGGCCGGGGGTCGGTCCGGTGGCGACGGGGACCCCGGCGTGGCGCCGGCGGCGAAGGTCGTCCCGCAGCATCGCGAAGTCGTCATAGCCCAGCCTGCGAACGAGACGGCTGAACGTCGCCTTGGAGACGCCGGCCAGCTCGGCGAGCTCGCTGGCGCGGTAGGTGCCGAGGTCGGTCAAGTGCTCGAGGATCGCCTCGGCGGCTCGGCGTTCCTGACGGGAGAGGTCGTCGAATCGAGCGTTGATCCGGTCCTCGAGAGGCTGAGAGGTCGCACTCAAGACCTGTCTCAGCTTCCCTTGTACGTCGTGTACGCGAACGGGCTGAGGAGAAGCGCGACGTGGACGTGCTCGCCTGCGACGGTGACGGTGAGGTCCACCTGCGGGTAGAAGGTCGGCCGGCCGGCCGCTTCGAACCAGGTGCCGGTCTCGAACCGGAGCGCATAGGTGCCTTCGGGAAGGTCGCCCTCCCAGCGGATCCGGCCGTCCTGGTCGGTGCTGGCCGAGGCGGTGACGCCAGGCCCGACCAGGGCGACCGCCAGCTCGGCGGCCGGCCGGCCGGCTGCCGCGTCGAGTACGTGGGTGGAGAGCGTCGTCATGGTGTGAACAATCCTTCCAGGCGGTGCAGTGCGATCTGTCGGAGTTCGCCGGTGACGACGAACTCTTCGTCAGCGGGGGAGTTGGTGAGCCGTTGGCGAAGCTGCGCCACGATCTCGGCGGCGGTGCGCCCCCGGGCGCGGATCAGGAAGATGCGACCGAACTTCGCCTCGTACTCCGCGTTTCCTTCGGCGAGCGCGAGCGCGCTCTCGGGGTCCGCGACGGGCTGCTCGGCGCGAGACATCGACGCCTCCGGCGTCGATGCTTCGGGTCGCTCCCCGATCCGCGGATGTGCGGCGAGCGCGGTGTCGACGTCGGTGATGGTCCAGTCCTGTGCCGCCGCGCTGGCCCGATCCACCAGGTCGGAAAGGCTGGCGTACGGTCGCCCGTCGACCACCTGGGCGGCCCAGCGGGGGATGTCGGCGCACGGCAGCAGGGTGGCGATCGCATCGGGGCGGGGGGCGGCATTGAATTCGTCGAGCTGCATGTCGTGACTCTAGCGTTCCAGATCCCTCGGTAGGTGCGGTTGTTTGTTTCAACTCGGCTGCGACCAGGTTTCAGGCTCCCCAGAGTGGCGCTGGTCGGCGATTCGAGAGTGGCGGCTTACCAAGATGAAACAAACGTGTCACGTAAACGCCAAGATGCGCCCATAGGTTTCTTGAACGCAGGGCGTTCTGGGGACTAGCTCCGGAAGCCGGCGATCCGATCCGCACGAGCGTCAGGAGAAGTCATGGCTGAAGGGGACATCGTTCTCGGGCCCAACCAATACGGGAAGGCCGAGTGCCGGCTGGTCCGTATCGTCCGGGATACCCCGGTACACGAGATCATCGATCTCAACGTGACCTCGCAGTTGCGGGGTGACTTCACCGACTGTCACGTCACCGGCGACAACAGCCTGGTGGTCGCGACCGACACCCAGAAGAACACCGCCTACGCCTACGCCAAGGAGGTGGGTGTTGCCTCGCCGGAGGAGTTCCTGATCGCGTTGGGCAAGCACTTCCTCACCGATTTCGAGTGGGTGACCGGTGGCCGCTGGGAGGCCGAGGAGTACGCCTGGGACCGGATCGAGGTCGACGGGGCGCCGCATGACCACTCCTTCGTCCGCAGCGGCCGCATGGTGCGGACCAGCGTGGTGCAGATGGACGGGGACGAGACCTTCGTCGTCTCGGGCCTCAAGGACTGCATCGTGCTGAAGTCCACTGGCTCGGAGTTCCACGGCTTCCCGCGCGACAAGTACACGACCCTGGTCGAGACCGACGACCGGATCATGGCCACCTCGATGACTGCCTGGTGGCGCTACACCTCGCCCGATGTCGACTTCAACGGCCTGCACGCGGCGATCACCGAACTCGCGCTGGCGACCTTCGCGACGGTCCACTCCCTCGCCTTGCAGCAGACGCTCTTCGAGATCGGCAAGGTGATCCTCGAGCGGTTCCCCGAGGTCGCCGAGGTCAAGCTCTCCTGCCCCAACAAGCACCACTTCGTCGTCGACCTCGCTCCTTTCGGGCTGGAGAACCCGAACGAGGTCTTCTACGCCGCCGACCGGCCCTACGGGCTGATCCAGGCGACCATCCAGCGCGAGGGTGCGCCGGACGAACCCCGAGCCTGGGCCACCGTCCCCGGCTTCTGCTGACCGCGACCGCTCCCTGTGGAGGAAACCATGTCCGATCCCTTGCCCGACGCCGCAATCGCCGAACCCGAGGCGGCGGTCACCACGCGTCCCGAGGACGAGATGCTGCCCCCGGTGCCCCTGGTGGGGTACGGCATCCAGCACATCTTGTCGATGTTCGGCGGTGTCATCGCGGTGCCGTTCATCATCGGCGGAGCCGCAGACCTGAGCGCGACCCAGATCGGTACCCTCGTGTCTGCCGCCTTGCTCGTCAGCGGGCTCGCCACGATCCTGCAGACGATCGGCGTTCCGTTCGTAGGCTCACAGCTGCCGCTGGTCCAGGGCATCTCGTTCGCCTCGGTATCGACGATGATCACCATCATCACCACTCATGGTGGCGGGGAGCACGGGCTGCGCGTCGTGTTCGGGTCGATCATCGTCGCCGCGGTGATCGGTTTCCTGATCGCACCGGTGTTCTCCAAGCTCGTCCGCTTCTTCCCGCCGGTCGTCACCGGGTCGGTGATCACGGTCATCGGGATATCGCTGATCCCGGCGGCGACCGGATGGGTCACCAACCAAGGGGATACGGCAGACGCGAGCTCGATCGCTCTCGCGGCAGTCGGGCTCGGCTTGGTCCTGGTGCTCAGCAAGGTGCCCAAGGTCTCCCGGCTGGCGATCTTGCTGGCCCTGGTCCTCGGTACGATCATCGCCGCCATCGCGGGCAAGACCACTTGGACGGGGGGCGACGCGGACATCGTCGGCTTCCCGCAGCCGTTCCTGTTCGGATCGCCGCTGTTCCAGGTCAGTGCGATCGTGAGCATGGTGATCGTGATCCTGGTGATCATGGTGGAGACCACTGCCGATGTGCTCGCGGTCGGTGAGGTCGTCGGAACCACCGTCGACAACAAGCGGATCGCAGCCGGGTTGCGCGCGGACATGTTCGCCTCGATGCTGGCCCCGGTGCTGAACTCCTTCCCGGCGACCGCGTTCGCGCAGAACGTCGGCCTGGTGGCGCTCAGCGGTATCAAGAGCCGCTATGCCGTGGCCGCGGGCGGCGCTGTCCTGGCGCTCCTCGGGCTCTCCCCGATCCTTGCGGCGGTCGTGAACCTGTTGCCGCTGGCCGTCCTCGGCGGCGTCGGGATCGTGTTGTTCGGATCGGTGACGGCCAGCGGCATCCGGACCCTCGGCCGGGTCGACTACCGCAGCGGCAGCAACATCATCGTCGTTGCGACCGCGATCGGCTTCGGTCTCATTCCCCTGGCCGCTCCCGAGTTCTGGGCTCCCTTCCCGGACTGGTGGGAGACGATCTTCGACTCGGAGATCAGTGCCGCCGCGATCGTCGCCTTCCTCCTCAACCTCGCCTTCAACGAGTTCCGGCCCGGGGAGCCCGAGGTTCCCGATCTCCTCGGTGCCGCGCCCGCCATCATGGTCCGGGAGGACGAGGCCAAGATCCTCGGCGCCGGAGGCATGTTCAAGGCTGGCGAGGCGGTCATGATCGTGCGCAAGCCCGATGACGACGATGCCGGCCACTGAGGCAACGATTCTCGCGCGCCCGCGGACTCGGTGCTCGCGGCGGCTCGCGGCGACTATCGCCGGGGCCGCCGCGAGCCGTTCTCGGCCGGTGACCGTCGCATGACGGAGATCCTCCAGCCGGGCGTGGGCCCGATCAGAGGCTCGCACTACCTGGCGGCTACCCCGGACGCGGTTCTGTGGGGCCGCCTGCCGTGTGCCCGGGATGCGGCCGTCCTCTCCGTGGAGCCTGGCGCCGAGGTCACCTTCGACACCATCAGCCACGAAGGCATCCTGGAGGACCAGGGACGTGATCCCGGTGCCTTCTTCGGCGGATACGGCGTGGACGCCGTCCTCGAAGATGCCGCCGCGCTCGCGGCCTCGCCCTACGACCGCACCTTCGGAGTGGACGGACCGCACGTGCTCAGCCGCCCCGTACACGTCGAAGGCGCTCGCCGGGGTGATCTGCTCGCGATGACGCTCGTCGAAGCCGAGCCGCGGGTGCCGTACGGCATCATCTCCAACCGGCACGGCCGCGGCGCGCTCCCTGGCGAGTACCCTCGCGGCGACGGGCCGGTCAGCGTGTTCGCGACCGTGAGCGCCGACGGCCGGCACGGGCTTCTGCCGCTCCGCGCCGGCGGCGAACCCGTGGTGAAGTTTCCCCTCGCGCCGTTCCTCGGGATCATGGGTGTCGCCGTCGCGGGTGAAAGCCGACCCCACTCGGTACCGCCCGGAGCGCATGGCGGCAACCTCGACATCAACCTGCTGACCGCCGGCTCGACCCTCTATCTCCCGGTGCAGGTCGACGGGGCGCTCGCCTACGTCGGCGACCCGCACTTCGCCCAAGGCGACGGTGAGGTGTCGCTGACCGCGTTCGAGGCGTCCCTGCGTGCGACTGTCCGTTTCGACGTCGTCGCCCGGGAGGACGCGGTACGCGAGTTCGGGGATCTCGCCGGCCCGCTCGCCGCCACCCGGGACTACCTGGTCCCGACCGGCCTGGACGAGGACCTCGACGTCGCCGTGCAGAACTGTGTGCGCGCCGCCATCGGCCTGCTCGGTGCCCGCTACGGAATGGCGCCGGAGTACGCCTATGCTTACCTCAGCGCGGCCACCGACTTCGACATCTCCCAGGTGGTGGACCTCGTCAAGGGGGTGCACGCGCGGATCCGCCGGAGCGACTTCGAGGAGTTGCGATGACTCCTGCCGAGGACCTGATGGAGGCGTTCTGGGCGTATGAGCGGGCGTTGATGGCCGACGACGTCGCCACCTTGGACAGGCTCTTCGCCCCGGGTCCGAACACGATGCGCGGCGACGCGGCGGGACTGCTCGTCGGCCACGACCGGATCAGCGCGTTCCGCGGAGTCCGTGGTGGCGCTCCGGCACGGCGAGTGGTCGAGGTCAGGGTGGAGACCGCCGGCCCCGACCATGCACTGGTGGTCGCGGTGACCGAGCTCGCTCGTGGCGGCCGGGGCCTGCAGACACAGCTCTGGGGTCGTACCGCGGCCGGCTGGCAGGTCCGGGCAGCCCACGTGTCGGTGCCGGCGCCCGCCCTGGACACCCGGATCTGGCGCGTCGTCGGTGACCCGCTGGTCCCGCCCCTCGCGGCAGGTCCGCTCAGCGGGGAGAGCATCGCGGTCAAGGATCTGTACGCCGTCGCCGGACATCGGCGCGGTGCCGGCAACCCTGCCTGGCTGGCGTCGGCCCCGACCGAGACCGAGCACGCCGCCGTGCTCGGGCGGCTGCTGAGCGCGGGCGCCTGCGTCCGCGGCATCGCCCGGACCGACGAGTTCGCCTACAGCCTCGCCGGGGTCAACGCCCACTCGGGGACGCCGCCGAACCCGCGGGCGCCCTACCGGCTGCCGGGCGGGTCGTCCTCGGGATCGGCCAGCGCCGTCTCCCTCGGCCACGCCACCATCGGGCTGGGCACGGACACGGGAGGATCGATCCGGGTGCCCGCGGCCTACCAGGGTCTGTTCGGCATCCGGACCACCCACGGCGCGCTCCCGACCACCGGGCTGTTGCCGCTGGCTCCCAGCTTCGACACGGTCGGCTGGCTGACCCGGTCGGCCGGGCTGCTGGAGTCGGTCGGCGACGCGCTGCTCCCGCCCAGTGATGGGGCCAGTGGTGGGGCCGGGGGCGGAGGCAGCGACGTGCTCGTCGTCGTCCCTGAGCTGTTGGCGCTCGCCGACGCCGATGTCGCCGCCGCGATCACTGCTTGGGTACCGGCAACCAAGAAGGTGGAGAGCTGGAACCTGAACGAACTGGACGACTGGCTGGGTGCCTTCCAGACCGTCCAGGCCGCCGAGGCGTGGGCGTCCCACGGCGCGTGGCTGGCGACCAGGCTGGACACCCTCGGCGAGGACGTACGCGGCCGATTCGAGCACGCGGCCACGGTCACCTCCGAGCAGGCGACGGCGGCTAGGACTACCGTCCGGGCGGCCGCCGACCGGATCCGTGACCTGGTCGGCGACCGGATCGTCGTGCTGCCCTCGGCGCCGTCGGTGGCGCCATTGACCGGCGAGGGGCTCGGGCCGGTCCGCGCCGCCACCCTCCGGTTGACGGTCCTGGCCGGGCTCGGCGGCCTGCCGGCCGTCAGCGTGCCGCTGCTGACCTCGGCCGGGCTGCCCTGCGGGGTGTGCCTGATCGCCGGCCAGGGACGCGACCGGGACCTCCTGAGGGTTGCCCGCCAGCTGGGTGCGAGGATCTGAGGGTGCGCATCGACGCCGTCCAAGGGAGACGGGTTCTGGTCGGCGACGACTTCGTGCCGGCCACGGTCACCTTCCACCACGGCGTGATCACCGGCCTCGAACCTTTCGAGTACGAGCCCGACGGCTTCGTCTACCGGGCGCCGGACTCGGCCTACGTCGTCCCAGGAGTCGTCGACACCCACGTCCACATCAACGAACCAGGCCGTGCCGAGTGGGAAGGCTTCGCCTCGGCCACCGAGGCCGCCGCCCTCGGGGGCGCGACGACCCTGGTCGACATGCCACTCAACTCCATTCCGCCGACGACCACGCTGGCCGCGCTGCGAACCAAGCAGGAGGCGGCCGCCGGGAAGCTGATGGTCGACGTCGGGTTCTGGGGGGGTGCCGTTCCCGGGAACCTGGCCGACCTGGAGCGGCTGTGGGAGGCCGGAGTCATGGGCTTCAAGTGCTTCTTGTCCGACTCCGGGGTGCCGGAGTTCCCGCCTCTGGATCCGGTCGGGTTCCGGTCCGCGCTCGCCGAGATCGCGCGGTTCGACGGGCTGGTGATCGTCCATGCCGAGGATCCCGGCATCCTGGCCGCGGCGCCCAGCCCGCCGAGCCGGGCGTACGCCGACTTCTTGCTGAGCCGTCCCGACGAGTCCGAGGTCGTCGCGATCCGTCGGGTGATCGCGGGCGCCCGCGAGACCGGGGCCCGCGTGCACGTGCTCCACCTGTCGAGCGCCCGCGCGCTGGCGTTGATCGCCGACGCCCGAAGCGAGGGACTGCCGGTGACCGTGGAGACCTGTCCCCATTATCTGTGCTTCGCTGCCGAGCAGATTCCCGATGCCGCGCCCCAGTTCAAGTGTTGTCCGCCGATCCGCGACTCCGGCAACCGCGAGGAGCTGTGGAGCGGTTTGCGGGCTGGCGTCATCGACTGCATCGTCAGCGACCACTCGCCGGCCACCGCCGACGAGAAGACCCGCGGCGACGGAGACTTGCAGCGGGCCTGGGGCGGGGTATCCGGCCTCCAGGTCGGCTTCAGCGCGGTCGCCCAGGAGGCGCGCCGGCGGGGGATCGCGTTGAGCCGCGTCAGCAACTGGATGTCGCGCAACACCGCGGACCTGGTGGGCCTGACCGGCAAGGGCCGGATCGCGGTGGGCGCCGACGCCGACCTGGCCATCTACGACACCGGCGTCAACTACCGTATCGACGTCCGCCGGCTCGCCCACCGCAACCCGATCTCGGCGTACGACGGCATGCGCTACGGCGGGCGAATCGTCCGCACGGTGATCCGCGGGGACGCCATCGACGTCGAGCGACCCGACCACGACTGGGGCCGGATCCTGGCCCGGCCCGTCAAGGAGGCCAACTAGTGGAACCCCTCAACCCGCCCGCCCGGCTGCTGATGGGACCGGGCCCGATCTCGGTGGACCCCCGGGTGCTTCGGGCGATGTCGGCGCCGTTGGTGGGACAGTTCGACCCGTGGATGACCGATGCGATGAACGACACCATGGTGTTGTATCGCGAGGTCTTCCGCACGGCCAACGAGCAGACGTTCCTGGTCGACGGCACGTCCCGCGCGGGGATCGAGGCGGCCCTGGTGTCGTTGCTGCGGCCCGGAGACCGGGTCCTCGTCCCGGTGTTCGGCCGCTTCGGTCACCTGCTGGCCGAGATCGCGGAGCGCTGCCAGGCCGAGGTGCACACCGTCGAGGTGCCCTGGGGAGAAGTATTCGAGCCCGAGGTGCTCGAGCAGGCGGTGGCACGGGTCCGGCCCATGCTGGTCGCGGTCGTCCAGGGCGACACCGCCACGACGATGTGCCAGCCGCTCGCCGATCTCGGTGAGATCTGCCGCCGACACGACGCGCTGCTCTACTGCGACGCGACCGCCTCGCTGGGTGGCAACACGTTCCGCACCGACGACTGGGGGATCGACGTCGCCACCGCGGGCCTCCAGAAGTGCCTGGGTGGCCCGCCCGGCAGCGCGCCGACGACGATCTCGTCGCGGGCGGTCGAGGTGATCGACGCACGCAAGCACGTCGAAGCCGGGATCCGCGGCACCGACGACGTCGACCGAGGCGCCCGGATCGCGTCCAACTACCTCGACCTTGCCCAGATCATGGACTATTGGGGACCGCGCCGGCTGAACCACCACACCGAGGCCACCAGCATGCTGTACGCCGCCCGCGAGTGTGCCCGGTTGCTGGTCCTGGAAGGAATCGACGCCGCCGTCGATCGCCACGAGCTGCACGGCCGGGCCATGCTGGTCGGCGTCGAGGCGCTCGGCCTCGCCGTCTTCGGCGACGTCCGGCACAAGATGAACAACGTCGTCGCGGTGCAGATCCCCGAGGGCGTCGACGGGGAGCGAGTCCGGGCGGCGCTGCTGACGGACTTCGGCATCGAGATCGGGACGTCCTTCGGCCCGCTGCACGGGAAGGTGTGGCGGATCGGCACGATGGGCTACAACGCCCGCAGGGATGCGGTGCTCCTCACCCTGGCGGCGCTGGAGCAGGTGCTGCGCGCCGCCGGCGTACCCGTCAAGGCGGGTGCCGGCGTCGGAGCGGCGAGCGAGGTCTACGCGTGACGCCGGGCTCGGCGGCGGAGGTCCTGGACCGATGCGCCTTCCTCGACAGGTTCTCCTCGATCTCCCACGGACTCGAGCGGGTGTACCTGTCGCGCGAGCACGCCGACGCCAACGCCGCGGTGGCGCGCTGGATGCGGCGGGCCGGCCTGCGCACCTGGCAGGACGCCGCGGGGAACCAGTGCGGCAGAAGGGAAGGCCGCGAGCCCGGACTGCCGGCGCTGTTGCTCGGGTCGCACCTGGACACCGTCACCAACGCCGGCAGCTACGACGGGATGCTCGGCGTGGTGATGGCGATCGCGGTCGCCGAGCGACTGGGGGACCGACTCGACGAGTTTCCGTTCGCGCTGGAGGTGATCGGTTTCAGCGACGAGGAAGGTACCCGGTTCGGGAAGGCGCTGCTCGGCAGCCACGCTGTGGCCGGCACCTGGGACCCGGACTGGTGGGAGCTTCGCGACAAGAACGGCGTCACCCTGCACCAGGCCTTCGTGGACTTCGGGCTGGACCCGCGTCGGGTCGGAGACGCGGCACGACAGCGCGACGAGCTTGTCGGCTATCTGGAGGCGCACATCGAGCAGGGGCCGGCGCTGGAGGCGGCTGATGTCTCGCTCGGCTACGTCACCCGCATCGCCGGTGCCCGCCGGTTCCGGCTCACGATCCTCGGCGAGGCCCGGCATGCCGGCGGCACGCCTTACGAGAGGCGCCGCGACGCCTTGGTCGGGGCGAGTGAGGCGATCACCGCGATCGAGCGGATCGGCAGAGCCTCGCAGAGCGTCGCGACTGTCGGGCGGATCGAGGTGAGCCCGGGCGGCATCAATGTGATCCCCGGCCGCGCCGACTTCAGCCTCGACCTCCGGGCCGCGACAGACGAGGAGCGCGACGCGAGCTGGGAGCGCATCCGGACGGCGTTGAACGACATCTGCACCAGCAGACACCTCGAGTTCAAGGTGGTCGAGACACACCGTGCGCCTGCCGCCGCCTGTGCCGGCTGGCTGCAACAGGCGGTCATCGCGGGCATCGCCTCGACCGGGGACGATGCGGCGCGCGGGTTGTGGAGCCGGGCCGGTCATGACGCCATGGCGATGGCGGCGACGACCGACATCGGCATGCTGTTCCTGCGCTGTTACGACGGCATCAGCCACCACCCGGGTGAGGACGTCCGCGAGATCGACGTCGAGCGGGGCCTGGACGCTTTCGAATACGCCGTGCTCGAGGTGGCCCGGCAACGGGGGCAGTCGCTGGTCGAGTAGGGCGAGTCCGACAGGCCGGTCGAGCAGGGCGAGTCCGACAGGCCGGTCGAGTAGGGCGAGGGACGAGCCCGTATCGAGACCAACCCCGGCGCGATCTCGATACGCTCGTTCCTCGCTACTCGATCACCGGGGGTCAGATGCCGATCGGGTGCCAGACAGTCTTGGTTTCCAGGAACCGGGTGATCCGGGACAGGTCGGGGGCGGCGAGCAGGTCCTCGGCCGCTGGGCGGCGTACGCGCTTGAGGTTCTCGGCTGCGTCCGCCTCCAGCCGGGTGGCTAGGGCATCGTCGTCGATGCCGGTCAGGTCGATGCCGTCGACGTCCATGTGCGTGGCCAGCCAGGGCGCGATCTCGGCCGCCGACCCGGTCAGGATGTTGACGACACCAGCGGGTACGTCGGCGGTCGCCAAGCACTCCGCGAGCGTGATGGCGGGCACCGGGTAGCGTTCGCTGGCGATCACGACCGCGGTGTTGCCGGTCGCGATCACCGGAGCCAGCACACTGGTCAGCCCGAGCAGCGGTCCGCGCGGCGCGACGATCGCGACCACACCGGTCGGCTCCGGGGTGGAGTGGTTGAAGTACGGCGCGGCTACCGGGTTGGCGCCGCCCACGACCTGCGCGATCTTGTCGGTCCACCCGGCGTACCAGACCCAACGGTCGATCGACGCCTCGACGTACGTACGGGCCTTCGCGATCGGTAGCCCCTCGCTGGCCTGGAGCTCCGCGACGAACTGGTCGCGGCGCCCCTCCATCACCTCGGCGACCCGGTAGAGGATCTGGCCGCGGTTGTAGGCGGTCCTGCCCGACCAGCCGCCGAACGCCTTGCGGGCGACGACGACCGCGTCGCGCGCGTCCTTGCGGGAGCCCCTCGCGACATTGGCCAGGAAGCGACCCTTGGCGTCGAGCACCTCGTACGTTCGCCCCGACTCCGACCGCGGGAACTCGCCGCCGATATACAGCTTGTACGTCTTCTTGACGTCTACACGCGTCATCGGTCGTTGGTCCCTTCCGTGCGGTTGGGTGTGTGGTCGCTGGTGCCGCGGTGCGGTGGGTGCGTGGCCGGGTCTGCGGACTGGTTGGCTCGCTTCGCTCGCGGGGTGACGTCTGCACGCGTCATCGCAGGTAGCCCTCCAGACCGTGCCGCCCGCCCTCGCGGCCGTAGCCGGACTCCTTGTAGCCGCCGAACGGCGAGGTCGGATCGAACTTGTTGAACGTGTTGGCCCAGACGACGCCAGCGCGCAGCTTGTCCGCCATCCAGAGGATCCGGGAGCCCTTGTCGGTCCAGATGCCGGCGGACAGCCCGTACGGCGTGTTGTTGGCCTTCTCGACGGCTTCCTTGGGCGTACGGAAGGTCAGCACCGAGAGCACCGGCCCGAAGATCTCCTCGCGGGCGATCCGGTGGGCCTGGGTGACGCCGGTGAAGATCGTCGGGGCGAACCAGAAGCCGGTCGCGGGCAGGTCGCACGCGGGGGACCAGCGCTCGGCGCCCTCTGCCTCGCCGACTTCCGACAGCGCTCGGATCTTGTCGAGCTGTTCGCGGGAGTTGATCGCGCCGATGTCGGTGTTCTTGTCCAGCGGGTCGCCGACGCGCAGCGTCCGCATCCGTCGCTTGAGCCGGGCCAGCACCTCGTCGGCCACCGACTCCTGCACGAGCAGCCGCGATCCGGCGCAGCACACGTGCCCCTGGTTGAAGAAGATCCCGTTGACGATGCCGTCGACGGCCTGGTCGATCGGTGCGTCGTCGAAGACGATGTTCGCCGCCTTGCCGCCGAGCTCGAGCGTCACCCTCTTGTCGCTGCCCGCGATTGCGCGGGCGATCTGCCGACCGACCTCGGTCGAGCCGGTGAACGCGACCTTGTCCACGCCCGGGTGGGACACGACCGCGCGGCCGGTATCGCCGGCACCGGTCACGATGTTGACCACGCCCGGTGGCAGGTCGGCCTGCTGGCAGACCTCGGCGAACAGCAGTGCGGTCAACGGCGTGGTCTCGGCCGGTTTGAGTACGACGGTGTTGCCGGTCGCCAGTGCGGGCGCGATCTTCCAGGCCAGCATCAAGAGCGGGAAGTTCCACGGGATCACCTGACCCGCGACGCCCAGCGGCTTCGGCTCCTTGCCCGCGAAGGCGTACTCCAACTTGTCGGCCCAGCCGGCGTAGTAGAAGAAGTGCGCCGCCGCCAGTGGCACGTCGGTGTCGCGCGACTCCTTGATCGGCTTGCCGTTGTCGAGCGACTCGAGCACCGCGAACTCCCGTGACCGCTCCTGGAGCAGCCGGGCGATGCGGAAGAGGTACTTGCCGCGATCCCGGCCGCTCATGCGTGACCAGGTGCGAGCGTACGCTCGGCGCGCGGCCTTGACGGCGCGGTCGACGTCGGCGTCGCTGGCCTCGGCGACCTCGGCGAGCACCTCCTCGCTCGATGGGGAGATCGTCTTGAACGACGTGCCGGATCCGTCGACGAAGTCGCCGTCGACGAACAGCCCGTAGGACGATTTGATGTCGACGATCGTGCGCGACTCGGGCGCGGGGGCGTACTCGAAGCGGGCCATGTCAGTCCAGGGTGAAGTAGTCGGGGCCCCAGTAGCGGCCGGTGGTGAGCTTGGTGCGTTGCATCAGCAGGTCGTTGAGCAGCGTGGAGGCGCCGAACCGGAACCAGTCGGGGTCGAGCCAGTCGTCGCCGCAGATCTCGTTGACCATCACGAGGTACTTGATTGCGTCCTTGGCGGTGCGGATGCCGCCGGCCGGCTTGACGCCGATCTGCTGGCCGGTGATCTCGCGCCAGTCGCGCACCGCCTCCAGCATCACCAGTGTGACCGGCAGGGTCGCTGCCGGGGTGACCTTGCCGGTCGAGGTCTTGATGAAGTGCGCACCGGCCAGCATCGCCAGCCAGCTCGCCCGCCGTACGTTGTCGTAGGTCTGCAGCTCGCCGGTCTCGAAGATCACCTTGAGGTGGGCGTCCTCACCCTTGGCTCGTTGGCAGGCCTCGCGGACCGCGGCTATCTCCTCGTACACCTCCAGGTAGCGGCCCGCCAGGAACGCGCCCCGGTCGATCACCATGTCGATCTCGTCGGCACCCCCCTCGACCGCATCGCGGGTGTCGGCCAGCTTCACGTCCATCGCGGCACGCCCGCTCGGGAAGGCCGTCGCGACCGCTGCGACCTGGACGCCGCTGCCCTTCAGTGTCTGCTTCGCGACCGCGACGAGGTCGGGGTAGACGCACACCGCCGCGGTCGACGGGCAGGTCGGATCGGCAGGGTCGGGGCGCATCGCCTTGTTGGCAAGGGCTTTGACCTTGCCGGGGGTGTCGGCGCCTTCGAGCGTGGTCAGGTCGACCATCCGGATCGCCAGGTCGAGTGCGTACGCCTTGGCCGTGGTCTTGATCGACCGGGTGCCGAGCCCCGCCGCGCGCTGCTCCGCACCGACCTGGTCGACCCCGGGCAGCCCGTGCAGGAACCGGCGCAGCGACGAGTCCGACGACGTCGCATCGGCGAGGTCGGCAGGGGAGAGGGCGTGGACTGCGGTCGTCACCGGCTCAGCCTAGCGTTGGGGCTCGCTGAGGCCGAGTTGGCGCGAATCGCCAGTTTTTCCACAGGCTCGGTGGGGATTCATGCCAACTCGGTGAGGATTCGTGCCAACTCGGCGTAGATTCGTGCCAACTCGGCGGGGATTACAGTCCGGCAGCCTCGGCGAGGTCGGAGCGGATCGCGTCCAAGCGGCCGGCTGCGGCGATGCGGGCGGCGTCGAGCGAATCGGTGACGGGTACGACGACCTCCAGGTAGCACTTGATCTTCGGCTCGGTACCGGATGGACGCACGATCACCCGTGCTTCCTCGGCCAGCCGGTAGCGCAGGCCGTCGGTTGGTGGCAGCTCGGGGCTGCCCTGCGCGAGATCCTCGACCTGCTCGACCGGGAGGCCCCCCAGCGACGCGGGTGGAGCGGAGCGCAGCCGCTCCATCGCCGCGGCGATCAGGGAAAGGTCGGTGACGCGCACCGACAGCTGGTCGGTGGCATGCACACCGTAGGTGGTCGCGATCTCGTCGAGCCGGTCCTGGAGCGTCTGCCCCGACGCCTTGAGGATCGCGGCGAGCTCGACGATCCGCAGCAGCGCGGACACGCCGTCCTTGTCCTTCACCTGATCCGGCGAGACGCAGTAGCCCAGTGCCTCCTCGTACCCGAACACCAGACCGGGTAGCCGGCCGATCCACTTGAAGCCGGTCAGTGTCTCGACGTAGGGCTGCTCGTGTGCCGCGGCCATCCGGCCGAGCAGTGACGAGGAGACGATCGAGCAGGCGTACGTGCCACGAATTCCCGTGCGGAGCAGGAAGTCCGCGAGCAGGGCGCCTACCTCGTCGCCGCGGAGCATCCGCCAGCCGTGCGGGCCGGGCACCGCGACGGCGGCACGGTCGGCGTCGGGGTCGTTGGCCACCACCAGATCGGCGCTCACCTCGGCGGCGAGCGTCATCGCGAGGTCCATGGCCCCAGGCTCCTCCGGGTTGGGGAACGCGACGGTCGGGAAGTCCGCGTCGGGCTCGAACTGCTGCGGCACCGAGTGCGGCGCGGGGAAGCCGGCCAGCTTCATCGCCTTCTCCACGACGTCGCCGCCGACGCCGTGCATCGGCGTGTACACGGTGACGATCTCGCGCGGGCCGCAGGTGTCGACCAACGCGCTGGTCGCCGCGAGATAGGACGATAAGACCTCGTCGCTCAGTGTCGTCCAGCCGTCACCGCGCGGCAGTTCTCCGACCGGCCCGACCGCGGCGATCTGCGTCGAGATGTCGGTGTCGGCAGGCGGGACGATCTGGCTGCCGTCGCCGAGATAGACCTTGTAGCCGTTGTCCTGCGGCGGGTTGTGGCTCGCGGTCACCATCACCCCGGCGGCACAACCCAGGTGCCGGATCGCGTACGCCAGCACCGGCGTCGGCAGCGGGCGCGGCAGCACCATCGCCCGGATGCCCGCGCCCTCCATGATCTCGGCGGTGTCGCGGGCGAACACGTCGGA